>JBBQUA010000087.1:0-20571 GCA_038212905.1 Hyphomicrobiales bacterium
TCAGCCAGAGCACCGCGGCGATGACGACGCCGGTGGTCGACCACGGCAACAGGATTGCGATCAGCACCGTCAGCAGGTCGACGTTGAGGATGTGCGCGGCCGGATCGCGCCAGCGCGAAACAACGCGGGAGAGCCAGGAACTGCCCGGCTCTCTTCTCACAGCTTCGGTCATCCCCTGGTTCCCTGCGCGCCCAAGACGTTTCACGAGACAGTTCACGACTACCTAGCGCAAGCGGCCAAGGCGCCGCAATGCCGCAACCGGCTATTCCGCCGCCGAGATCCGGCCAAACTCGGTGGCCTGCCGTTCGAACAGCCCGCGATAGATTCCCGCGGGCCGGCCGGCCAGCGAAGCGTGGGTACCCTGCTCGACGATCTCGCCGCGATCGAAAACCAATATCCGGTCGAGGCTGCGCACCGTCGACAGCCGGTGCGCGATCACGATCGAGGTGCGGCCCTTCATCAGCCGTTCCATCGCCTGCTGGATCAGCGCCTCGGATTCCGAATCGAGGCTGGAAGTCGCCTCGTCGAGGATCAAGACCGGCGCATCGGCAAGGAACGCGCGCGCCAGCGCGACACGCTGCCGCTCGCCGCCTGACAGCTTGACGCCGCGTTCGCCGACCAGCGTGCCATAGCCCTTCGGCAGCCGCAGGATGAACTCATGGGCGTTCGCGAGCCGCGCCGCCTGTTCGATCGCGGCCGTGCTGGCGCCGGGCCGGCCATAGGCGATGTTCTCGGCCAAGGAGCGATGAAACAGGATCGGGTCCTGTTGCACGATCGCGATCTGGCTGCGCAGCGATTGCTGCGTCGCCTGCGCGATATCCTGACAGTCGATCAGGATTTTTCCGCCGGAGACGTCGTACAGCCGCTGCACCAGCTTGACGAAAGTGGTCTTGCCGGAACCGGAGCGGCCGACCAGGCCGACGCGTTCGCCGGCGCGGATGTCGACCGACAGGCCGTCATACAGCGGTTCGCGGTGGCCGCCGTAATGGAAGGTCACGTCGTCGAACGCGATGCGTCCGCCCTGGATGTCGATGGCTTTCGCATCCGCGGCGTCGGCGATGCCGATCGGCTCGTCATGGATGGCGACGAGTTCCTCCATGTCGTTGACCGACCGCTGCAGATTGTTGATGTGCATGCCGACATCGCGCAGATAGGCGTGGATGATGTAATAACTGGTCAGCACATAGGTGACGTCGCCCGGCGTCGCCCGGCCGGCGATCCACAGCAGCAGCGCGCCGCCGATCACGGAACCGCGCAGGCACAGCAGCACCGCGAGCTGCGCCGTCGAGGTGTAGTTGTAGCGCAGCCAGGTCCGGCGCACCCTCCGCCGCCACCGCGCGATGACGCGCGCGAGCCGGACGTCCTCGCGCGCCTCGGCGCCGAACGATTTCACCACCGCGTTGCAGGTCAGGGCATCGGCCAGCGTGCCGCCGACCCTGGTGTCCCAGGCGTTGGAGACGCGCGCGGCCGGCGCGATATAGCGCGTCGAGAACCAGACGGTCATCGACACATAGACCAGCGCCCCCACCGCGATCACGGCGCCGAGCGAGGTCCAGTGCAGTCCGAGCAGGATCATCGATCCCAGCAGCACCGCCAGCGACGGCAGCAGCGCCATCAGGATGGTGTCGTTCAACAGGTCGAGCGCCCACATGCCTCGCGTAACCTTGCGCACGGTCGAGCCGGCAAAGCTGTTGGCGTGCCAGTCGGTCGAGAAGCGCTGCACCCGCATGAAGGCGTCGCGCGACACGTCGGACATGATCTTGAGCGTGAACGGCACGATCGCATGCAGCCCGGCCAGCCGCAGCACCATCGAGACCAGGCCGAGCGCCACGATGGCGCCAAAGGCGATCAGCGCCGCGCGCTGCGCGGCCGGATCGGCGGCGCCTTTGGTCAGCGCATCGACCAGCTGTCCCGAGAACAGCGGCATGAACAGGTCGGCGACGGTCGCGCCCAGCAGGCCGCCGGCCACCATCGCCGCCCGCACCGGCTGGGCGAGCCAGTGGCGGAACACGAACGGAATCACCACGCGGATCGCGGCGGGGCGCTGTTTGCTGCGAGCGGTCATGGCGTCATTCTCCGCTTGATTTCGCTGATGGCCGCAGCCGTTTCCTGAATTCCCGGCGCAGTAACCAAAAGCTCAACCCGGCCTGCAGCGTGGTCGTGACGATCGACAAATACCAGGCGTGCTCGATCCGGAAGCCGGGCATTTCGGACAGAAAGATCAGGGGCAACGTATTGGTCAGCAGCCGCACACCGGAGCTGAGCAGCACCGGCCTGGTGTTGCCCAGTCCCTGAAACATGCTCGAGCAAACGAAATTTACCCCTTGCGCGACACCGTTCAGCGAGACCATGCGCAGGAACAGCGCGCCGACCGCGACCGTCTGCGCATCTTCGGTAAAGCCGCCGAGGAAGAACTCCGGATGCCATTGCGCCGGTATCGTGAAGCCGATCATCACGGCGGTGACCAACAGCAACACCGTCCTGAACGTCCTTCTCACACGCTCGCTGTTGCCGGCGCCAAAATTCTGCCCGGCGATGGCGCCGGCCGCCAGCGCAATCGATATCCCCGGCATATGAATGACGCCAAGCAGCCGCGAGCCGATGCCGAAGCCCGCCTGAGCCGCGGCGCCGAAATGCCGCAACGCGAAATAGATCACCGCCATATTGAGGAATATGATCGCGAACTCGCCTCCGGCCGGCAGCCCGATGCCCAATATGCGCTTCCATTGCGTCAGTTGCGGACGCCACAATGCGCTGTTGATGGCAACGTAGTGCTCGTAGCGATGGAAATAGATCCACATCATCGCCACGCCGATCGCAACCGCGATCGTGCTCGCCAGACCGGCGCCGGCAACGCCCAGCGCCAGGCCCGTGCCCCAGCCCGAGATCAGAACCGGCGCAAGCAGCATGTTGATGATCACCGTGGTGGTCTGCACGATCACGGTGGGACGCACGATGCCGGTGCCGCGCAGCGCAGAGCCCATCACCAGCGCGACGAACTGCAGCGCCAGCGCCGGCATGAACCACAGCAGATAAAGGGTGCCCGCCTCGATCACGGCATCGTCGGCGGCAATGGACCGCATGTAGCTGCGCGCCATCAGGCATCCTGCAATCAGCGTGAACAAGGTGAATGCCGCCGATAGACCCAGCGACTGGTTGAATACCAGATTGGCGTCGGCTCGGTCCTTGCGACCCACCGCCTGCGAGATCAGCGACACGGTGCCGACGCTCAGGATTTGGGTCAGCGCGTTGATCAGGAAGCCGACATTGCCCGCGGCGCCAACGCCTGCAATCGCCGCGTCGCCGAGGCCCGCGACAAAATACAGATCGATCAGCCCGCACAGCATCATCATGATCATGCCGGCGAAGATCTGCGGCGCCATCACCGCGATATGGCTCGCGATGGAGCCCTGGGTTAAGTCCTTCATGGGGTCTCATCCGGATGCGCGCAGGCGCGGACCGGCTCCGGTTTTGACGCGCGGCGGCATTGGGCGATGCGCGCGCATCGTTGAATGAATTCAGGGCAGACTGGGGAGTTGGTAGAACCGGGAAATCAGGCCCGATCGATGCTGGCGGAAACGGACCTCAGAGGGTCGCGCATGCATCCCAAAAAAGCTGCGGACGCGAGGGCGCGATCTGCGAATACATCGAAATCATGCAAATCTCCCCGGTGCGAGCCACAATGCGCCGGTTATAAATGCGTCTCGGAGGTTTGGCAACATGACAAGCGCGTGATCGCGCTCAATGTCCGGGATCCGACAGCAGGCCGGCGGGCTTCTTCAGGAACATCAGCAACATGATGAGGCCGAAATAGAACACCGTCAGGATGAAGAAGGCGTCGCCGAACCCCATCACCACCGCCTGGCGGTGCACGATATTGGACAATTGTTTCAGCGCCATCAGCGAGGCGTCGCCCATGCCCTGCATGCGCTGGGTGAGCATGTTCAGCGTCTCGGTCGCGGTGGCGTTGCCCCAGGTCACCCGTTCGTGCAGCCGCGCGATATGCAGATCGGTGCGCTGGTTCAGCACCGAATTGATGACCGCGAGCCCGAGCGCGCCGCCGAGATTGCGCGTCAGGTTGAACAGGCCCGAAGCGTTCTTGACCCGGTCGGGGGCCAGCGTCCCCAGTGCAATGGTGTTGGTCGGTACCATCGCGAACATCATGCCGACGCCGCGCAGGATCTGCGGCACCAGCAGCTCGTAGAAGTCGTGTTCGCGGGTAATCCATGTCATCTGCCAGGAGCCGAGCGCGAACAAAGCGAGGCCGGCGGCAATCAGCAGGCGCATATCGACCTTGACCATCAGCCGGCCCACGATCGGCGCCGTCAGGAACATGGCGGCGCCGGAGACGAACATGGTCTGGCCTATCATCAGCGCGCTGTAGCCGCGCACTTCCGCCAGATAACGCGGATACATATAGGTGAGGCCGTACAGGCCGATGCCGACGCAGAACGAGATCAGGCAGCCGATGCCGAAATTTCGGTCGGTGAAGGTCCTGATATCGACGATCGGTTCATCGACCGTCAGCACGCGCCAGAAGAACGCGATCGCGGAGACCGCGCAGATCGCGGCGCAGACCGCGACCGAGGTATCCTGCAGCCATTGCGAATGCGGCCCTTCCTCCAGCACATATTCGAGCGTTCCGAGAAAGCCGGCCATGAAGACCAGGCCCCACCAGTCGAACCGCTCCAGCAGCTTGAAGTTCGGCTGGTCGAAATCGACCAGCGCCAGCACGCCGACGGTGATGGCGACGCCGGGCACGATATTGATGAAGAACAGCCAGTGCCAGGACATCCAGTCGGTGATGATTCCGCCGACTGTCGGGCCGATGGTCGGCGCCAGGGTGGCGACCAGCCCGATGATCGGGCCGACGATGTAGAATTTCGAACGCGGGAACACCGTATAGGCGGAGGCGAACACGGTGGGGATCATGCCGGCGCCCATGAACCCCTGGATCGCGCGCCACACGATCATCTGCTCGATGGTCGAGGCAAATCCGCAGAAGAAGCTTGCGATGGTGAAGCCGGAGGCGGAGATCGCAAACAACAGCCTTGTGCCGAACGCCCGCGACAGGAAGCCGGACAGCGGGATCCCGATCACCTCGGCGATCAGATACGCGGTCTGCACCCACGACACTTCGGATGAGCTCGCCGACAGCCCGGCCTGGATCTCGGCGAGCGAGGCCGAGACGATCTGGATGTCCAGGATCGACATGAACATGCCGAACACCATGATGAGGAACGCCACCAGCCGCCGCGGCGGAATCCGCTCGGACGACACGGCCGCGGCACTCATCATCGAAGGCGGGGCGGTGGTCGCGTCAGCCATGCTCAGCTCGGGTCAGGACGGGCTCTTCGATCGGGCGCGCCGCCCGGTCGCCGCAGATCATTTCGGATGCAGCATCGGCGCCGCGTCGAGGTCGGCTTCGCTGTCGGCGTCGGCGGCGCCCTCGTTGGTATCGACGGTGACATAGACCGACATGCCGGCGCGCAGCAGGTTCTGCCTGGCGACGTCCTTCGGCACGCGGACGCGGACCGGGAGCCGCTGCACGATCTTGGTGAAGTTGCCGGTGGCGTTGTCGGGCGGCAGCAGCGTGAACACCGAGCCCGCGGCCGGCGAGATGCTGTCGACGAAGCCTGCGAACTTGCGATGGCCGTAGGCGTCCACCGAAATCCTCACCGGCTGGCCGGGACGGATCCGCTTCAGCTGCGTCTCCTTGAAATTGGCGTCGATGAAGACGCTGTTGAGCGGCACCAGATTGCCGAGGCGCTGCCCGGCCTGGATGAAGTCGCCGGTGTTGACCATCCGGTTGGAGAAGGTGCCGTCGACCGGCGCGCGCACCGCGGTGAAGTCGAGGTCGCGCTGCGCCTTGGCCAGCGTTGACTGCAATTCCACAAGCTGCGCGCGGGCCTCGTTCTGTTGCGCTTTGGTCACCTCGACATTGTCGCGCGCGGCGTCAAAAGCGGATTGCGCCGACTTCACCGCGGCGACGCCCTGGTCGCGGCCGGCTTCCGAGACTTCAAACGTGGCGCGCGAGGCAAATCCCCTTGTGCTCAGCGCCTGCTGGCGCTCGAAATCGAGACCGGCCCGCTTCAGGGAAGCTTCCGACGAAGCGAGTTGCGCCCTGGACTGCTCGGCCGCGCTCTCCATCGCGGCAACCTGGCGGCCGATGCGGTCGATGGTGGCCTGCTGGGTCGCGATCTTGCTGCGCGCCGCATCGACCGCGATGCGATAGTCGCCGTCGTCGATCCGGAAGATCACGTCGCCGGCGCGGACCACGGAATTGTCGCCGGGCAGGATGGCCGCGACGTGGCCGGATACCCGGGCGCCGAGCGTGGTGTTGTTGGCGCGCACATAGGCGTCGTCGGTGGAGATGTAGAAGCGGCCGATCACAACATAATACACGGCATAGCTGGCGGCGGCGAGCGCGAGCAGCGCGACCACGCCCATCAGGACCAGTTTGCGCTTGCCCGATTTCGGCGCGGCTGGGTCGGCGGCGACGGCTGGCTGGTCGATTGTTGGACCAACAGGCGCTTCGACGGAGCGGCGAGCAGCCGGCTCTTCCGAGGCAAGCGAACGCGGCTGGTCGGCAGCAGCGCCCGGAACGTCGCGCGAACCTTCCGCCACATCCGGTTCGGCACGAAGAATGCGTGCGGCCTGGTCTCTCGCTGCGGCCATCACGGCCTCCCCAACTGCAATGTTGCGACGCAAGCGCCGCCGAAAATCGACTGCTCCGCCTCACCGGATCTATAAATTAACATTGACCGAACGGTTCGGTCAATGCATATTAGTATTGTCAGACCCTACAATGCGGCTTCTTTCCGCAGCGTCACCAGCAGGCAAATCTTTCCGGAAAAGCTAAACCAATGGTTGCAGCGAAGCCCACACCACTCCAGCTCGTTGGCGACGAGGATTCCTCGAAGCGCCGTCAGATCGTCGACGGCGCACGCAAGGTTTTCATGGATCTGGGCTTCGACGGCGCCAGCATGGGCGAGATTGCCCGCTCGGCCGGCGTTTCCAAGGGCACGCTGTATGTCTACTTCGCCGACAAGAGCCGGCTGTTCGAAGCCATTGTCGAGGAGGAATCGCTCGAACAGGGCAAGATGGCGTTCAATTTCGATCCCGAACGCGACGTTACTGCCACGCTGACGGATTTCGGCCAGGCCTATATCCAGCTGTTGTGCCGGCCGGGCGGCGGATCGGCGATCCGGACGGTAATGGCGATCGCCGAGCGGATGCCGGAGGTCGGCCGCCGCTTCTACAAAAATGTGGTGGCGCTCACCATTGCCAAGCTCGCCGCCTATCTCGAGGCGCATGTGCGATCCGGCGATCTCGAAATCGGAGACTGCCAGCTGGCGGCAACACAGTTCATGCAGATGTGCCAGGCCTCGCTGTTCATGCCGTTCGTGTTCCAGGCCGCACCCGCGCCTTCAGCCGAGCGCATCGCGGAAGTGGTCGGCAGCGCGACGCGGATGTTTCTGGCGGCGTATCAGGCGAAGCGGGATTGAGGGCGAACCTCCTTCGTCGAGACTGGACAGGGCGACATTCGGGGACGACAATCCTCGATGCATACCCATACCCGCGCCCGCGAGGTCTGCTCATGAAAAACGCATTGGCTTTGATGACCGCCGCCGTTGTCGCTGCGATGGCCGCGCCTTTGGCGCAGGCCGGTGAGCGCGGGCCGGTCCTCGTTCCGGTCATTCCGCACGAATACGGCGTGGCTTCGCCCGGCAGGGTTGGATGGTTTCCGTACCGTTGCAGCGGCGGACCGGCCCATAATTTCTATCATGGCGCATTCTATCCCGAGGCCCCGGCGCTGCATGACGGCTTCACCTACCGGTCCTATTATCGCTACACCGCCGACCGCAAGATCCCGAAAACGTATTTGTGCGCGGTGGTGGAGTAGGCAGCGGGCCGCCCGGCTGCAGCCGCGCTACCGCCCAGTCGATTGCGGTGCAACAATCGGGCCGCGCCGTGGAACAAGCCATCCGGATAGTTGTTACCCCGCGAGAACAATTTTCGAACGATTTCAGGGATCAGGGGTGAATAGGCCATGCGTGTCTGGATCCTCGCATTGTTGGCCCTGGGAATTTTCGTCAGCGCAGATACCGCCCAGGCAGGCCCGAGCACGACCAAACGCGACATCTCGGCATCCGCGGATCCGGCCACTCTTTCCGACGAAGCCACTCGGGAAACCGAGGATCGGATCGGCCTCGACAAGCGCAAGCGTCGCGACGTGCAGCGGCGGCTGACCCGCCTCGGCTTCGACACCAGGGCCAATGGCAGGTTCGACGAAAAGACCCGGTCCGTCATTACCCGCTGGCAGGCGGCACGCGACTATCCCGCCACCGGTTTCCTCAACACGCCGCAGCATCAGGCGCTGCTGAGCGAGTCCGCCTCGACGGCGCAGGCCAGCGTCGGCGATCGCTCGACCCGTCGTCGCGGCAGCGCTCGTCATCACCGCGGTGGCGGCGGCCCGATCGCCGCGATCGGTGGTGTCGTGGGTGGCGTGGTCGGCGGCGTGGTTGGCGGCGTGTTCGGACGCCGGTGAGCCGACAGATTTGAACGGCAGGCGTTCTTGAACTGACGGCGCGCGATTCGACGTTCACAGGGACGGACGAGAACGCTAACCCAGCCCGTTGGTGGATGAGACGCGCGGTGAAGACGCGGCGGGCGGGTTCAAGGACCGGCCGACGATCCGCAGCATCGCACTCGCTCGCCTGGCGCTATGTTCGAGCAACCAGCGCCCGAACGCGGGCGGCGACAGCGCCGGGGCGTAGAGGAATCCCTGAATCACGTCGCATCCAAGTTCCGCCAGCCAGTTTCGCTGTCCCTCGGTTTCGACGCCTTCGGCGACGACGGTGAGTTGCAGGCTCTGGCCGACACGAACCACGGCAGTAACGATCGCCCGCGCGCTGGGGTCGCTTTCGACATCCCGCATGAAACTGCGGTCGATCTTCAACTCGCGAATGGGCAAATGCGCCAACCGGCTGAGGCTCGAATAGCCGGTGCCGAAGTCGTCCAACGACAGCCCTACGCCAAGTTCGCGCAGGGTATTCATCGTCTCGATCGCGACCGAGCGCTCGTTCAGGATCACGCCCTCGGTAATCTCGAGCACGAGTACTTCCGGCGGCAGACCATGCTCTGCGAGGACCCCGGCGACCACCGATGCCAGGTTCGGGTTCTGGAAATTGAGGGGCGACAGGTTGACCGCCACGCAGGGGATATCCAGCCCGGCCTCGCGCCACTCCGCCATTTGCCGGCAGGCTTCGCGCATCGCCCACAGGCCGATCTGCTCGATCAATCCGCACTCCTCGGCCAGCGGGATGAACTTCGAGGGCGGGACCTCGCCGAGCACGGGATCATACCAGCGCGCCAGCGCCTCCACGCCATGGATGGCGCCATCGCTGGTCCGGATCTGCGGCTGATAGTGCAGCTTCAGGACATCACTTGCGATCGCGCTGCGCAGCGCCGCGCTGTGGGCCAGCCGCTGCTCGGCGAGCCTGTCCATGTCGTTGCTGAAGAAGCGATAGGTGGAACGGCCCGCCCGCTTGGCCTTGTACATGGCCGCGTCGGCCTGCTGTATCAGCGTATCGATATCGGTCGCATTGTCAGGATAGATGCTGATGCCCATGCTGGCGGACATCGGCACCTGCCGGGTCCCGATCCGCAACGGCTGCAGCAAGGCTTCGGTAATGCGCGAAGCGGCCGTTGAGGCTTGCGCCGCGTCACGGTTCGGCAGCACGATCACGAATTCGTCGCCGCCCAGACGCCCCAGTATGTCGCCCGGCTGAATCTGCGCGCGCAGGCGCTGCGCGAACTCGACCAGCAATTCATCGCCGGCCGAGTGTCCGAGCGTATCGTTGACGTCCTTGAAATTATCGACATCGAGGAACGCCAGCGCAACGTGTTGTCCGGCGGGACAGGCCGCGGTCGCTTCCGAAATCAAATCCCGCAGGCGCGCGCGGTTCGGCAGGCCTGTCAGTGTATCGTAATAGGCGAGCCGTGCGATCTGGGCCCGAGCCTCCTTGCGTTCGATCGCCAGCGCGCCGAGATGCACGCAGGCATCGACAATGCGTTGATGCCAGCGACTGGGCGGGCGACACTCTTTGAAATAGAAGGCAAAGGTGCCGATCACGCGCCCGTCCTTGCCCTTGATCGGCGTCGACCAGCAGGCCCGCAAGCCGGCCTCGAGCGGCAGGGCCTTGAACGGCTGCCAGCGTGGATCGGTGTCGAGATCCATTGCCAGCACCGCCTTGCCGTAAAACGCCGCGGATCCGCATGAGCCGATATCCGGGCCTATCGCGACGCCTTCCAGCGCCCGGGAATAGTCTTCGGGCAGGCTGGGGCCGCCGAGCGGATGCATCACTCCGCCAGCGTCGATGTGGAGCAGCGAGGACACGACATCGGGCGCGATGACCTCGACGCGCCGGCAAAGCCGGTCTGCGATATCGACAATGGGGACTTCATCGGCCAGTGCGCTCAGGATCAACTGCTGCAGCGACCTCAACTGCCTGGTCTCGCTGATATCGCTCAGAAGAGCGAACATCTGCCTGACCCGCCCGCGCCCGTCGCGGAACGCCTTGACGTTGGCCGATACCCAGATCTCGTCGCCGTGCTTGTCGTAGGCAAGGATTTCCTCCTCACCGCCGTCTTCCTCACCGATCCAGCGCCGCAACTTTGCCAGCGTTCCGCGATCGGTATGGCGGCCCACCATCAACTCGTTGGCCCGCCGCCCCTTCGCTTCCTCGAGCGAGTATCCGAACAGCGCTGTGAACGCGGCGTTGACATAAATGATCCGTAGTTCGTGATCGGTGACGACAACCGCGCGGTTGGTCCGGTCGGCGACCGTATTGAGCAGCGCCAACCTGTCCCGCCGTTCGACCTCCGTGGTGATGTCCCGCACGACGGCGATGGTGCGTTGCTGGCCGCCGACCTCGACCCGCGACAGCGACAGCGCGCCACGAATCCGGGCGCCGTCCTTGCGCGCGATCCTGATCTCGTTGTCGTTTCCCCGGATCGCAACGTCGCCGTCCAGCTGACCTGAGGCCGGCGTTGCGACATCATGCTGTGCCAGTTCCTTGAGCCCCAGCCGGCTGACATGACCACCGAGTACTTCGGTGCGATCCAGCCCCCAGATGAGTTCGGCCGCCGCGTTGAAATAGCTCACCCGAAGATCGCGATCGACGACCACCACGGCATCGTTCGCCCGCTCGAGCGCTGCCAGCAGCAACTCCGGGGTTTCGACCAAGGGGTAATCGCGTGTGCTCATCGTCCAGCCCTGATGACCTCTTGCAACGATCGAGGCCTGAGCCCGATGGAGAAGCACCATTCTGGTGAAAAGCGTAGGGTCTTGAGGTGTTGAAATGGTTGTTCGATCCAGTTCCGCCGGAAAGAACGAGATCAGGCTTAAGAATTCGTTATCGTTATCGGCATCGGCAGTGAACGGGTTGCCGTACGACACCGCTGCAATCCGGCCGGCGGAGGGGCGACGGAAGCTTGCAGACGCATCGGCGCACCAGCAGCTGCCTGCTGGTGCGCGATCCGCGGCGGGATTTGTCTTTCGGGCACTGCACTTCCGGATTGCTCTACTTCTTCTTGCGCGCTGCCGAACGTGCATCGGCGATGGCTTGCCTGAAGCCGGCGGCATCCAGCACCCCGGGCACCCTGAATGTCCCGATAATGAAGGCCGGTGTCCCTTGAAAACCAAAGGCCTCCGCCTGCTCATTGTTGCGGGCCAGCAGAGCTTCTATTGCCGGCTTATGGGTTTCCATGTCTCCCGTCGCCCGACCGACATCGATACCGGCCTCTCCAAGCAGTTTTTGAACGACGTCCTCGCTCAGTTTCGTGCTGGCGCCGATGAGCGCGGCGTGTGCCTCGTGGTACTTGTTCTGGTATTTGGCGGCGTGAACCATTTTCGCCGCATATTGCGAGGCCCCGCCAAAGATCGGCCAATCCTTCATCACGATGCGCAGCTTGCCGTCCTCCTTGGCGATCCTGACCAGTTCGGGGGCGACCTTCTTGCAGTAGGGGCACTGATAATCGAAGTATTCCACGATGGTGATGTCACCCTGCGGATTGCCGATGGACGGAACGTCCGGGTCACGGAGCACGCTTTCCCGGAAGGCGTCTGCGCTCTCGGCTCGGGCTCCCGGCACAACATTGATGAGCGCTCCCTGAGCAAGCGTAAATGCGGCAAGGGCGGCGACGAGGTATTTTTTCATGGTGTGACCTTTTTCTGATGAGGACTATTTGAGACGGCCGCATCGAACGCTGCCGATACAATCGAGGTTGACAGGATTTCCGAAAGGGCGATGCCGTCCGGGGCGGCGGGGCCAAAGACGATGTTGAACGGGATACCGAAGCGGCCGTGCGCACGCATGAACTTCGCGATTTCATCGTCCGGCCTAGTCCAGTCGGCCCGCATCGGCACGACGTCCGAAGAAAGACGCCCCGCAACCTCTCCCCTGTCGATAACGAGAGCCTTGTTGATTTTGCAGGTGATGCACCAATCCGCCGTAACGTCCACGAACACGGTGCGTCCGGCGCCGACCGCCGCTTGCAGCTCGCTGCTCGAGAAGGTGCGCCAGGGTATCTGAGCCCGGTCGTTCGTTTGCGGCCGCAGCGCGATAGCAGCAAGCACAACGACCATGGTCGCGACCGTCGCCGTCACGCCGGCCATTTTTCTTGTAATGATGCCCTTCGATAGACCGAGGATGATGAATCCCGAGGCCAATGCGGCGGCGATGGAGATCGCAGGCAATCGTCCGGACACTTCGCCAAGCACCAGCAACAACCAGCCCGCCGTTACCAGCAGCGCGGCGCCAAACAGTCGTTTGACGTTGGCCAGCCACGGCCCGGGCCGCGGGATGACTTTCGTCATTGCAGGAAAGGCAGCCACGACGAGGTAAGGCGACGCCATTCCGATGCCGAGAGCTGCAAATATGGCGAGTATTTCGGCGGTCCCCTGCGACAGCGCGAAACCAACGGCAGTACCGACCAGCGGCGCCGAGCAGGGAGTTGCCAGCAGCGTGGCCACGAAACCGCTCAGGAAGTGCGACGTCGTTGACGTACCGCCTGCGATACCGGTTATCCGCGTGAGAAAGCCCGACGATACCGCGACGTCAAACAGCCCGAACTGGTTCGCGGCGAACATAGCAAGTGCGACGGCCATTCCGCCGAGAAACAAGGGCTGTTGAAACTGGATACCCCATCCGACGCTGGCGCCAGCCACTTTCATGCCGGCAAGCACCAATGCGAGCAGTAGAAAGGACGCGATGATGCCCGCGGCGGAAGCCGCAAAGCTCTTGCGAATCTCGCCTCGACCGGCGGCACTGCCGTGAACGAACCCAAGAAGTTTAAGGGAGAGCACGGGGAACACGCAGGGCATGAGATTCAGAATGAACCCACCGGCAAGCGCGATGCCGATGAGAGCGAGGATACTGCCCGGAGCCTCGCCCGCGGGCTGCGGCCTTGTCGAACCTGTTGCATGTTCCCCGACGGGCTGCGACGCCGGTGACATCGCCAGCACCGCCGAGTTGCCGGACACAATGGTTGCGGTCAACGGGCGCGTTCGAAGGCTCTCCGCGGTCTCGCCCGGCAGGTTCACGATCAGGGTCGCCCGATTGTCACGATCGAAAGTTACGACCGGCCTGGCACCGCTTAGCGATGGATCGCTCTCGACGAAGACATCCGGCTCCAGGAGCGGCCTGGTTGAAGCAATCTCGATCTGCAGCGACGCCGGCCCCGTTAGAGACCGCTCGATCGAGAGAATCGACAGCACATTTGACGCGGCCTGCGGCACCCTGGAACGCCACGCATCGATAGTTGCCTGGAAGTCTCCGCTTGCGCCAGGATGGATAGTGGCGGCAAGCACACGCTCTTCCCGAACACAGATGGTACTGCAGGCGTAGATCACGAGCTTCAGGCCGATGCGCGTCTCGACAGCTGGATCGCGAAGCTTGATCCTGACCGGGAACAGGACGTCATGGGCGTACCCTATCGTTTCGAGTCCCAGAACAGACAGTCGGGATGGTGCAGGCCAGCTTACCTCCGCATCAACGATATTCGACGAGCCGGACCAATCGAACTCGGTCGGAAAGCCGGCATCCCCGGGCGATTTCCAGTAGGTTTTCCAGCCCGGCCCGAGAGTCAGGCGCACGCCAATCCAGATGTCCGATTCGCCGGCGTCCACTTGACCTGTCAGTAGCTCAGCTTTGATATCGGGCTTCTGGACCGCGGCTGAGCTGAAGGACTGACCTTGCGCAGCCGCGGACATGAACGCGAGCGCGGCGATAGCGCGAAACAAGAGACGCATCATCGCAACACCTGCGCTTTGGTGCGGAGACTGGCTTCCAATGAAGAGGCCGCACGGGCTTCCTGTTCGGATAGAACAACCACCCTGGACCCGATCGGCACCCGATCGAAGAGATCGATCACGTCCTGATTCAATAGCCGTATGCATCCGCTCGAAACGTTCTTGCCGATGCTTTCGGGTTCGTTGGTCCCGTGAATACGAAACAGCGTGTCCTTGCCGTTCTGGTACAAGTACAGCGCTCGCGCACCGAGTGGATTTTCGATCCCCGCGCCCATGCCCGCGCGGTACTTTTTCAGTTCGGGCTGCCGGGCGATCATGGCCGATGGCGGCGTCCATGTCGGCCACTGTGCTTTTCGGCGTATGTCTGCCGCGCCGGACCATCCAAACCCGTCACGACCCACGCCTACCCCGTAACGCATCGCAAAGCCGCCCTCCTGCACGAGGTAAAGGTACCTGGCGTAGGGGTCGACGACGATGGTGCCGGGTGGATGCTGTGTCGCGTAGCGGACGCGTCGTTTGACGTATTTCGGGTCTATCGTTTCCGCTTCGACCGCGGGAATTTTAAACGCGCTGTCGGTGAGTGCGGGATACTGTGGTGGTGGCGGGGGCGGCGCATACGACGCCTGCTGGAGCGTTGCCTGGTTGCAAGCTGCCAACAGGACGGTCAATCCGGCTGCGCAAAGAACGCGAAGGCACGGATGCGCCGCCGCACGGAGTGCGGCGAACGGCGATGTCATGAAAAGTCTCCGAAGGGATCTATGGACGCAATGATCGCGTTAGCGCGAGGCCGACCTTATGCGCCGATCCGCGGAGGCCTGAACTGGGGAGCAGCAAGCCACTGCACATGGAGCAGCTTGTCAGCGAACGGCACCACGCCGACATTGCCGCACGAGGGTTCCATCACTGTGGACGTCTTGATCTCCAACCCCACGAGAGCGCCGACGCTGCACGCCGTTCCGAGCGCGCCTGGAACCGCCCGTTGGCAAGGCTTGTCACCCTTGACCGAATGACTCTGCAGGAACGCCGCTTGAGCAGGCTTTGAGGGCGCGCGTGCGAAGGCCGACTGGGGGAACGATGCAAACATCGCCAGAATGCACATCAGCGCAAGCAAGGAACGCCGCCAGCCCTTTGGCCGGCTCGCCGTTCCGCGCTTGAAATTGATGAGGTAGCGATACATTTGCGCTTTCTGGTCAGGCGAGCAGCGACAAGCAAGTCACCTCTGCGTGATGCCCGGGCCTATCAGACAATTACATTAGCATTACCTAATAATGTATTGAGTCCGGACTGTCGACGGTCACACGAATCCGTTATTTGACACTTCTTCTTATTTTGTCAAAATCGACAAATGAAGCCACGCGACCGCATTCTCGATGCCGCCATGGCGGTCTTTCGCCGGCACGGTTTCCGGCGTTCGTCGATCGAGCAGGCGGCCGAGGCCGCCGGCCTGACGCGGCAGGCGCTCTACCACCATTTCAAGTCCAGGGAAGCGCTGTTCCGCGCCGTCATCGTACGGGTGCATGAGGATGCCATGGCCGCCGAGGTCGCGGCGGCGAACGCCGCGGAGAAAGCCGGCGGCGGCCTTGCCGATATTCTGGTCGCCGGGGTTTCCGCGCGGCTGCGGCAGTTCATCGCGTCGTTCGAAGGCTCGCCCCATATCGAGGAGCTATTCTCCGAGCATTTGCTGCAGGCCCGCGACCTCTACCAGAAATATGCCGGGCTCTACGCCGCCCATGGCGCGGCCACGATCGAGCGGGTCTGCCACAAGCAGCGCCTCGCGCTTGCCGAGGGCATGACGCCGAAAAAGCTGGCGCAATGCCTGGAGATGGCGATCAACGGCGTCAAGTCCGCGCATCCGGGGATGCAGCCGGCTGACGCCTTCGTCGATGCGCTCACCACCATGGCGCGGATGCTGGTTGCCGGCGCCGTCATGCCCTTGCCGAAGCCGCCCCCGGCAAAGTCCGCCACGAAGAAGACTGTCCCGAAAAAACCCGTTCGCGAAAAATCTGGAGGTCGCAAATGAACTCAATGACGATCAACGGTCGCCTCGCCCCCCTGCCCGACGATCCCGATGCGCTTCTCGTCGATGTCATCCGGGACGATCTCGCGCTGACCGGTACCAAGCTGGTGTGCGGGGCCGGCGTGTGCGGCGCCTGCACCGTGCTGGTGGACGGCGCGCCGGTCGTGAGCTGTCTGATGCCGGCGCGCGCCGCCGCCAACAGTTCGGTGACGACGGTGGAAGGCATCGGCGCGACACAACTGCATCCGGTGCAGAAGGCCTTCATGGCGCATGACGCGCTGCAATGCGGGTTCTGTACGCCGGGCTTTGTGGTCGAGGCGACGGCGTTTTGCGATTCCTGGCGCAAGGACAAGGGGACGGCGATCCCGTCGCGCGAGGAGATCGGTGCAGCATTGTCGGGCCACCTGTGCCGCTGCGGCGCCTATGACGGCATCTTCAACGCGGTGGCGGCGGCCTGCGCCGGCCAGTTCGACGGCACCGAGTTCGCCCCGCCGCGTGTCGAGGCGCGCGCCAAGGTGACGGGATCGGCCAAATACACCGTCGATATCCGCCACGACGGGCAGCAGGAAGGCGTCATCCTGCGCTCGCGGCTGGCGCACGCCCGCATCACCGAACTCGATCTCGCGCCGGCCCGCGCGATTGCTGGGGTCAGCGCGGTGGTCTCGCTGCTCGGCGACGACCGCATGGTGCGTTACGTCGGCGATCCCATTGCCGCCGTTGCGGCAAAGGACCGCAAGACTGCCGACGCGGCCATCGCCGCCATCAAGATGACCAGCGAACGCCTGCCGTCGGTGATCGGGCTGGACGCCGCCCGAAAGCCCGATTCACCCGTGGTGTTCGAAAAATCCAGCCGCAAGAAAGCGGGTAATGTCTCGGAAGGCGCGGGTGGTCCGGCCGCCTGGAACGGCAATGTCCGCGGACCGTCCGCGGCGTTTTCGCACAAGGCCAGCAAAGCGAGAAGCTGGGTCGCGGCCGCGCGCGAACGGCAAAATCCGTGGCTGGTTGAGGCGACATTCCGCACCGGCACGCAATCGCATACCAGTCTGGAGCCGCATGCCACCGTCGCGCGCTTCGACGGCGACCGGCTCACCGTGCACGCCTCGACGCAGTCGGTGTTTCACGTCATGGAATTGATCGCCAGGCGCTACAAGCTCGGCCATGACAAGGTCCGCGTCATCGCCGATCACGTCGGCGGCGGCTTTGGCTCCAAGGGCACGCTGGGCATGGAGACCATTGCCGCGATTGATCTTGCGCGCGAAGCCCAAGCGCCGGTCCGGATCGCCTATGACCGGCATGAAGAACTGTCCGTCGCCGGCTACCGCCCGGCCACGGAAATCAAAATCGCGCTGCTGCCGTCCGAGCAGGGCGATCTCAAGGCGCTGTCGCTCACCGCCTATGCCGACACCGGGGCCGCGACCAACTCGACGCTCGCCGCCCTCGCCCGCCTGATATATCCGGCGGAGGCCAAGGAGCTGGCCGATTACGACGTCATCAGCAACCTGCCGCCCGGCGCGCCGTTCCGCGGTCCGGGTGGGCCGCCGATGGCATTCGCGCTGGAACAGGCGATCGACGAAGCCGCCGTGCGGATGAAGCTCGACCCGATCGCGCTGCGAAAACGCTGGGATCCCAACCCCAACCGCCAGCGCCTCTATGACTGGGCTGCCGGCCTCGATCTGTGGCGCAACCGGAACCCGTCAGCCGCGCAGTCCGGCCGCTATCGCAGGGGCGTCGGGGTCGCCTCCGGCTACTGGCTCTATCTCTGGCAGCCCGGCGTGAAAATCGAACTCAAGGTAGAGGGCGGACGCCTGATTGCGAGCACCGCGACGCAGGACATCGGCCAGGGCAGCCGCACCGTGATCGCCAATACGGTGGCGCAAGAATTCGGACTGGAGCCGCACGACGTCGACGTGCGGATCGGCGATTCCGATCTGCCGGTCGGACCGGGCGCCGGCGGCAGCCGCAGCACGGCTTCCGTCATTCCGCCAACCCTGCTGGCGGTGCAGAAGCTGAAGGATGCGATCGAACAGAATGCCAAGCGCAAGCCCGTCCCCGGCTCCAACGCGCCGTGGCGGGAGATGATCGCGGCCTCGCCCGATCTCAGCGTCGCCAGCGTACGTCCCGAAGACTCCAGGCCGACCGCTCCCGGCGTGCGCTCGCCGCTGAAGGAAGCGGGTTTTATGGGCATGATCTTCGGCTGGATGCTGCGGCGCTTTTCCAATCTGGCGGTCGGCGCCGGCGTGCCGAGTTCGGTGCAGGTGATCGAGGTGGAAGTCGACACCTGGCTCGGCCATGTCCGCGTGCTCAACGTCCATACCGGCATTGCCGTCGGCAAGATCGCCGCGCCTGCGCTGGCGCGCAGCCAGGCGGCGGGCTCGGTGATCCAGGGCCTCGGCTATGCGCTGTATGAAGCGCGCGAAACCGATCCGCGCAGCGGTACCGTGCTCAGCGCGGGGATGGAGGATTACCGCATTCCCGGCATTGCCGACACGCCCGCGATATCAGTGCATTTCGACGAGGCCGGTTTTGATCATGTGCTCGGCGGCAGCGTCGGAATCGGCGAAGTGGCGACGGTGCCGACATCGCCGGCGCTGGCCAACGCCATCTTCAACGCCACCGGGATCAGGCTGACCGAGATTCCGATCCGCCCCGACCGCCTGATATCGGCATTCAAAGGGAGGACCGCAGCATGACCTCAGCATCGATGACGGCTTCCGTTCCTCACGCCGAATTCCGCGCCGCCGGCACCGACCTCAGTGAAAGGCGGCGCAGCGGCGTCTCACAGGGACCGCTGATCGATCTCGCGGCAGCACCCGATACGATCGGCGTGACATGGGGCGCGGACGGCGCCGCAACCATCGGCACGTTCACCTCTATCGCCGCTGTCGCCGCCGACCCGCGCATCGCGACCACCTATCCCGGCATTGCGGCTTCCGCATTGGGTCTCGCCACGCCGCAGGTCCGCCATTTGGCCACACTCGGCGGCAACCTCGCGCAGCGTTCGCGCTGCTGGTATTTCCGCGATCCGCATATCGCCTGCCTCAAGAAGGGCGGCAGTGATTGCCCGGCGCGCGCGGGCAATCACCTCTACAGCGTCGCCTTCGATCTCGGCCCCTGCGTGGCGCCGCATCCGTCCACCATGGCGGCCGCCCTGCTCGCCTATGATGCCAGCATCGTCACCAGCCAACGGCCGGCGATTTCGATCGGCGAACTGCTGGGAGATGGCTCCAACGGGACGTCCGATCATGCGCTCGCATCGGACGAAATGATCCGCAGCATCGAACTGCCCGCACCGCTGCCGGGCGAGCGCGCGCTCTACAAGCGCGCCATCAGTCGCAGTCACGCCGAATGGCCGTTGGCCGAAGTGTGCGCCCGCGCCGTCGTGAAGTCAGGCACCTTCCAGTTCATCCGCCTCACCGCCGGCGGCATCGCGCCGGTCCCGCTCCGCCTCGCGGCGTGCGAGGCCGCCTTGCTGGGCAGGCCGGCCAGCGCGGCGCTGATTGCGGAAGCGGCACGGCAGGCGACATCAGGCGCAAACCCGTTGCCGATGACGGGCTACAAGCTCGATTTGCTGGAGGGCGTCGTGCACGATTTGCTGGAACGGCTGGCGACGTAGATTTTGTAAGGTGGGCAAAGGCGCCCTTACGCCGTGCCCACCATTTGCTCCGAACAATGAATCGGTGGGCACGCTTCCGCCCTCGCTCTTCGAGCTACGCCGGAAGCTTTGCCCACCCTACGTTCACTGCATCGGTCACGCCAAGAGCGCTACCGTCCGGAATGCCTTCAGCAGCGACTGCTCCAGTTTCCCCTCCATCCCGCACAGGATCTTGTAGGCGCTTTCGCGCGACATCGCGGGCCGGTAGGACCGCGACTCGATCAGGGCAGCGAAGATGTCGGAGATGGTCAGCAATCTCACCAGATCGGAAATCTCCGGCGCCTTCAGCGCATCGGGATAGCCGGAGCCATCAAGATATTCGTGGTGGTGCCTCACCCCATCGAGAATCTCCGGGTTGATGCCGGGAAGATCCTTCAGCAACTCGTATCCAATCTCCGGATGGCGCCGCATGATAGCTTCTTCATCCGGGTCGAGCCGTCCGGGCTTGTCGAGAATCGACAAGGGTATGCGGGCCTTGCCGATGTCATGGAGGGTTGCCGCCATCCCGAGCCGCTTGACATCCCGGTTGGCGAGCCGGATCTCCAGAGCGAAGCCGACGGCCACTCCGGTCACCAGCAGGCAATG
>JBBQUA010000088.1:0-20478 GCA_038212905.1 Hyphomicrobiales bacterium
AGGCTGAAAGACTGCGATCCCGCGACCAGTTGCTGCGCGAGAAAGGCCGGCTCCATGTCGACCGCCGTCAACACCAGCATGACGATGACGCCGATGGCGATGGCAAAGGGAATGCCGAGCGTAACGAGGCCGGCGAAGCCGGCGGTGAGCAGCAGAATGCTGGCGCTCATGGCGCCGGTTCCGGCAACGGTTCGGCCGGCGGGCCGGCCAGCATGCGCCAACTCGCGAACAGTCCAATCAGCCCTCCCGCGACCGGCGCCAGGGCATGCAGGAATTCGATCGGGTAGCCGATGGCGGCCGACACCGAGCCTCCGGTCATGTCGAGGAAGCGCAGCCCCGACCATGCGAGATAGAAGCCGAACACCGCCGTCAACGCGTCGATCGCCCGCTCCGCCCACGCACGGCCGCCCGGTGGAGCGAGGTTGATCAGGGCATCGAGCCGGACATGGAAGCCCTCCCGCACGCCGAATGCGAGCCCGCCCATCACCGACCACGAAAACATCAATACCGCGAGTTCCTCCGTCCAGGACGGGGTGCGGCCGAACACATAGCGCATCACCACCTGCAGCGCGATGCAGCCGACCATGATCGCGGTGGCCGCGATCAGGCTCCACTTCAAGGCGCCGGCGACGAACGCGATGGCGCGTTCGACGCCGCGCAGGGCGGGACTATCCATGGCTGCGGGCCCGTGGGGTGCCAGGTCGTTACTGTTTGGCGGCGGCCGCTTCCTTCATCAGATCGGGTCCGATCGATGCCTTGAAGGTCTCGTAGACGCTCTCCACCGAGGCGCGGAACGGCTTGAAGTCGCTGACGCGATTGACCTTCATGCCGGCCTTCTCGAGCCTGGCGACAACTTCCTTGGCGGCGGCGCCGGCGGCCTCGCGCTGCGCCTTGGTGGCGGCGACGCCGGAATCGACAACCACCTTCTTCAGGTCGTCAGGCAGTTTGTCGAAGGCGCGCTTCGACATCAGCAGCGGAATGGCGGAGTAGGTGTGATTGGTGATCGAGAGATATTTCGTCACCTCGAAATACTTGTTCTGATCGATCACCGCGAGCGGGATTTCCAGCCCGTCGATGGCGCCCTGCTGCACGGCGGTGAAGGTCTCGCCCCAGGCCATCGGCACGGCGTTGCCGCCGAGCGACGAGAACATGCCGATGAAGACCGGGTTCTGCATGACGCGGTACTTCACGCCCTTGACGTCTTCGGGCTTCTCGACCGGGCGGACATTGTTGATCATGTTGCGAAAGCCGCCTTCCATCCAGCCGAGCAGCTTGATGCCCTTGGTTTCGAGCTTGGCCGCCAGCTTCTGGCCGACCGGGCCGTCGAGCACGCGCTGGGCCTGCGCCTCGTTCTCGTACAGGAACGGCAGATCGTTGAGCTGGAACGCCGGCTCGATCTGGGCGATGACCGCGTTGGTGATGACGCCGGCATCGACGGTGCCGAGCCGCATACCCTCGATCATCGGCTTCTCGTCGCCGAGCTGCCGGTTGGGATAAAGCTGGACCTCGATGCGACCGCCGGAAGCCGCCTCGACGCGCTCCTTGAAGGCGTGCGCGCCGGTGGCATAGGGATCCTGCGCGCCGTCGGCGGTGGTCCAGCCGAGCTTGATGACGGTCTTTTGCTGGGCGAACGCCGGCGCGCTCGCGAGCACTATTCCGACAGCAGTGAAGGCGCATGCGAGCGCGCGGCGGGTGATCAGGCTAGCCATGGATAGAACTCCTCCGGTTGATAAAGAAGCGCCGCCGTTCAGCCGGCGGTCGCAGTGGGAAAGCCGTAGAGACGCGCGGGGTTGTCGACGAGGATGCGCTTGCGCACCGTCTCCTCCGGCACCCAGAGCGGCAGCAAATCAAGCAGTGCGCCGGTATTGAACATCGGTCCTTCGACCGAGACATGCGGCCAGTCCGAGCCCCACAGGCAGCGTTCTGGCGCGGCCGCAACCAGCGCCTGCGCGAAATCAACCGTGTCGTGGAACGGCGCCCCGGCCTGCGAGATGCGGTAGGCGCCCGACAGTTTGGTCCACGCCTTGCCTTCACCGAGCAGCCGCAGCATCCACTGGAAGCCGGGATGATCGACGCCCGAAGACACCGGCATATGGCCCATATGGTCGATCACGAATTCGACCGGCAGCTTCATCATGCGCGGACCGAGTTCAGCCAGGTTGCGCGCGTCGATCAGGAGCTGGATATGCCAGCCGAGCGGCGCGACGCGGGCGGCCAGCCGTTCCATCTCGTCGATCGCCACGCCGCCGCCGAACAGGACGTTGATACGGATACCGCGCACGCCGGCCGCGTGCAGCGCTTCGAGCTCTTCGTCGGCGACATCGGGCGCGACCACCGCGACGCCGCGCAGCCGCTCGGGATGCGCCTTCAGCGTCTCGACCATGCAGCGGTTGTCAGTGCCGTAGACGCTGATCTGGACCAGCACGCCACGCGCCATGTGAAGGCTATCGAGCATGCCGAGATAGGCGGCCTCCGACGCCGGGGGCGGCGTGTAGCTGCGGCTGGCGACCATGGGGAAGCGATCGGCAGGACCGTTCACATGCCCGATCACATGGGCATGGGTGTCGCAGGCATCGGTAGGAACGGCAAAGCCGGGCGGACTGACGAACGGGTTCGGTCCCTGACAGGCCGGAGGCTCGATCTGCGTCGCGCTCATGACCGTGCACCGGCGAATGGCCCGAGCCCGAGCCGCTCCATCGCCGCCGACAGATGACTGCGCATCGCCGCTTCCGCAGCCGATGCATCGCGCCGCTCGATCGCCGCGAATACCGCCTCATGCTCGGCCTGCACGGCCAGCACGCTCGTAGGGTGGCGCGCGGCGGTGTTGAAGCGCGCCTTGGCGATGGCGCCATGCAAATTGGCGCCGAGAAAGGTCAGGAACCGGTCGAAATAGGGATTGCGCGAGGCCCGGGCGATGGTGGCGTGAAAACGATTGTCGGCCTCAATATCGTCCTGTCGGCCCGCGACGGATATTTTCATCTCGCGCAGACAGGCGCGCATCGCCGCCAGCTCGCTGCGGTTGGCACGGACGGCAGCCAGCCCGGCCGCGGCGCCCTCCACCGCGACGCGGAGCTGAAAGATGTCGTGCAGATCCTTGACGATCGCCGGATCGGGCTCCAGCCGGAACAGGCCCCTGCCCGGCTCGGCCGAAACGAATGCCCCGAGCCCCTGCCGCGTATCGACCAGCTCATCCGATTTCAGCCGCGACATCGCCTCGCGAACCACCACCCGCGAGACCTCGAACCGCTCGGCCAGTTCCTTCTCCGACGGCAGCCGCGCGCCCGGCGCATATTCACCGGCCCGGATCGCGGCGGTAAGCTGGCGAGCGACCTCGTCGGACAGGCGCGGAGCGCGGGTAACGGAGGTGATTGAACTCATGTTGACCGGTTATCATACAAGTGGGAGAGCAGACAAGTTCATATCCCAACGAGAACCTTACCCGACCGCTGATAACCCTTCAGGCCTGATCACCCTTCAGCAGCTCGACATACCGTGTCGCCGATCGCTCCACCGCCTGCGCGCCACCGCTCATCAACTGGCGTCCCGGAAACGCACCGTAGATCCGGTCGAACTTCCGTGCTGCGAGTGTGTCGGCGATGCGGCGCACCGTCGTGCCTGACAGCGGCATCATGTTGGGATAGCTCCAGAGGAACGAGACGCGACCAAGATCCGCCGCCACCTGCACGATATCCCCGCTCAGGATCATGCCGCGTCCCTCGGCGCCATCGGCCCAATGCAGCACGGTGCCGCCCGGAAAGTGACCGCCGAGCCGGAGCAGCGTCACGCCGTCAGCGATTTCCATTGTCTCGCCGTGCCAGGGGCGAACCGCGGGATCCGGACGCATGATCCATTCGGAATCCGCGGTGTGCAGATGGATCGGGCAATCAAAACGGCCCGCCCAGTCCTGCATGCAGGTGTAATAGTGCGGGTGCGAAATGGCGATCGCCCGCAGACCGCCCAATGCGCGGATCAGCGCCTCGGTGGCGTCGTCCAGCAGCGCGAGACAGTCCCACAGGATGTTGCCTTCGCTGGTGCGGAACAGCAGCGCGCGCTGGCCGATGCCGAATTGGGGCGACGTGTGAATTTCGAACAGGCTGGTTTCCAACTGCCGCCAGGCATTGACGTGCCCGCGACCAAGTCTTTCAGGCGTTGTCCAGGTCTGTCCACCGGGCCGCACGTACTGGCGCTCGTCCTCGCAGATGGCGCAGTGGCGTGGCGGCTCGCGAGTCTCCGGGTACGAGGTCCCGCAAGTGATGCAGATGTGAATCGGCATCGAACGTCCCCGCTCTTTCAGAGATCGCCTGTTTCAGGCGGATCGAACCAGTTCATCAGCGACAGCCCGCCATCGGTCACGATGGCCGCCCCCGTGACATAGGCCGACACCTTGTTCGAAAGCACCGCCAGCGCCATCGGCGCGAGGTCGGTGGCCTGGCCGAGACGGCCGAGCGGGATGTGTTTGGCCAGCGACGGATCGGCAACAAAACCGCCGGCGGCGATGGCGCCGGGTACCAGCGCGTTGACGCGGATGCCGTGGCGGCCCCACGTCCGGGCCAGTTCCTTCACCAGCATGGCGAGCGCGGCCTTGGAGGTCGAGTAGTGCGGCAGATTACGCGGCGTGGCGGCGTGCAGCGAGGTCAGGAACAGGAACGAGCCGGGCTCCCTGGCTGCGATCAGCGGGCGTGCCAGTTCGCGCGCGAGGTGAAAGCCGGCATCGACATTGACCGCATGCATCTGCGCCCATGTCGCGTCGCTGACGGCCATGGCGTGATCCGCTTCGCGCCGCGGTGGCGACGCGCTGTGCACGAAATGCGTCACCCGCCCGACCGCCGATTGCGCCCGCGCCAGCAGCGCATCGCAGGCGGCGCGATCCGCGAGGTCGCCGACGAAGGCAAACGCCAGCTCCGGTCGCGGCGACGTCCTGATCGCATCGGCGACCGTATCCGGGTTGACGTCGGCGAACACGGTTCGCACGCCCTCCCCGACCAGGGCTTGCGCGATGGCGCGGCCGATGCCGTTGCCCGCGCCGGTGACCAGAGCCGCCTCGCGGGCGGGATCGAAGGGAGTGTTCAAGAGGCTCATGCTGTCGGCGGCTCCATGGATCATGACAGCGGCGCGCTATCACGCGACCCGGGTATCAAGGTCGGGCCTTCCGTCTTCGCAAAAAACACGGAACCTGTCATCGGGCCATACGGCCGCGGCAAACAATTACCACAATCTCCTTCTGGAATCGCTCGCCTGGAGAAAGGAGTCTCACATGCGGAAATCAAGCGGGATTCTGTTGGGTTCGATCGCGGTGTTGGCGATCCAGTCGGCCCCCGTGCTGGCGAAATCCTCCGGCGCACAGAAGGCCGAAGACAAGTCTGCTGCGGCGGCCTGCAGCGCCTACGAGAAGGCGCCCGACGGATCCTGGACGCCGGTGCCATGCCAGGAGATCGGCTCTGGCGGCGGCAAGCATCGGGAGTCCAGGCCCCCAAGCGACGACGACGTCAACCACTGAACATGTCTCTGACTGCCAGAGCACTGCCAGAGGTTGCGCGGTGATGATGTCAGAGCTAGTCTTCCCTCCTGACATGAGGAGTTGGCGATGCGCTATGGTCTTTTCGTCGTGGGATTGATGGCCCTTGCCGCACCGGCGCAGGCCGAGCCGCGGTCGGTGTACGTGGCCATGGTGCTGCAGGCTTTCGCCACCAAGGTGGAATGTCCTGGCATGGACGTGGCCTATGTGGATCTGGTTCAAAAGGCGAAGGAGATGCAATTGCCGGGCGAAACCACCGAACAGGTTCGCAAGGCCATCGCCTTCATGCACACCGGCGGCAAGATGGGCGAGCGTGGCGATGCCGGACTGATGTCGGAAGTAGCCGTGGCGACCAAGACAACCGACCTCGACCAGCGGCGCCTCGGCATGTCCACCTGGTGCGAGACCCAGAAAACCAAACTCGCCGGGTTTGTTCGCGCGAAGAACTAGCGCCGTCGGCATCCGGCACGACCGATCAATAGGGCGGCTTCTTGTTCTGCCGCTGCGCTTTCGCCGCCTCCATCCACCACGCCAGATCATCCGCGAAACGCGGAAACGCATGCGCCAGCGCCTTGCCGCCCTCGCCGGCCGGTTGGCCGTCGGCGGACAACGCTTGCGAAATGGATCCCACCGCGATCGTCGATGAGATCACCACCATGCCCATCTCGGAGAGCGTTCCGTGCCAGGCGGTGGCGGCGCGGGCGCCTGCGAGGCGGCCCGCCGAATAGCTCGCAATCGCGGCGGGACGCCAGAACCACTCCTCGAGGAAATGATCGGTGAGATTTTTCAAGCCGGGTTGGATGCCCCAATTATATTCGCCGGTGATGAAGACAAACCCGTCGGCGTCGCGGATCTGGCCGGCGAGCTTTTCCAATGCCGCCGGCGCCTCGCCCTTCGGGTATTCCTTGTACATCCGGTCCAGCATCGGCAGGCCGACCGCCTTGGCGTCGATCAGTTCGACGTCGTCGCCGCGCCCGCGCAGGCCTTCGACGATAAACTGCGCCAGCCGAATGCCCATCCGGTCGGAGCGGTAGGAGCCGTAAAATACGAGAATGCGACTGCTCATGGCATCATCCTGTCAAGGTGGGAGGCGAGCCCGGCGATGTGGCGCCGGTATCGGGTCAGGATTCCCGCAAACGTAAACCTGACCTTAATGCACACCTGATTACCGTAAGGCGCTCTGCCCCTCTACCCCTCTCGATCGGCCCAATCCCATGAAAATCGGTACCCTGCTGACCGCCGCCATCGTCTCCCTGTCCACCGTCGGCGGCGGACTCGCCGTTTATGTGGCCGTTTCGAAACACCAGACGATGGATAAGGTTTCCGTCGCCCAGAGCCGTCTCGAAGTGATCCGGGCGGTGGGCGAAATACCGCGCTATATGAATCCCGAGCGCGGCTTCTCCACCAACATCCTTTACGGGGCCGCCGTCGTGGACCCGGCGATGCGGGCGGAGCTCAACTCCAAATACCGCAAGCAGACCGACGGCGCGCGCGACAAGATGAACGCGATCCGCAAGGACTTGTCCGGTACGCTCGACGATGGCGCCGCGGTGGGCAGCGCAATAGACGAGCTCAACAAGAAATTCGGCGCACTTCGCGAGTCGATCGACAAGGCGATCGACGGTCCGGCCGAGGCCCGCAAGGACGCCGCCCGAAAAATCGTCGCCGACAACGCCGTCTTCAACGCCGCCGTCACCAAGCTTCTCGACGAGCAGGTGCGCAAGATGGCCCAGCTCGACGGCGACGCCTACCGGCAGGCCAGCTACGCCAACATCGCCTGGACCTTGCGCGACGTCGGCGGCTACAACGCCAGCGTCCACAAGAACCTCGTCGGTTTCAAGCGCGTGGCGACTGAGGCCGAGAAGCTGGAGCTGAGCCGCGCCCAGGGCCGGTCCGATCAGATCCTGATGTCGCTGCAGCAGTTGCGCGGCAATCCGGCGACCCCCGCCAACGTCGCGGCAACGCTCGAGAAGTTGAACGAGGCCTATGTCGGGCGCTTCGGCCAGGAATTGAAGCTGGTCAAGGAAGGCGCCGTCAGTGGTAAATACGAGCACGACGAGAATGTCTTCTTCGTGGAGTCGCAAAAGGGGCTCGGCTCGATCATCGAGGTGCGCGATGCCTTCTATGGTAACGCCGAACAGATCCTCGAGCAGGCCGGGTCTTCCGCACGTTTCAGCTTCCTGATCGCGCTCGCGGGACTCATCGCGGTCGCGGTTGCGAGCGTCGGCCTCGTGATCATGGTCCGCCGCCGCGTCTGCCAGCCGATCGTCGAGCTCACCGCGACGATGTCGCAACTCGCCAGCGGTGACGTCTCCGGTGAAATTCCCGGCGCCGACCGCAGCGACGAGATCGGCGCGATGGCGGCTGCCGTCGGCGTGTTCAAGCGCAACAAGATCGAGGCCGACCGCCTCACCGCGGAGCAGGAAGCCGAGAACGAGGTCAAGATGCGGCGTGCCCGCGTGCTCGACGATCTCACCCGCGCCTTTGAAATCAAGGTGACCGAGCTGGTCGGCGGGCTGTCCACCGCCTCCGCCACGATGGAAACCACCGCGCAGTCGATGTCCTCGACCGCGTCGACCACCAACCGTCAGGCCGGAGTAGTGGCCGCCGCCTCCGAACAAACTTCGACCAACGTGCAGGCGGTCGCCAGCGCCACCGAAGAACTGACCTCATCGATCTCGGAGATCGCACGCCAGGTCACGCAATCCACCGAGATCGCGGCGCGCGCGGTCGACAACGCCCGCCGCAGCGGCGATACCGCACGTTCGCTGGCCGAAGGCGCGCAGAAGATCGGCGACGTCGTGACGCTGATCCAGAGCATCGCAGCCCAGACCAACCTTTTGGCGCTGAACGCGACCATCGAAGCGGCGCGCGCCGGCGACGCCGGACGCGGGTTTGCCGTGGTGGCCTCCGAGGTCAAATCGCTGGCCGGCCAGACCGCCAAGGCTACCACCGAAATATCGGAACAGATCGCGGCAATTCAGGCCGCGAGCGACGAGACGGTTATGGCGATCAAGAACGTGGTCGATGTCATCACCGAGATCGACCAGATCGGCATCGCGATTGCTTCCGCCATCGAGGAACAGGGCTCGGCGACCAGGGAAATCTCGCGCAGCGTCCAGGAAGCCGCACGCGGTACCCAGGAAGTGAACGCGAACATTACCGGCGTGCAGCGCGCCGCTGACGACACTGGCTCGGCCGCCAATCAGGTGCTCGGCGCGGCCGAACAATTGTCGTCGCAATCGCGCGATCTGGCCGGACAGTTCAACCGCTTCCTCTCCGAGGTTCGCGCCGCGTAAATCGGGGATAGCGCGATCGAATCGATTGGAGGATCGCCGTGCAGACCTTACTGCTGTGCACGCTCGCGCTCGGCGCCGGCATCAGCGTAGCCGTGCAACAGGTGCTGAACGGCGCCCTGCGAACCGCGTTGAGCTCGCCTGCATGGGCGGGATTCGTCAGCTATCTCGTCGGGCTGCTGACGATGATCGTGGTGCTGTTCGCGCTCGGCGAACGGCTGCCCTCGTGGCAGGTCGTGGCCCATACGCCGTGGTGGGCCTGGTCGGGCGGGGTCCTCGGCGGCGTGTTCATCCTGCTGATGATCCTGCTATTGCCCTCGCTCGGCGCGGCAACCCTGATCGCGCTGGTGGTCGCGGGCCAGATGGCGGCCGCGATCGCGCTGGACCATTTCGGCGCCTTCGGCCTGGCGTCGCATCCGGTCAGCCTGTCACGCCTCGCCGGCGCGGCGCTCCTGATCGCCGGCGTCATCCTGATCAAGGACTGAACCAAGGCTCCAAACCGGACTCGCGCAGCGCCGGGGCCGCCTCGGACGAGGCCAGGAATTTTAGCAGCCGGTCGGATGGCGCCGCGTTGCTGGACGCCGCCAAACGGCCGGCGGAAAACACCGCCGGGGTTTGCAGCTCGCGCGGTATCGGTCCGATCACCTCGACACCCCGGACCAGCTTCAATTCGCTGATCTGCTGGACCGCAAGATCCGCCCGATCAGACACGAGCAATTCGGCGGTGAAGCCTTGCGGAATGATTTTGGCGCGGGCGTTGATCTCGGCAGCGATGCCCATTCGCTCGATCAGTTGCGCGAAGAAGATGCCGCTGGCGCCGAGGCGCGAATAGGCCACCGAACGGGCGCCGAGCAGCGTCGTCCGAAGGGCGGCTTCCGTCGCGATATCGGGATGAGCAGCGCCAACCTTCACCGCGATGCCGACAAAGGAGCGCGCCAGATCGGCGCAGCTCGCCGCGACCACGGTACCTTTGACGGCGAGATCATCGAGCGCCTCCTTGGTCAGGATCACGACATCGGCGGCCTCGCCGCCGCGCATGCGCTCCAGCAGCGCCAGCGTCGGCGCGAAATCGGCGTCCATGCGCGTGCCGCCTTCCGCTTCGAACCGTGGGGCAAGGCCGAGAACCGCGCCCTTCAGGGCCAGCGTTGAAAGAACCCGGACCAGATCAGCCATTATGCCGGCCGCATCAGCTTGAGCACCGCGGTCAGGCGAAGACTGCGCTTTCCCGCCAATGCGGTCGCCTCCAGCAACGCGCCGCTGGTGTCACAGGTGCCGGCAAAACCGATGCCGACCTCATGGCCGCCGAAGATCGGATGCTCGCTCTTGGCCGGCGTATGCTCCTGATTAAGGATCTCGCCTCTCCAGCGGCCGTTCGCCGACCGATAGGTGCCGAGATAGTAGAAGAACGCATCGCCGCCGAGGATGCGGCCGTCATGCAGCAGCATCACGCCGGTCAGGCCGCCATCGACGCCATCGAGCATCCGGATGTGAACGGAATAAAGCCCGTTAACAATGCCGCCCTCGCCGACCGCATCGATCGGCGGCACGATCTCGTCGGCGATCGGGGTCATGACCGAACGGAACACCGCGCCCGGCATCTGCGGCGAGCCGCCCTCGAAATGATAGATATCGCCAATCGCACGGCCGCGAACGTCGATCGTGGCAATGTCGGATCCCAACAGCGATTGGTAGTTGGGATCGTCGTTGTGACGGTGGCTGGTGATCTCCGAGGTGACGACGCCTTCGGCCTCGCTATAGGTGCCGTAATGCGCGAACGCCGAATTGCCGCCGAGCATGCTGCCGCCGTTGGCGTACATCACGCTGCGACCGACCGCGTCATCGACCTGGAACCTGACCTTGTAAAAACCCGCCAGCAAAAGCCCACGTCCCCAAAACCACCAGGATACACCCGCTATCTAACGCGGTTCGCACGGCGGGGAAACGGGTTTAAAGGGCGGATGTCAAACGCAATGATCCGCCAAAGCGCCCAAGCGCCTTGGCGGATCAAGTTGCAGCCCGGACGCCCCCCGGATCCGTTCCGTCGGTCGAACGCTTAGTTAGGCGGCCACCGACTTGGCGGCGGTCGGAACTTCGGCAACTGTCTTCAGGATCTGTGAAGCGATGGCGTAGGGGTCGCCCTGCGAGTTCGGGCGGCGGTCTTCCAGATAGCCCTTGTAGTCGTTTTTGATGAACGAGTGCGGCACGCGCACCGAAGCGCCACGGTCGGCCACACCATAGCTGAATTTGTTCCAGGGCGCGGTTTCGTGCTTGCCGGTCAGCCGCTTGTCATTGTCCGGCCCGTAGACGGCAATATGGTCCATGAGATTCTTCTCAAACGCCGCCATCAACGCCTCGAAGTACGCCTTGCCGCCGGTCTCGCGCAGATAGGTCGTCGAGAAATTGGCGTGCATGCCCGAGCCGTTCCAGTCGGTGTCACCGAGCGGTTTGCAGTGATATTCGACGTCAATGCCGTAGGTTTCGGTCAGCCGCTGCAACAAATAGCGGGCCATCCACATTTCGTCGGCGGCTTTTTTGGAACCCTTGCCAAAAATCTGGAATTCCCACTGCCCCTTCGCCACTTCGGCGTTGATGCCTTCGTGGTTGATACCGGCGGCGAGGCAGAGGTCGAGATGCTTCTCGACGATCTCGCGGGCGACCGAACCGACGTTCGAATAGCCGACGCCGGTGTAATACGGACCCTGCGGCGCGGGATAGCCGGCGGTCGGGAAGCCCAGCGGACGACCGTCCTTGTAGAAGAAATATTCCTGCTCGAATCCAAACCAGGCGCCGGTGTCGTCGAGAATGGTGGCGCGCTTATTGGTCGAGTGCGGAGTGACGCCATCCGGCATCATGACTTCACACATCACCAGAGCACCGTTGGTGCGGGCGCCGTCTGGATAAACCGAGACCGGCTTGAGCACGCAATCCGAGCTTCTGCCTTCCGCCTGCAGCGTCGACGAGCCATCAAAGCCCCACAGCGGAAGCTGCTCCAGGCTCGGGAACGAATCGAATTCCTTGATCTGGGTTTTGCCGCGCAGATTTGGCGTCGGCGCATATCCGTCGAGCCAGATATACTCGAGCTTGTACTTTGTCATTGAGCTCTCTCATGTTGATGATGCGAAAGGCGCGGAAACCGAGACCCTATTGGCCACCGCACGCGTACCCGGCCGCCATCGGCCATTCATTACCAAGCAATTAAAGTGCCAGTCGCTGCACTGCGGGACATCGGTCAAACCGGTAAAACCCTCACGCACCTGCCTGAAAACCCGAGATTCCGGATGCGGCAAAGCCGCGCGGCTGCCGTCGCCGGCCAGGCGCCGGATGGTCGGCTCAGGGCCCGAAATGCGCCTGATAATGCAGCAGCGGGCCGTCCGCCGGTCGCCCGGACTAAATCCGCGCCACCGTCCGATAACATTCGCCGCCAGTGTGCGCCTCGCTTCGCAACCTTGGTGACAGCTTAGGCGTTAGCCACCCGGTCACTGCTTTGCTGCAAGCAAAATCGAAAATGCCCAAAATATATACATTAAATGATCTTTCTTTGATCATGTTGCACTTGCCGACGGCACCAACGATATCGGGATCAGTAAGCAACCGAGAACGAGTCGGGCGCACCATTATCCGCGCCGCGCATCAGGAGAGACTGAGATGAATACGAGTTTGAATCACGGGTCCGCCAAGATCTACCAATTCCCTGCCGGGGGCCGCTCGGCGCTCGGCGGACGCCGCTATGAAGAGGCCAAGGCCGTCACCGACCCTGCTTCGTCACGCGTCAGCGAGGCTGCCGTCAGCGGCGCCTGGTATCATGACGCAGCGATCCAGGACTCCAAGCCGGTGCGTGAGCGCTGATGCCGGATGCAGACACGATGCTGACGTACCGGCGATGGCTGGTGCGATCCGAGGAACGGGAAAAGGGTCGAAACGAAATCGTTTCGGCCCTTTTTCAATTGATCTCGCACACCGTCACCGGCTGTTTGCCGTGCTTAAGTCTGGTGCCGGCCTTGTTGATGGTCAACGTCAAGCCGCGGCCCGAATAGCGCGAGCCCGACAGCCACAGGCGCTTGTCCAGCGTCACCGCCTTGCCGTCGATCTGCATATGCGCGCGCTTGTCGTACTGGAAAAATCCGACGATGAACTGCGAACCGTCGCCGCAGCTATAGTTTCGCCAAATGGTCTGCGCCAGCGCGGGCGATGCGCCGGCCGCGACAACCCATAGTGCCGCACCGATAACAATGCTGTTGCGTCGATTCATGCTGGCCCCCCGTAAGGGCCAAGTATAGACCGGACCCATCCCGTCAGGCGATATGCCTGTTCCGTCTTTTCCCCGCCGCACCGGATGGCCTAAGCTGATCAGATGTCAGATTCTCCTGCCCGTCACCTCAACCTCGCCGGCGCCAGCAATTTCCGCGACCTTGGCGGCTACCCCGCCCGAGATGGCCGCGCCGTCCGCTGGCGGCAAATTTTCCGCTCAAACCACCTCGGCCACCTCACCGAAGCCGATATCGAGGTGCTGCGCGGCCTCGGCGTCAGGCGCGCGTTCGATTTCCGCGGCACCGAGGAGCGCGTTGCCGCGATGTGCTGTCTTGAGGAGATCGCGGTCCACTCGCTGCCGGTCGAGCCGACCGTGGTCGCGGCGCTGCGCGCGCGGCTCGCCACCGGTGTGCCGTTGTCATCGACCGACGCCCTGGAGGTGATGCGCGATTCCTACCGCAACTATGTGCGTCAGAACACGCCGGCCTTTCGCGCGCTGTTCGCCCACCTGGTCGGCGACCGCGCGCCGCTGGTGATTCACTGCACCGCCGGCAAGGATCGCACCGGGTTCGCCTGCGCGCTGATCCTGCACGCGCTTGATGTGCCGGATGATCTGATATCGGAGGATTATCTGCTCACCAACCGCTTCTACCGGCGCGACCCCTCCGCCAGCAGCGACCTCCCCGAGCAACTCAAGCTGGTGCTGGCGTCGGTGGATGCATCCTTCCTCGGCGCCGCCTTCGAGGCGATCAGCGCCGACTATGGCAATCTCGAAAACTATTTCAGCGAGGGATTGCGCCTTGGCGCGGTGGAACGCGCTGAACTCAAGGCGCGCTACCTGGAATCCTGATTCAGGACGACACGAAGGAACCTCTCACAGTCATCTCGCTTCGCCCGGCGATTGGCAGGGCGATCATTGCGCAAAGCCGGCCCGACACGACTCAAAGCCCGCGAGCTGCGCGCTGTCGATTAGGCGGCGGCTTCCATTTCCGCTTCAGCGTCGAGGTCGGCGATGACATCCTCGAAGGCCGAGATGGCCTGCTGAACCGCCGCGATCTGCATCAGTTCCCAGCCACTCACCGGGCCGTTGCGATTTTGCAGCGCGACAATCAAATCCCGGCGCTGCTCTTTAAGCTGAATAAGCGGTAAACCGTGATCGGGTAGATTTCTCATCGTGAAGCGCCCCTGCCCAGTGATTGGACCATCGGAAGCTAGCGCGATATTTCTGCGGTCCGCTTACAGAACTCCGACAAATTTTAGCGATCGGCCACCGTAACAATACGGTCCTTACGCAGCCGCATCCGGCGCGCCCGTCATGGCTTCGAAAAGCGCTCGGGTTGAGCAATTGGTGGCCCAATCGCTCATATGCAGCTTGCTGTCATCCCCGTCCCTTATCAGGTCCTTCATATCGATGCCGTCCTTGACGACCCATTGCTCCATCAACGCAAAGCGGCGGAACACGTTGACGCCAGCTTCGGCCGCCGCGTCCGATATGATCTTCACCATCTCGTCGGCAAGTCCCCTGCGTTCGGCGGGCTCCACGACTGCCGTGGTGTATTGCAGGTCCATCAACACCACATCGGTCGGTATATTTGCCAGCCATTGTAGGCCCGTCGCGATGGACGCGGCCACTTCGTCGAAGTTGAATGCACCGTTGCGATAGACCGCATTGGTACCGACTTGCCATATCACCAGCGAGGGCGCCTCGCCGATCACATCAGGCTCGAAGCGCGACAGTTCGGACGGCGCCTCTTGGCCGCCGAGGCCACGATTGAGGACGTCGATCATCCGGTCGCGGAATTTGTCCCTCAACATCAGTTCGAGCCGTGCCGGATATGCCACGACATTGCCTTCGCCCGCGGTGGAAGATGAGCCGATGGCAACGATCTTGGTCTTTCGCTGCAGTTTCAGACTTCGCATCAGACGGGGAAGCGGATATTTGAATCCGACAATTGCCTGGTGGGTATCGCAATTCCGTGGAATTTCTGCCATCTGCCAGTCCGTCCTGCGCGGCTTTCGAATTGGTCCATTTGGACGCAATTGCCGCGAGCTATGCAATTGATTTTCACCTAACCGGAGACCCCTCATGAACGGAAAAGTCATTATCGTGACCGGCGCCTCCGGCGCGCTCGGCAGCGTGGTTGCGGCAGCAGCCCTTGGCCGGGGCGCGCTTGTGGCGGGCCTCGACCATGCGCCATCGCAGATCCCGGCGACGGCGAGCCGGATCGAACTCGGCGGCGTCGATCTTTCCAATGCCACCGAGGCCGGCAAGGCGGTCGACGCCGTCGTAGCGCATTTCGGCCGGCTCGACGCGCTGGTCAATATCGCCGGCGGCTTTGCCTTCGAGGCGGTCGCCGAGGGCGATCCCCGAACCTGGCAGCACATGTATGCACTCAATGTGCTCACCGCGCTGAATGCGTCGCGCGCCGCGCTCCCGCATCTGGCCGCCTCGGCCTCGGCACGCATCGTCAATATCGGCGCGCTCGGCGCGCTGCAGGCGGGCCCCGGCATGGGCGCCTACGCCGCCTCCAAGGCGGGCGTGCATCGCCTCACCGAGGCGCTCGCCGCCGAATGGAAGGGCAAGATCACCGTCAACGCCGTGCTGCCGTCGATCATCGATACGGCGGCCAATCGCGCCAGCATGCCGAAGGCGGATTTTGCAAAATGGGTGACGCCGCAGGAGCTTGCCGAAGTGATCCTGTTTCTCGTCAGCGACGCCGCCAGCGCCGTCACCGGCGCGTTGCTGCCGGTGAGCGGGCGGGTTTAGCCGTCACGCCCCTGCCATCTTCTTCAACACCGCGCTGAAGCGGATGCTGCGCTTGCCGGCCAGCGCGGTAGCCTCCGTGATCGCGCCGTCGGCGGTGTAGGTGCCGGAAAAGCCGATGCCGACCTCATAGCCGCCGAATACCGGCCGCTCGCCCTGGCTCGGCGTATGCTCGTGATTGATCAATTCGCCTTTCCATCTGCCGTTGGCGCTGGTGTACGAGCCGATATAGTCGAAGAAGGCGTCGCCGCCCCGGATCCGGCCGTCGTACAGCACCATGACGCCGGTATTGCCGCCATCGATGCCGTCGAGCATGCGGATATGGATCGAATAAAGGCCGTTGGCGATGCCGCCCGGTTCAGACACAACCGCCGGCGGCGCGGCCGCTTCGCTGATCGGGGTCATCACCGAGTTGAAGGTAACGCCGGGCAATTGCGCCGCGCCGCCTTCGAAAAAATACTGCTCGCCCTGCTGCTTTCCCGTCAGCGCGAGGGTGATCTTGTCGGCCTTGAACAGCGGCTGGAAATTCGGATCGTCATTGTGGCGCATGGTCGAGATCTCGACCTTCACCTCGCCGTTTGCTTCCTGGTAGGTGCCGATGAACGCGAAGGCGGAATTGCCGCCCATCATCCTGCCGTCAAAGCAGTAGAGCACCCCGCGGCGCGAACCGTGCACCGTTTTCATCTCGACCTTGTATAGTCCTTGCAGCATTGCCGCTCCGGCCCCGACGCATTGCAGCCCCGCGACTCCCCTGAATTCGCGGGCCAACCGTCCGACGTTAACTGCCGTGTCCCGGCACCATGCTACCCGCTCCCACGCCGTTTGATCAAATCCCCAAACCGCAATTCAGGCTAAACTCGCGCCACTGAGTCGCGCGGGCGACACCGCAAGCCCGCGCCGGCCTGCATGGGAGTCCCCTTGGAAACCGCGCTCTATCTGCCCGTCAAACGCTTCCTCGAGAACCTCGGCTTCACGGTCAAGGGCGAGATCGGCGGCTGCGACCTGGTGGCGCTGAGCGGCGACGAGCCGCCGATCGTGGTGATCGGCGAATTAAAACTTTCGTTCAATCTCGAGCTGGTTCTGCAGGCGGTCGACCGCGCCGCCGCCGCCGACGAGGTCTGGCTGGCCGCCCGGATGTCGGCGCGCGGCAAGGGCCGCGAGAGCGACGCGCGCTACCGCAATCTGTGCCGCCGGCTCGGCTTCGGCATGCTGGCGGTGACCGCTAGCGGCGACATCGAGGTGCTGGTCAAGCCGCCCGAGACCAGCCCGCGCCGCAACCCGAAGAAGCGCTCCCGGCTTGTCAGCGAACACCGGCGGCGCAAGGGCGATCCGGTGCTCGGCGGCAGTACGCGCGCGCCGATCATGACGGCCTATCGCCAGCAGGCACTGGCCTGCGCTTCGGCGCTGTCGCAGGGGCCGCGACGGGTGCGCGATCTCAAGCCGGAGATGCCTGACGCTGCGAAAATCCTGCAGCACAACGTCTACGGCTGGTTCGACCGCGCCGAGCGCGGCATCTATGTGCTGACCGATGCCGGCCATGCGGCGCTGAAACGCTGGCCACAGCAGCCGGTGGATTTTTCCGGCGTCGCCGAGTTGGAGAAATTGTGAACGCATGGCTGGATTGTTATGCCAACGACATATTGCAATGCAACATAATGACGCCTAGCTATCTGGCATCGAGATGCGAGGCCACCCATGAGCGAAGACTGGAACACCAAATACGGCACAAGGCGCGTGCGGCGCGACCCGCCGACGCTGGAAGAGGCGATTTTCGCCGCTGTCGGCATCACCGACGATCTGGACGCGCAGGCGGAGATCGCGGCGTCGCTGATGGGGCTGCCGATCGAAGCCGTTCAGGCCGAGGTCAAGAAGGCGGCGCGTCCGGTGTTGGGACGTTCGATCAGCCGCGTCATCGCCGGCGAACAGGGCGCACAGCGCTCCATCGTGGTGGAGCGCCGCGTGGTCCGGAAATTCGGCAACGACAAGCGCACCGGCACCTGACATTTGCTTCCGAACATCATCAACCCTTCGCCGGTCACCGATCGGCGAAGGGTTTTTTGCTGTCGAAGGTCGATCAGGCTGCCCGCCCCCAGCCGTACATCCGCAGCAGCATCTTCCAATAGGCGCGGTTGACGCTGGCCAACGCGCGCGCGGCATCGGCCGGCGTCGCGATCGCTGTCTTGGCCAAGTCGGGCTGCGCTTGCGGCGCCAGATCGATCGTCCCGCTGGATTCGCCGTGGCGGAACGTCAGATTCGCGCCGAACTTGTTCGCCAGCGCCCGCATCGCCTGATTTTGCGCGCCGGTGGTGATCCGCAGCGAGCGGTAGCCCTTGGCGCGCGCCTCCGCGATCAGCTTCCTGAACAGGATGCTGCCGACGCCCTGCCGGCGCACGCGTGCCTCGACGCTGAAGGCGATCTCGGGCAGCGAATCCGGCGATTGATCCGGCGGATGCAGCTCCGCCGCACCCCGCACCACGCCATCCTCGATATAGGCGATGATGACAGTGCCGTCGTCGGCGCATTTGGCGGCATAGCGTTCGATAAAGCTGTCATCCATGAAGCCGTGGAAACGGTCATGGCGGCTTTCCCGATCAAGCCGAAGCAGATGGTCGCGCAGCAGCGGCAGTTCTTCCTGCTGTCGCAACGTCCGGACGCTGCCCCTGGCAGGGGTCAAACGCGTGATGTTTTCGTGTCTCACTTCATAACTCCTCTTGGATAGCCCTTGAGGAGGCGTCGAATCCCTAGACCACCGATATTGTGCATCGCATCATTAAATTCAAGCCCGCTATCCGCCTGAAATATCGGCAGAATGTCGCAAACAAGGCGTAAACAAACGCGCCCGTTTGTCGATGGTTCCGCCACAAATCGGTATTATAGAATCAACTGGGTCTGCGTCACTACGGCGACCAGCTTGCCGTCCTCGGTTTCCAGCCGGGTCTGCCAGACCTGGGTGCGGCGGCCCCGATGCACCGGCGTCGCGGTCGCGATGACCGTCGTTCCTTCCTTGGCGCCGCCGATGAAATTGGTCTTGCTCTCGATCGTGGTGGTGCCCTTGGCATCCTCGGGCAGATTGATCACGGTCGCCGCGGCGCCGACCGAATCCGCGAACGCCATGACCGCGCCGCCGTGAATGCCGTGACGCAGCGTGCAGAGATCGGGACGCACCAGCATCCGCGCCACCACGCGGTCCTTGTCGGCTTCGGTGAAGACCACGCCCTTCAATTCCGCGAACGGCATCTTCATCGAATTGACTTTTTCAAGCGGCGTCATGGACACTCCCGTTTCTTCTTCATTCGATTCCTTGCGAGCATGGATGAGGCAGGTAATTCAGGCAATGACCTCTGAGGTAATGCCGCCGGTGACAACGCCACGGTAATTCGGCATATCGTGCTTCATGCGCCAGTACCCTCCCCGCCGGATCGTCTGTCTCACCGAAGAGACCGTGGAGACGCTGTATCTGCTCGGCGAGGAGGACCGCATCGTCGGCGTCTCCGGTTACGCCGTGCGGCCGCCGCGGGTTCGACGCGAGAAGCCGCGGGTGTCGGCCTTTATCTCGGCGGACATTCCGAAAATCCTCGCGCTGGAGCCGGATCTCGTGCTGGCGTTCTCGGATTTGCAGGCCGACATCGTGGCCGACCTGGTCCGCGCCGGCGTCGCCATCCATGTCTTCAACCAGCGCGACATCGCCGGCATTCTCGCGATGATCCGAACCCTGGGCGCGCTGGTTGGGGCTGCCGCGCGCGCCGATCAACTCGCCGCCGGCTACGAGCAGCGTCTCGCCGAAATTGCATCCACTCCCCGGCCCGCGAAGAAGCCAAGAGTCTATTTCGAGGAATGGGACGATCCCTTGATCAGCGGCATCGGCTGGGTTTCGGAACTGATCGAGATCGCCGGCGGCGAAGATGTGCTGCCGAAATTGCGGTTTCAACAGGCGGCAAAAGACCGCATCATTTTGCCGGACGTGGTGCGCGCGGCGGCGCCGGACGTGATCCTGGCGTCGTGGTGCGGCAAGAAGGTCGTTCCTGATCGTATCCGACAGCGGCCGGGCTGGAGCGACATTCCGGCCGTGCGCAACAACCGCATCGTCGAAATAAAATCGCCGCTGATATTGCAGCCGGGCCCGGCCGCGCTGACGGATGGGCTGGATGCGATCGTGCAGGCGTTGTGGCCGGCTGCTGACGTCGCCTGACCATCGGTCGTCATTGCGAGGAGCAACGCGACGAAGCAATCCATTCTTTCTTCGTGTTGTGAAATGGATTGCTTCGCTTCGCTCGCAATGACGTGGATACATTTCGGATCAATCTCAAACAGTGGATACGCGTTCGCATTCTCGCGGCACGTTTTGCCCGAGCTTTGCCAATCATTGTCCCTCGCAAATGAGGGAGCAGGGAATGCCGGATGCGCGCTGCACCCGCGGTCCCGTGTGCAAATTGGGTAAAAGAAAGCAGCACACGAGCATACAGGGCAGCGGAGAACATCCGACATTCCCTGCGCAATGGCTTGACGGCTTATCACGCGCTCACCCCGGAGAATTATGGCCTTTGTCGCCTCCGTCGCCTCACGGAAACCGGCACCTCGGCCCGGTCGGGCCATCAGCACCTCCGCAAGACTTGACGCCTACCAGTGAGGCGTCGGGTCCACACGCTTTTGCCGTA
>JBBQUA010000089.1:0-20099 GCA_038212905.1 Hyphomicrobiales bacterium
GTATCCGTTGCTTGATCTCCCGAAGCGACGCAGCCCATAACGCAAGCGTCTCTTCAATCGACGCTGTCTGCGTCCACGATCTTCGAATCATGGTTGCCCATGGATTCAGAAAACCCCATAAATGGCAACTGTAATGCTAGGGCGTGTACTCATAAATTGAGGTTTTGTGAGCGAGCTCGACCCATGTCCGCTATCCAGCGTATTGCACACTCACACCGGACATCGCCTCAGGTCCGAAAAGTGCCATTAGCCTACAACACTCTGTAGCCGCCTTTCCGTCCGCCAATGACCAAAAGTGATTGACCGGAAACCAGCAACGTGTCCACAGAGCGACACTGGAGCTGAGCGTTCTGACCGGGCTTGCGGACCGGCAAGCGCACTTCTAGCATCATGCACAGTCAGGCCGCTTCAAACGACAGACCCCCGATGAACGAAAATCCTGTTATTCGAGTGGGCACGATGCGAGATGTTGCGGGCATTCGTGGCATCGCAAGAGCGGCGTACAGCAAATACATTCCCCGCATTGGGCTTAAGCCGGCGCCCATGACGGCAGATTACGACGCTGACGTCGCGGTATCGCGCGCGGTCGTGATCCAGGTCCGCGAGGAGCTGTGTGGCTACATGATCTCGTGGCCGGATGCTGATGCCTATTTCATCGATAACATCGGTATCGATCCGCGCTACCAGGGGCAACGGCTCGGCCGGCGGTTGATTGAATACGCTGTATCAGAGGCAAGACGCTGCGGCTTGAACGCGTTGAGTCTCTACACCAATGAGGCCATGACTGAAAATTTGGCGATGTACGCGCACTTTGGTTTCATTGAGACGCATCGCATTGTCGAACATGGATTTCGTCGCGTCTATATGCGATGGACTTTGTCGAATCCGGAGACGATTGGCTAACCTTTGTGTGAAGACAGCCCGGTCGAAAACGCTTCCGCCAAATGTCGTACAAATGCATTGACGCGCAAAAGGGTTGATCGCTGCTTTCGATATATCGCGAATATTGGCAAGCCGCCCAGGCAGTCCCAGTCAGGCAGAAGCCTGACCAGAGCACCGGACTGCAATTCGTCGTCGACGTGGCATTCAAGCAGCCGCACGATACCACTACCCGCTAGCGCGGCCTCGCGCAATTCTTCGCCGCATGCTGTCAGGCGAGGTTCAAACTTGATCCGCTCGCGTGCTTCTCCCTTTACAAACTGCCACTCGTCGTGGACATCACGCTCCATGGTGAGCAGAGCCAGGCAGGCGTGCCTCTCGAGATCTGCGGGTGTGCGCGGGATACCGGTGCGCTTCAGGTACTCAGGCGAGGCGCAGATCAAAATCGGCGACTCCAGAATCTTGCGTACAACAATGCCTTGCTGAGCCCTATGGGTGCCGCCGCGCTGGCGCGTGCTGCGCGGGCGGATAAGTACGTCGAGACCTTCATCGCCGGCTTCAGTCGGATCGTTGATGTTGTACAGGATCAGTCGCAGCTCGGGAAAGCGTTGCTGGAAGGATGGGATTGCGCGAAACAGCATGCGGCGGCCGAGTGCCGGCCCCATGCCGACCTTAAGCTGGCCTTTAAGCGCCGCAGTTGCCTTGAACTTGCTGATGGTATCGTCAAAGGCATGAAGCATCCGCAGGCCGTCGCGATGGAAACGTCGGCCCACGGTGGTGAGCTGCAGCTTGCGCGTGGTTCGCGTAAACAGCAGCGTCCCCAGGTCTTCCTCCAGACTCTTGATGGCCCGACTGACCGCAGCGGGATCGATTAGCAATATCCGGGCAGCACCGATGAAGCTGCCGCTTTCAACGACGCGAACGAATATCTCAATCATTCGGATATTGGTGCCCATGACTGCCCCAAGGGGATTAATGAGAATATTGCATTTCTATCATGCCGATTTTACAGCTTATCGCAAGCAGCAGCCCGCCTACAGTGAGGCGATCTGCAATCGCGGGAGGTAACGACATGCTCCATCGTCGGCTGTTTCTTGCGGCTCTCGGCAGCGTGTCCGTAGCGCCGCTCGGGTTGCGCAATGTCCGTGCCGAAAGTTACCCGTCACGGCCGGTGCGTATCATTGTTGGCTTTGCTGCCGGCGGCAATTTTGATCTCGTTGCACGTGTGATCGCGGAGCATATGTCTGTTCGGCTGGCGCAACCGGTTATCGTAGAAAATCGAGCAGGCGCGAGCAGTAACATCGCCGCGGAAACCGCTATTCGGGCGCCTGCCGACGGTTACACACTTTTCCTGGCCGGGGCCGTGAATGCGATCAACGCAACGCTTTTCGACAGGCTCGGCTTTAGTTTCGTAGATGATACCGCGCCCGTGGCAAGTGCCGTTCAGTTCCCCAATGTCATGACCGTCAGTGGTTCTTTTCCCGTGAAATCGGTGCCGGAATTCATCGCCTATGCGAAAGCCAACCCCGGCAAAGTCAACCATGGCTCGTCGGGTACCGGCACCACGCAACATCTCGCAGGCGAGCTCTTCAAGAGCGCAGCCGGCGTAAGTTTCGTGCATGTACCTTACCGCGGTGCTTCGCAGGCCTTGACGGATTTAATGGGCGGCCAGGTGCAGGTTCTTTTTGAGGCGTTGCCCGCCTCGATTCAACTCATCAAGTCCGGTCAGCTTCGCGCCCTCGCTGTGACGACCGCGTCCCGCTCGGACGCTCTTCCTGACCTGCCGACGCTCGCTGAATTCCTGCCGGGGTACGAGGCGAGCGGTTGGAGTGGCTTCTGCGCACCTAAGAGTACGGCGCCGTCCATCATCACTACGCTCAACGCGGCAATCAACGAATGTCTGAGAGACCCCAAAGTGAAGAGTCGCTTTGCCGATGTTGGCGCGATGACGCTTGGTGGATCAGCTAGCGATTTCGGTCAGTTGATCGTCAAAGAAACAGAAAAGTGGGCTCGAGTTATCCGGGCGGCCAATATCAAGATCGAATAGCATGGGGCAGTCGGCGGATTTATCATCCATTTAAAGACATCAATCGAAGCTGGCCGCGAGGTTGGCCAGGGTGAAATGTCAGCTTCGGGTCAAAAAGCGAAATACTCGCGACGAGCAGATGCTTTCCGCTGTTTACCCAACAACGGACATTGAGCGGCCTCGACTTCTTTCGCGTGCAATGTTCAGCCCACCGGTCCAGGGATCCAATAGTCGCCGGAAAGTGGGCTAACTCTTACGTCATAAATTACTCCGAGCTGCAGGCTTGGATCGAAATAGCGCATGGTCCGCTCATTGAGGTCAATGATTCGGCCAGGCGTTAGTGGCCCTACGTCATTTATCTTGACGATGACCTGCTTGCCTACAGCTTCAACGAGGGCATATTTTGGCCTCGCACCATATTGGACCCCACCAAATTTCTCGCGCAAACTCGTCTTGATGGCAGCCGCCCAGACAGAAGGATCGTAGCGCTCGCCGGAGGCTGTGTCCGGGCCGCCCTCCCGCCATCCGGGCCGAAACGGATTATACGTGGATGCTGCGCCAACGATCGCATCCCCCGAAGCGTCATTGACGACGGCGCTTGAATGAACTGCACTGATTTCACTTCGAACAACGGTAACAGAAATGCCCAGCAAAACTACGGCGCCGCAAATTGCGGCACTCAAGCGAAACACCATCATAACTCCTTGACTGATTTTCTAGATCGTTCGGTTCCCGATGCCGCAAAACGAGGTCAAGCGAACGCGGATGCGTTACGAACTCGCGCCGGTGTTTTTGTGGATTCGTGCCAATCTTGGCGACGGAACCGTTGTGGGAACCAAGGTGGTCCTCGCACGGATGTTCTCAGTTCCCACCGACTAAGACAGAAATTGAGTCAGCAGCATGATTGAAAAGAGTCCATGTAGGAGCAAGCGTCCGACCAACGTCCGCTATGGGTCAAAAAGCTGCCCTGACGGTCCCGAAGTTCGACTTCCGCTTTGCTCCAAAAGCGGACGCAAGTCGAACATCAAGCCATGTCGGTTTCGTGCTGCCCGAGGATGAGGACTGTGCCCGCCAATCGACGCCGCAAACGATGTCATCTATGGTGCGCCCCCGCTGCCACCACGGATCAATCAAGAAAATGATGTACCTGGAAACGCCGCCGCGACTGATCGAAACCAGAGTCTTCTCGGCGATGCCGTCCGAATTCCGGCGCACGGGCGTGCGCACCGACTGGGCCGACGCCAACCGGCCGGGTCAGCCAACCGACAGCTTCATCGAGGGCCCGTCGTTCGACGCCGAGGGCCATCTCTATATCGTCGACATCCCGTTCGGACGTATCTTCCGGATATCGCCTGATGGGCAATGGACGCTGGTGATCGAATATGACGGCTGGCCCAACGGGCTGAAGATCGATGGCAAAGGACGCATCCTGGTCGCCGACTACATGCACGGGATCATGGAGCTCGATGTCAAAGCCGGACGGATGTTGCCGATGCTGACCGCGCGCAATTCGGAGTCCTTCAAGGGCTGCAACGATTTGCATCTGGCTTCGAATGGCGATATCTATTTTACCGACCAGGGCCAGACCGGACTGCACGATCCGACCGGCCGGGTCTATCGGCTCGCGCCCGACGGCCGGCTCGATTGCCTGATCAATACCGGCATCAGCCCTAACGGCCTGGTGCTCGATCCCGGCGAAAGCGTGCTGTTCGTGGCGATGACCCGCGACAATGCGGTGTGGCGGATGCCGTTCATGAAGGACGGCAGCGTCGCCAAGGTCGGCCGTTTCTGCTCTATGTTTGGGCCGAGCGGACCCGACGGCATGACCATGGACAGCGCCGGGCGGCTGTTCGTCGGCCACGCCTCGCTCGGCCATGTCTTCGTGTTCGCAGCGAATGGCGAGTTGATCGCGCGGATCAAATCCTGCACCGGACCAAGCTGCACCAATGTCGCGATCGGCGGCGCCAAGCGCGACCGGCTCTATATTACGGAGTCGGTGACGGGGACGGTGATGGTGGCGGATATCGGCGTGCTGGATGCACCCACGGCTTCGTAGCCCGGATTGCATTCAAGGGCCGGCGCAAAGCGCCGTCACGATCATACTTGTCGTCGCCCGGCTCCGACCGGGCGATACAGCAGACCGTGCCGTCTCGATGAAGTCGCTGACATCGCCGGAATTATGAATCACCCGCCGGTGATGACGGCTGGGGGACGAAGAGGACTTTCACATCACGTTCGTCTAAGCTGCGCCTGCGCGGCTTCTCCGACGAATGGGGCGAACTTGCAAACGAGAAAATTCGGCAGCAACTGTCCCGACGTGTCCATGATCGGGCAGGGCACCTGGTATATCGATCGCGGCGATCGCAAGCGCGCGGTAGCGGCGTTGCGTCGCGGCCTCGATCTCGGCTTGAGCCATATCGACACCGCCGAGATGTATGGCGATGCCGAGCCGGTGGTGGCCGAAGCGATCGCCGGCAGACGCGACGAAGTTTTCCTGGTCTCGAAGGTGCTGCCGAGCAATGCGTCGCGGCGCGGCGCTATCACCGCCTGCGAGCGTTCGCTGGCGCGGCTGAAGACCGACCGGCTGGATTGCTACCTCTTGCACTGGCGCGGGTCCTATCCGCTTCCGGAAACCGTCGCGGCGTTCGACGAACTGGTGGCCGCCGGAAAAATCCGCAGCTGGGGCGTCAGCAATTTCGACACCGACGATCTCAACGAATTGCTGGCGGTCGCAGGCAAAAACAAGATCGCATGCAACCAGGTACTCTACCATCTGCAGGAACGCGCCATCGAGCATGCGGTGATTCCGTGGTGCGAACAGCATGGGGTCGCGGTGGTGGCCTATTCACCGTTCGGTCACAATGATTTTCCGTCCGCGCGCAGCAAGGCTGGTGAAGTTCTGGAGACCGTTGCCGCTGCGCATGACGTTTCACCACGTCAGGTCGCGCTGGCGTTTCTGACGCGCCGGCCATCGGTGTTGGCGATTCCAAAAGCTGGAACACCGGAGCATGCCGCCGACAACGCCGCTGCCGGCGCGCTCGTGCTCAGCGACGGCGAAATAGCGGCTCTCGACGCGGCGTTTCCGCGCGGGCCGAAACCGCGCGGCCTGCCGATGTTGTAGCGGAACTCAGTTCCTAACAAAATGTTGCAGCGGCTCGCGCGCCGGTACTACTACGGCCCGCCGCGCGCAATCGTGCATATCGGCGTCCCGGTTTCGTGCCTTGTTGTTTCAGCTCAATTGGCGTTCCTAGAGGCTCGCCCGAATCGAAAATTATTGCCTTCGAGATTGCCCGTGACACCGCCCCCCGCCGCAGCCGCAAGGCTGGACAGCGTTTCCCTGCCGTTGCCCGAGAAGAAGCCCGCCGCGCGCAAGGTGCCCGCGCGCGCCGATCATCCCTTCAAGGGCATCGCGCTGATCCTGCTCTCGACCGTGTTCCTTGGAGCGTCGGACGTCACGGCAAAATATCTGTCGGCGACGCTGCCGTCGATCGAGATCGCCTGGATCCGGTTTCTGACCTTCGCGCTGATCATGTCGCCGGCGATGTTCCCGGGCTCGCCGCTGTTCGCCTTGCGCACCGAGCGCCTCGGCCTGCAGTTGATGCGTGGCGCGGCACTGGTCGGCTCATCGCTGTTCTTCATCTCCGGCTTGCGGTATCTGCCGATCGCCGAGGCCTCTGCCACCGGCTTCGTGGCGCCGCTGTTCGTCACCGCGCTGTCGATCTTCTTCCTTGCCGAGAAGGTCGGTGTGCGGCGCTGGCTCGCGACCGCGGTCGGGCTGATGGGCGTGCTGATCATCCTGCGGCCGGGCACTTCGGCGTTTCATGCTGCCGCGTTCTTTCCGCTGGTGTCGGCGGCAGCGTGGGCCTGCACCCTGATCCTGACCCGGATGATGAGCGGGCGCGAGCACGTCATCACCACCATGGCATGGTCCTCGATCGCGGGGCTGTGCATTCTCTCGGTGCTGGTCCCGTTCGTCTGGGTTGCTCCGACCTGGCACGACATCGCCTTCGGCGTTTTCATCGGTGTGGCGTCGACCGCGGGGCAGTGGATCGTGGTGCTGGCGTTCCGCTATGCCGACGCCTCGGTGCTGGCGCCGTTTTCCTACACCCAGTTGCTGTGGGTCAGCTTTCTCGGCTTCCTGGTGTTCGGCGAAGTGCCCGACGTCTGGACCGTGACCGGCGCCGTCTTCATCGTCGGCAGCGGCCTCTACACCGCGCACCGCGAGCGTGTCAGGCGCTCGCAATTGCTGGCGGTCGAGGGCGAGTCGTCGCCGAACGCGTGAGCGCCGCTTCCAACAGATTTTGCACGGCATTTGTCTGAAAGCACGGGCTCAACGCACGCAAACCGTGTTTCTTTTAGGCAACACTCGTTCGAATTTTTGAATCCGGGCGCAAGTGACGGCTCTTAATCCCGTAGTTTTGCGGGACTCTCGACGGCGGATTTGCGATGGTCCCGGCAGGGCGGGGCGGTCGTAAAAGGACCGGACTCCGTGGCTGTCGAGCGGGTTGGCGTTGTGGGTTGTTCGGTGCGAACAGGTTCACGTTTGATCCGCGCCGCGGTCGCGCGGTCGGCGAGTGCCGGACTGGCAGGTCTCGTGCTGCTGTCCGCCGTGCCGCAAGTTCGGGCCGCGAACTTTAACGTCACCGATTCGGCCTCGTTCGTCACCGCCGTCGCCACCGCCGGCAACGGCGACACCATCAATATCCTGAACAGTTTTACGATGACGACGCGGGTCGATCCGATCACCGCCAACGTCACGGTCATTGGCAACGGCAACACCATCGACGCCAACAACGCGTTCCGGCCGTTTTTCGTCTACAGCGGCACGGTGGCGATTCAAAATCTCACCGTCGCCAATGGCATGGCGCAAGGTGGCAACGGCGGCGATGGCAACGTGGGAGGCGGCGGTGGGTTGGGCGCCGGGGGCGCGATCTTTGTCAACAGCGGCGCCCGTGTCACCATCGCCAATGTCAGCTTTCACAACAATCAGGCGATTGGCGGCGCCAGCGGAAGTAATCCAGGTCTCGCGCTTGGCGGTGGCGGCGGCGGAGGGGGCGGCGGTCTCGGTGGGAATGGCGGCTTCGCGCCAGGGCCCACAGCTGCCGGCGGCGGGGGTGGCGGTTTGTTCGGGACGGGAGGCGCGGCAGCCGCTGGCGGCGGCGGCGGCGGTGGTTTTTTCTCTGGAGGCAATGGGCTGGGCAGCTTTGGTGGCGGCGGAGGCAGTGCAACCGGACCAGGTGATACAGGGCTCATAGGTGGTGGCGTTGGCGTGATCAACGTAACATTCGGCGATGGTGGCGCAGCGGGCCCAGCGGCGGACTTTGGCGCGGGGGGCCGGGCCGGCGGCCCTGGCGGTGGTGGCGGTGGCGGCGGGAGTAGGCCTCCCAGCAACCCGGGTAATGGAGGCAACGGCGGCGTTTTCGGTGGCGGTGGCGGTGGTGGGCTCGACAGTGGACCCACTGCCAGCACAATTCCCGGCGATGGCGGATTCGGCGGCGGTGGGGGCGGTACCGGAGGGCCTTTGGGCGGTAAGGGTGGATTTGGCGGGGGCGGCGGCGGGGCTTCTTCTCCGGGTGCCGCCGCCGGTTTCGGCGGCGGCGTCGGCGGCTGGATAGGCGGCGGCGGAGGAGGCGCGATGGGCGGCGCGATCTTCGTCGCGGCCGGCGGGTCGCTGTCTATCAGCGGCGCTTCCACGGAAGGCGGCAGCGGCGTAATCGCCGGCAGCGGCGTTTTTCCCGGGCAGCCCCTCCTCTCAGGTGGCGACGGCTCAGCCTACGGCTCGGGGATTTTCTTCGAAGGCGCGCCCGGCGGGGCAGCCAGCACCCTGACGTTCGGCGCCGGCAACCAGACCTATTCCGGGACGATCGCCGATCTCAATGGCGCCGCCGGCAATACGACGACCGACAACGGCCTCGGCGGCACCGGCGGCATCATGGCGCTCGCCAAGACCGGCGGCGGCACGCTGACACTGGCCGGCGTCAACGCCTTTAGCGGCGGCACCCATGTCACCGGCGGCACGCTGATCCTTAACAACGGCAGCGCGATCGGCTCCGGCGCCCTCGCGCTCGACGAGGGTACTGGAATCCGGCTCGACGGCAGCTTCACCCTCGCCAACAGCATCACCGTGGCCGGCGACCCGATCTTCGATGTCACCACCGGCAACACCGTGACAGTGTCGGGCACGATCAGCGATGCCAGCCTGCCGGCGCCGCTCGGCGTCGTCGAGAAGGTTGGCGGCGGCACCCTGGTGCTGGACGCCGTCAACACCTATTCCGGCGGCACGGTGATCTCGGCCGGCATCCTGCGGGTGACCAACAGCAGTTCGGTGGGGTCAGGCACGGTGGCGCTGGACGGCGGCACCTTCCAGGCCGATGGCCTCGGCGACCTCACCTTCACCAATGCTTTCAAGGTCAATAGTACCGGCGGCACCATCGACAACAACGGCATCGTGCTGACGCTGTCGGGCATTATTTCCAACGGCAACGGCACGACCGGTGTATTGCAGCTGACCGATTCGTCCGGGGGCTTCGGCACTACGGTGCTGTCCGGCGTCAACACCTACACCGGCGGTACCACGGTGGGCGGAGCCGCCGTGCAGGTTACCAATAGCAGCTCGGTCGGCACCGGCGTGGTGACGCTCGAGAACGGGTTGTTTCAGGCCGGTGCGGCCGACCTCGTTTTCAGCAACAGCTTCAAGATCAACAGCACGCCCGCGGGAAGCGCGATCGATGCCAACGGCTATACGCTGACCATCGCTGGCAACATCACGGACGGCAACGGGCCAGGCAAGTTGAGCGTCCTGGATTCCTTCGGCGGCGGCGCCTTGATCCTTACGGGCGCCAATACCTATACCGGCGGCACCACGATCTGCGCATGCGCCACGCTGCAACTGGGCGACGATACCCATACCGCCAGCATGCTCGGCGCGGAGACCAATCATGGCTATTTCAATATCGTCAACGCCAACACATCCGGCATCACCTCGATCGAAAATGACGGTTTCTTCGGCCCGGCGACGTCGACCTTCCTCAACGCCACCTCGGCCAGCAGCATTGCCATTACCAACCGCAACGGTGGCGAAACCGATTTCGGAATCGCCTTGGGCACCGATACCGCGTCGGCAGGCAACGCAGTCATCGTCAACCGGACCGGGGGCACGACGGTCTTCAATGCGCTGACGACCGCGGGCAACGCCAAGATCACCAACCGGACCGGCGGCACGACGTATTTTTACGATTTGAGCAACGCCGGCAACGCCAACATCACCAACCGGTTCGGCGGCAGCACGGACTTCTACGATTTCAGCCGGGCGGGCAGCGCGGTCATCACGACTAACAATGGCGGCGCCACATTCTTTCACGATAACGCCGACGGTGGCACAGCGCAATTCAGCGCCGCCGGCGACGGCTTCGTGGATTTCTCGGGAAGCCTCGGTCCGAATGGCGACGGCCGGATCGCGGCCGGCTCGATCGCCGGCTCAGGCTTCTACTATATCGGCGCCGGCAACACGCTGGTGGTCGGCGGCAACAACCTGTCGACCGAGGTCAGCGGCGTCATTGCCGACTTCAATCCCTGCGGCTGCGTTCCGGGGATAGGCAACCTGGAGAAGGTCGGCACCGGCACCTTGATCCTCTCCGGCACCAATACCTATACCGGCACGACGGACGTGAACGGCGGCATCCTGCGGGTTGACGGCTCGATTGCCTCTTCCAGCCTCACCACGGTGAATGCCAATGCGGCGCTGACCGGCGTGGGTAGCGTCGGCAACACCACGATCGCCAATGGCGGCATCTTTGTGCCGGGAAATGCCACGGCGGGTTCGTCGACGATAGTGGCCGGCAGCCTCGCGCTCCAGTCGGGCGCGCTGTACCTGGTGCAGCTCAATTCCGTAGCATCGAGCTTCGCCAACGTGACCGGGGCCGCCACGTTGGGCGGCACCGTCGGCGCGTCGTTCGCGGCCGGCAGCACTGTCCTGCGGCGTTACACCATCCTCACCGCTACCGGTGGCCGCAGCGGCAGCTTCGACGGGGTTGGTCTGATCGGCACGCCCGCCGCGCTCGTCGCCACACTCAGCTACGACCCGAGCCATGCCTATCTCAATTTTGCGCTCGACTTGGGCGCAACGCCGGGCCTCAACGTCAACCAGCGCAGCGTCGGCAATACCCTGACCAATTTCTTCAACGCCAATGGCGGCATCCCGCTGGCTTTCGCTGGATTGTCTTCCAACGGTCTCGCGCAGGTCTCCGGCGAGACTGCGACCGGCACGCAGCAGGCCACCTTCGATGCGATGAACCTGTTTCTGGGTCTGCTGACCGATCCGTTCATCGACGGGCGCGGTGGTTCGGCTGCTCCGTTCGGTGGCGCGCCGGGGTTCGCCGCGGAAGGCAGCGAGGTTAGCGCTTATGCCGCAAAGAGGCGAAATACGGCGCGCGACGCCTTTGCCAAATTCCCTACCAAGGCCGACGCGGCGCGCAACGATCCGTTCGATACGCGGTGGAGCGTGTGGGGTGCGGCCTATGGCGGCGGCAGCACAACCGACGGCAATGCGGCGCTGGGATCGAACACCGCCACCGCGCGCGCATTCGGCTTTGCCGCCGGCGCGGACTACCGGATTTCGTCGTTCACGCTGGCGGGCTTTGCACTGGCCGGCGGCGGCACCAGTTTTGCGGTCAACGGTTTCGGCTCCGGGCGTTCGGACCTGTTCCAGGCCGGCGCGTTCGTGCGCCACAATGTCGGTCCGGCCTATCTGACAGCGGCGGCGGCCTATGGCTGGCAGGACGTGACGACGGATCGCACCGTCACCGTTGCCGGCGTCGATCGGCTGCGCGCCCAGTTCAACGCCAATTCATTTTCGGGCCGCTTTGAGGGCGGCTACCGTTTTGTCAATCCCTGGATGGGCATCACACCCTATGCCGCCGGGCAGTTCACCACCTATCAATTGCCGGCCTATGCCGAGCAGGTGGTGTCGGGCGCCAACACCTTTGCGCTGAACTATGCCGCTAAGGACGTCACGGCATCGCGCTCGGAGCTCGGCCTCCGCACCGACAAATCGTTCGCGATGGCAAACGGGATTTTCACGTTGCGCGGCCGCGCCGCCTGGGCGCACAACTTCAACACAGACCGCAATATCACACCGGTATTCCAGACGCTGCCGGGCGCCGCCTTCGTCGTCAACGGCGCGGCACAGGCGCATGATGCCGCGCTGGTCACGGGCTCCGCCGAGATGAAATGGCTGAACGGCTGGTCCGCCGCCGCCACCTTCGAGGGTGAGTTCTCCGGCGTGACGCGGTCCTATGCCGGCAAGGGCGTCGCGCGCTATACGTGGTGAAGGCCGCAGGCTAAAGCCTGACAATAACAAGAACGCCAGGGGAGCGCCGATGCGCGCTGCGATTTTCAGGAACGGCGAGATCGTCGTGGATCTGCTGCCCGAACCCAGGGCGGCGGCCGGGCAGGTGCTGGTCAGGACGCTGGCCTGCGGCATCTGCGGCTCCGACCTGCACGCGCGCAAGCACGCCCATCGCATGGTCGAACTGGCAAAACACTTTCCCGGCCGCAAGCCGATGGACCTTTCCCGCGACATCGTGTTCGGCCATGAATTCTGCTGCGAGATCCTGGATTACGGGCCGGGCACCGAGCGCAAGCTGAAAGCCGGCAGCCGCGTCTGCTCGCTGCCGGCGCTGCTGACGGCGGAGGGGCCGCAGGGCATTGGCTATTCCAATGACAATCTCGGCGGCTATGCCGAGCGCATGCTGCTCAGCGAGGCGCTGCTGCTGCAGGTTCCGAATGGCCTCTCGGCAGAACACGCGTCCCTGACCGAACCGCTCGCGGTCGGTGTCCACGCCGTCGCCAAGGCCAATGTGCGCGGCGACGAGGTGCCGCTGGTGATCGGCTGTGGCCCGGTCGGGCTGGCCGTGATCGCGGCGCTGAAGCTGAAGGGATTGCACCCGATCGTTGCCGCCGACTATTCGCCGGCGCGCCGCGCGCTGGCCGAAAAGATGGGCGCCGACATCGTGGTCGATCCCGCACGCACGCAGCCTTATGCGACCTGGGCTGAGCACGCCGCGATGTCGCCGGAACAGAAAGCGGCCCGCCCGCCGCTACAGGCCTTGCTGCCCGCGCTCAAACCCGCGCTGATCTTCGAATGCGTCGGCATCCCCGGCCTGATCCAGCAGATCTTCGAGGGCGCGCCGCGCGACGCCCGCATCGTCGTGGTCGGCGTCTGCATGGAATCCGACCGCTCCGAACCGATGCTCGGTATCATGAAGGAGCTCAACGTTCAATTTGTGCTGGGCTACACGCCGGACGAATTCGCTCATTCGCTGCGCCTGATCGCGGAAGGCCAGGTCGATGCCGGATCGCTGGTCACCGCGACCGTGGGCATCGATGGCGTCGCCCAGGCGTTCGCCGATCTCGCCAATCCGGAGCGGCACACCAAGATCATCGTCGAGCCGTGGCGGTAGTTATGCCCCCCGACGATTCCGATCGTCCGCCCGTGCTCGCGCATCAGCGTTTTGTCGATGACCGGGAATCTTTCGCGGGCCTCGATCTGGCGCAGCGTTTTCGGCGCATCCACGACACCAATTTGTGGGGTGCCGCGGCATCCACCTCTGGGCTCGGCTCGGAGCTGGACGCCACCGCGGTGCTGCGCGCGGAATTATCCGGGCTTTCCCAAAGGCTCGGTGTGACCTCGCTGCTCGATGCGCCCTGTGGCGATGCCGGCTGGATCAACCAGGCCGATCTCGGCGTGCGCTATGTCGGGGTCGACATCGTGCCTGAGCTGATCGCGCGCCTGCATGGCCGCGCCGCGTCAGGCGAAATCAGCGGCGAATATCGTCTCGCCGACATCACGATGGACCCGCTGCCCCGGTGCGACGCCATCCTGTGCCGCGATTGCCTCGTCCATCTGTCGTTCGCCAACATCGCGCGCGCGGTGGTGAATTTTCGAGCGTCCGGCGCGATATGGCTGATCGCGACCACCTTTCCGGAATGGCATGAAAACACCGACTGCGAGGACGGCGACTGGCGCGCGCTGAATTTCGAACGTACCCCGTTCAATTGGGGGCCGCCGGTTGAACTGCTCAACGAGAATTGCCAGGAAGCGGGCGGCGGCTGGCGCGACAAGAGCCTTGGCGTGTGGCGGCTGGCTTCACTCTGAGGCGCGACAATATTGTGCCGATCTGGCCAATGGTGAAGCCATGACGGTAGACTGGATAAAATCAGTCGCAAGGGAGACGGAAAATGATCGCACTGACCTCAAAGGACGTCCTGCCGGAAGACGGCGCCAGCGGCACGCTGGTGGGACGGGTCTGGGTGCCTGATCTGGCCGGCCCGGCGGTAGCAGCGGTTCGCCATGACGGCGTGTTCGACGTCAGCGCGCGATTTTCAACTGTCAGCGCCCTCTGCGAGGAAGCCAACCCGGCGGACGCGCTGCGTGGAACCGCTGGGATGCGGATTGGCGATCTCGAAAGCATCGTTGCCAATACGCCGCCCGATCGCCGCGACCGGGCAAAACCCTGGCTGCTGGCGCCGCTAGACCTGCAGGTTCTGAAAGCGGCGGGCGTCACCTTCGCGATCTCGATGCTGGAGCGCGTGATCGAAGAGCGGGCGCGCGGCAACCCGGCTTCGGCGGAAGCGATCCGCAAGGAAGTGGTGCGGTTGGTCGGCGACGACCTCTCCAAACTCAAGCCTGGGTCGCCGGAAGCGATGAAGCTGAAGGCGGTGCTGATCGATCAGAACGCCTGGAGCCAGTATCTGGAAGTCGGCATCGGTCCCGACGCGGAAGTGTTCACCAAGGCGCCGACGTTGTCCTCGGTCGGAACAGGCATGGATGCCGGCCTGCATCCGAAATCGACCTGGAACAATCCGGAGCCGGAGGTGGTGCTGGTGGTGTCAAGCCGCGGCGCGATCATCGGCGCGATGCTCGGCAACGACGTCAATCTGCGGGACTTCGAGGGACGCTCGGCGCTGCTGTTGTCGAAGGCCAAGGACAACAACGGCTCCTGCGCCGTCGGTCCGCTGCTGCGACTGTTCGACGACCATTTTTCGCTCGACGACATCAGACGGATGGATGTCGGGTTGACCGTGAAGGGGCAGGACGGTTTTGTTCTCGACGGTCATTCGTCGATCAGCAAGATCAGCCGCGATCCCACCGACCTCGTCGCCCAGACCATTGGGCCGGTGCATCAATATCCCGACGGTTTCGCGCTGTTCCTCGGCACCATGTTCGCGCCGGTGAAAGACCGCGATGCGCCGGGTGAGGGCTTTACGCACAAGCGCGACGATATCGTCACGATCTCCGCGCCCCAGCTCGGCAAACTGGTCAACCGCATGCGGTCAAGCGATGAGTGCGAACCCTGGACCTTCGGCATCGGCGAATTGATGCGAAACCTGGCGAAGCGGAAGATTCTGTAGGGTTTTGGCCCTGACCTCACACCGGCAGTGCGATCGAATATTTTACCTGGCTCAACGCAAAACTCGACTCGATCGAGGCGATGCCGTCGAGGCGCGTGAGCTTGTTCTTCAGGAACGCTTCATAAGATGACAGGTCGGCGGCGACCACGCGCAACAGGTAGTCGCGGTTGCCGGTCATCAAATAGCATTCCAGCACCTCGTCCCATTTCGAGATCGCCTTGGCAAAGCGGTTGAGGTCTTCCTCCTTCTGCCGCGCCAGTTTGATGGAGATGAAGACACTGACGTGGAGCCCTAAGGATTTCTGGTCGACGGTGGCGATGTAGCGGGTGATGACGCCACGCTGCTCCAGCAGCTTGACCCGGCGGTGGCATGGCGACACCGAAAGGCCGACCTTGTCGGCGAGTTCCTGCATGGTGGTGCGGCCGTCGGATTGCAGTTGGGCGAGAATCTTGCGGTCGATAGCGTCGAGGCTGGTCATTGGAATAAACTCGGTTCTGTGGACTTCGGATTGGGATTTTATCCCAATAATGGCTGGACTGTCGCGGGAATTTGAGATTTTTGATGCCGGCCAAAGCGTTAACATTCCCGGGTATCTCGCCCCTGCCGGGAGTATGGCCATGCCGATCGAACCCGCACGCCTGGAATTGCTGTCCGCGCTGGCCCGCAAGGTGCTGTGGCTGTCGTCGTGGACCATCCATCACGCCAACCATATCAGGCCCAATGCCGACGGGCTGAAGGTCGGCGGCCATCAGGCCTCGTCGGCCTCGCTCGCCACCATCATGTCGGCGCTGTATTTCTCGGTGCTGAAGCCGCAGGACCGCGTCGCGGTGAAGCCGCATGCCAGTCCGGTGTTTCACGCCATCCAGTATCTGTTCGGGCACCAGACCCGCGAGAAGCTGGAAAATTTTCGCGGGTTCAAGGGCGCGCAATCCTATCCGTCGCGCACCAAGGACGTCGACGATGTGGATTTCTCCACCGGCTCGGTGGGCCTCGGCGTGGCGCAGACGCTGTTCTCTTCATTGGTGCAGGACTACGTCAAGGCGCATGGCTGGATGAAGGACCGCCGGGAAGGGCGGATGATCGCGCTGGTCGGCGATGCCGAGATGGATGAGGGCAATATCTTCGAGGCGCTGCTGGAGGGCTGGAAGCACGGCCTGCGCAACACCTGGTGGGTGGTCGATTACAACCGCCAGAGCCTCGACGCCGTGGTGCGCGAAGGGCTGTGGGAAAAGTTCGAATCCATGTTCCGCAATTTCGGTTGGGACGTGGTGATCGTGAAATACGGGCGTTTGATGCAGGCGGCGTTCGCCGAGCCCGGCGGCGAGGCGCTGAAAGGATGGATCGATGCCTGCCCGAATGCGATGTATGCGGCGTTGTGTTTCCAGGGCGGCGCGGCATTTCGAAAGCATCTCGACGACGAGATCGGCGACCAGGGCGCGGTGTCGCAGCTAATCGCGCGGCGCAGCGACGACGAATTGCTGGCGCTGATGTCGAATCTCGGCGGCCACGACATGGCCAGCATGATCGAGGCGTTCGAATCGATCGATCATGACCGGCCGGTCTGCTTCATCGCCTACACCATCAAGGGCGTCGGCCTGCCGTTCCAGGGCCACAAGGACAACCATGCCGGCCTGATGACGGTGACGCAGATGGAGAAATGGCGCGGCGCGCAGAACATCCGCAGCGAGCATGAGTGGGAGAAGTTCGAGGGTCTTTCGCAGGATCCAGCAACGCTGGAGACCTTTCTGGCCGAGGCGCCATTCAACCGCGACGGCCGCCGCAGGCTCACCGCGCCCGTGATCGACGTGCCCGAGCGTCTCACCTTCAAGCCGTCGCCACAGATGTCGACGCAGCAGGGCTTTGGGCTGGTGCTCAACGAACTCGCGCGCGGCGACAGCGAGCTGGCCGCGCGCATCGTCACCGCGTCGCCCGACGTCACGGTCTCGACCAATCTTGGCGCCTGGGTCAACCGCCGCGGGCTGTTCGCGCGCGCCGAAAAGGCCGATCTGTTCCGCAGCGAGAAGATTCCGTCGACCTTCAACTGGGAGTTTTCGCCCAAGGGCCAGCACATCGAACTCGGCATTGCCGAGATGAACCTGTTCATCCTGATGTCGGCGCTCGGGCTGTCGCACGCCATCAACGGCGAACGGCTGTTGCCGGTGGCGACCCTGTACGATCCCTTCATCCAGCGCGGTCTCGATGCGCTGAACTACGCCTGCTACCAGGACGCGCGCTTCATGGTGGCGGCGACGCCATCGGGCATTACGTTGTCGCCGGAGGGCGGTGCGCACCAGTCGAGCGCCACGCCGCTGATCGGCATGGCGCAGGATGGGCTGGCCTCGTTCGAGCCGGCCTTCGTCGATGAACTCGCCGTGATCATGGGCTGGGGATTCCAGCACATGCAGCGCGAGGGCGCGGGCGAGGGCGGCTCGGTCTATCTGCGGCTGTCGACCCGTACCGTGGACCAGCCGCAGCGGATCATGACGCCGGAGCTGCAACGCGCCATCACCGACGGCGCCTATTGGCTGCGCAAGCCCGGCGAGAATTGCGATGCGGTGGTCGCCTATACCGGCGCGGTGGCGCCGGAGGCGATCGAGGCGATCGGCCTGATCGGCGAGAGCCGCCGCGATATCGGCCTGCTGGCGATCACCTCCGCCGACCGGCTGCATGCCGGCTGGACCTCGGCGCGCAAACTGCGTCGCGACCGCCGCGGCGTGCAACACCTCAGCCACATCGAAAAACTGCTGGCGCCGCTGCCGCGCGACTGCGGCATCGTCACGGTCATTGACGGCCACCCGGCGACGCTGGGCTGGCTCGGCAGCGTGCGCGGCCACCGCGTCGAGGCGCTAGGCGTCGAGCACTTTGGCCAGACCGGCTCGATTCCTGATCTCTACCGCCACCACGGCATGGACGCCAACGCCATCATCGATGCGGCGGAAAGCCTCACGGCGGGCGGGCCAGTGCGGCACCGCAAAATGGCGGTGTGAGCGGACGCCGAGGCGTTCGCCGAGGCGGCGGAGCGTCTTGCTTCCTTCACAAACCTGACCCTATATTCCGCGCCTGCCGCAACGCGGCGTCCCGCATATGGCGGTTCAATTCCCCCGGCTTTCGTGCAAGAATGCCTACCGAACGCTCCGTTCCCCCTCCATTTGCTCCGAAATAAAGAGGTTTCCGATGGTCAACCGCATGCAATTCTACATCGATGGCGCCTGGGTCGATCCGGCCGTCAAGAAGTCCACCCCGGTCGTCAATCCGGCGACCGAAGAGGCGATGTACGAGATTGCGCTGGGATCCAAGGCCGACGTCGACAAGGCGGTCGCCGCCGCCAGGCGCGCCTTCGAGACCTATTCGCAGACCACCCGTGAGGAGCGCGTCGCGCTGCTCACCAAGGTCATGGAAGTCTACAAGACCCGCATGAAGGACATCGGCGCCGCCGTGTCCGACGAGATGGGCGCGCCGCTGCCGATGGCGGAGAAATTGCAGGCCGGCGCCGGCCTCGGCCATATCGCTTCCACGCTGGAAGTGCTGAAGAACTACCACTTCGAGGAGCCGATCGGCTCCGCCATGGTGGTGCGCGAGCCCGTCGGCGTCATCGGCATGATCACGCCGTGGAACTGGCCGCTCAACCAGATCGCCTGCAAGGTCGCGCCCGCGCTCGCCGCCGGCTGCACCATGATCCTGAAGCCGTCGGAATTCACCCCGACCTCGGCGCTGATCTTCGCTGAGATCCTCCATGAAGCCGGCGTGCCGAAGGGCGTGTTCAACCTGATCAACGGCCTCGGCCCGGAGGTCGGCGCCGCCATGAGCGAGCATCCGGATATCGACATGATCTCGTTCACCGGCTCGACCCGCGCCGGCGTCGATGTCGCCAAGCGCGCCGCACCGACGGTCAAGCGCGTCAGTCAGGAACTCGGCGGCAAGTCGCCGAACGTCATCCTGGAAGGCGCCGATTTCGTCAAGGCCGTCACCGGCGGTGTCATGCACATGTTCAACAATTCGGGGCAGTCCTGCAACGCGCCGTCCCGCATGATCGTGCCGCTGTCGAAGATGAAGGAAGTCGCCGCCATTGCGAAGGGCGTGGCCGACAAGACCAAGGCCGGCGATCCCCGCTCCGAAGGCACCACCATCGGCCCGGTCGTGTCCCGGATCCAGTGGGACAAGATCCAGACCCTGATCCAGAAGGGCATCGACGAAGGCGCCACGCTGGTGGCCGGCGGCGTTGGCCTGCCGGAAGGCGTCAACAAGGGTTTTTACGTGCGCCCGACCATCTTCGCCGACGTCACCAACGACATGACGATCGCCCGCGAGGAAATCTTCGGACCCGTGCTCACCATTTTGGGCGCCAAGGATGAGGAAGAAGCCGTCAAGATCGCCAACGACACGCCGTACGGTCTGGCCGGATATGTCTCCGCCGACACCGTTGAAAGCGCCCGCCGGGTCGGCCGCCGCATCCGCGCGGGCAACGTCAACCTGCAGGGTGTGCCGAACGACCGCACCGCGCCGTTCGGCGGCTACAAGCAGTCCGGCAACGGCCGCGAGTGGGGCCAGTACGGCCTGGAAGAGTACCTCGAGGTCAAGGCAGTCGCCGGCTACAACGCCGCGTAAGTCCTGCGCGAAACAATAGCGAAACGCCGGAGCGGATCATCCGCTCCGGCGTTTTGCGTTTTTGGAAACTTGCATCGACAAACTCGATGTCGTCCCTGCGAACGCAGGGACCCATAACCCCGGTCAACTGTTGTTGCTGAAGGTCTCTGACAAATTGCCCGAACGAGGCGGCACGGTG
>JBBQUA010000090.1:0-19562 GCA_038212905.1 Hyphomicrobiales bacterium
CGGCACGGCCATTGCGCTGCACCTCGGACATCGGGAATCCCTGGATTTCGATTTCTTTCGATCTGGCCCGCTCGACAAGGATGAGATCCGCGCAAGGTTTCAATTTGCCCGCGGGGCGGCCGTCTTGCAGGACTCTCCGGAGACGCTGGTGCTTCTCGCCGAAACACCGGCCGGTTCTGTGAAGGTTTCATTCTTCGGCGGAATCGGCTTCGGCCGCGTTAATGATCCGCTCAAGACCCACGACGACACCTTGCTGGTCGCATCCCTCGACGATCTGATGGCGACCAAGCTGAAGGCGACGCTGGATCGCGCCGAAGCCAAGGACTATCGGGACATCGCCGAGATGATTTCGGCGGGCGTGTCTCTGCCGGCCGGCTTGAGCGCTTTCAAAAAAATGTTCGATGGTGAACCGGCGCAAGTTCTGCGCGCTATCGGGTACTTCGAAGATGGAGACCTGAATACAATCGGCACTGCCGATCGGGACGTCCTGCGTAACGCGCGGGATCGAATCGGCCAGCTGCCGGAGGTGCACCTTAAGTCGGGCTCTCTGGCCGGGCGTTGAAACAGGTCGATGGACGGTACGTCCCGCTGCAGCAACCGCGATGGCTTGATCATCATCCGCCGAGCAGCCACTTCAATATCTCCGCGTTGATCTCGCGCGGATAGGTGTGGCTGAGATCGTCGAGCTCGCGGTAGGTGACATCGGCGCCCGCCGCCGACAGCAGGTCGCGGGTTTGTCGCGCCACCTGCACCGGGAACATCCAGTCGAGTGCGCCGTGCACGAGATAGACCGGCAGGCCGCGCAAGCGCCCGGCATCGGCCATCTCGGCCATCAGCGGATGGAAGGTGGCGGAAACCGGCGCGAGATGGGTGAAGGGTGAGGCGCTCTCGAGTCCGCTGACATAGCAGAAGGTGCCGCCGTCGCTCATCCCGGTCAGCAGCAGTTTTGTCGGATCGATGTTCCAGCGGGCCTGCACCGAAGCGAGGATGCCGGCGAGGTTAGGCGAGTCGGTATCGTCGCCCATCAGGGCCCAGGTACTCTTGTCGTTTGAAGTGCTTCCGGTCGCGGTCGGTGCGACCAGGATTGCGCCATGGCTGCGCGCATCGCGCAGCCAGCTCCACAGAAAACCGCGGCCATTGCCGCTGCCGCCATGCAGCGCCATCACCAGCGGCCAGGCACGGTCGGGCGTGTAATATTCGGGAACGTAGAGCGAGTAGCCGCCGCGGCTGCCGGGCTCGTTGTGGTCGTGGTGGATGCCGGTGTTTTCCGGTGCCGGCTGCGCCAGCCGCGCCAGCAGGCCGGCGTTGTCCCGCAAGGCAGGTTCGAGGAAGAAGTTGGAAACTGGCGGCAGTCTCGCGGCCAGCGGATACAGCGCCTCCTGCGCGCGCGGGGCATGGCGCAGCGCGCGAAACACCGCGATCAGGTCGCCATCGCCTTGCTGTACCGTGCGCAGTCCCGCGAACGCCGCCAGCGCCGCCTCGCTCGCGGTCTGCAGCGGCGCGCGCAAATGCGTGAATTCCTCGGGCCAGTCCGCGAGCTGAGCCAGGACCGTCTGCAACGCCTGATCCGGGGTACCCGCGGCTTCCATCACCCGGCCAAAATCCGGCGGATTGAGGTGGCGCGCGATGAAGGAGAGCGCCTCAAGCGATTGCAGCAATGGCGGCAACACGGCCACGATGTCGTCCACGACCGCTTCGCTCATCGCGCCCGTCCTTGCGTTCAATGCAGCTGCGGCGCCTTCAGGAGCTTCACGCGATCGATCGAGGTCAGCACCACGTCGAAGGTGACGCCTTCATGGTAGACAGTGAGCGCCACATCGACGCCGGCGGGGCCGAGCGACCAGAGTTTCCGGTAGAAACCGGTTTGACTCGTGATCTTCTCGCCTCCGACGGCGAGGATGACGTCGCCAGCCTTGAGCTCGGCGCGCGCCGCCGGCCCTTTGCCGGCGATGCCCACCACCACCACCCTGTTTTCGATCTCGTGGGTGTACATGCCGAGCCACGGCCGCGCCGGCTTGTTGACGCGGCCGAATTTCCTGAGGTCGTCGAGCACCGGCTTGAGCAGGTCGATCGGCACGATCATGTTGACGTGCTCGGCCCGGCCGTCGCGCTCGCGCTCGAGCTGCAGCGAGCCGATGCCGATCAGCTCGCCGCGGGTCGAGATCAGTGCCGTGCCGCCCCAGTTGGGATGCGCGGGATAGCTGAAGATCGCCTCGTCCAGCAGATACTCCCAGTATCCGGCGAACTCCTGCTTGGCGACGATGTGGCTGGCGACCGACCGCGTTCGCCCGCCGGCGCCGCCGACCACGACGCGGTCGCCGATGACCGCGGCATTGGAAGAACCCAGCGGCAGCGGAGCGAGGTCGATGCGGCCAAGCGCCTGCACCAGGCCGAAGCCGGTTTCGGAATCGAAGCCGAGCGCATGGCCCTGCACCACGCTGCCGTCGCCCAGATGAAGCCAGACCGTTTCGGCCTCGGTAATCAGGTAGCCGATGGTCAGCACCAGTCCGTCGTCGATCAACACGCCATTGCCGGCCCGTTCGGTACCCAGGGTGTCCGCGCTGAAGGCGTCGGCCGGGATGATCGAATGCAGGCCGACCACCGCCGCAAGTGCGCGGTCGAGATCGAAGCTGTAATCGCCGGGACGGGGCTGGTTCACCGGCGGCACTTTCCATTCAGTCAATGAGGGCATGGAGTTCTCCTGGCCAACCGGCGTGCGCGAAACCGGTGACGATATTATGTCGCAAACGCCGGTCTTGAAAGTGCCGTGACGGCAGCAAGCTTGTATCAGTTCCGCCATTCTTCGTAGTCGCGCTTGACCGCCGCCACCGTCGTCTTCGCAGCGGCGCTGAGCCAGCCGCGCGGACGCTTTTTCAGATCGGCCAGCACGGCTCCGGTGCCGGCCGATCCCGCGGCGTGGATCGACGCGAGGTCGAATCCCATCGCCCGCAACAACTCGGTCTTCAGCTTCGCGCCGGCGTCAGCGCCGAGCTCGATTTTTCGGGAGTCGGCGGCAAGGCGTCGGAAGATGAACTTATTGTGGACATCGAGAAACGGATCCGGCGCCCGGTAACGGCCGTTGGCGATTTCAAGGAAATGTGAAGCGCGGGATTTGCCACCATGCGCCCAGCTCCAGGCCGACGGCACCAGCGCCTTGGCCTCGCGCAGGACATGGCCGCCGCGCCAGAAGGCGACCGCGACATAGCGCGGCCGTCCGAGACTGCCGCTGCCGGCCACGCGCGAACCGAATCGAACGCTGTCGACGTCCTTGGGCAGGCTCGCGAGCAGCCGGCTGGCAACTTTGGACGGCGGCTTGGCTTTCGGATAGTCGGCGACTTCCTTCCAGAATTTCTCCGGCCGGTCGTCGGGCCGCTCGGCGTAAGGTCGCAGCCAGGTCTCGCCCTCGTACAGCAGCGCCGGCTGCGGCAAGTCGAGGCCGGCGCGATAACCCTTGAGCAGCGCTTCGGCCGCCGCCGAATTGCTGACGCCAAGTTTCGGCGCCAGCCGGATGCTGACGGCGAGGCGGACCAGATCGAGCGGATACGGCATGATGGCGGCTTCGTCGAAATCGTTGACGCCCCAGACCAGCCGGCCGTCGGCGTCGCGCCAGGTGCCGAAATTCTCCAGATGCAGGTCGCCGACGCCGAGCACCTGCGGGGCATCCATCAGGTCCGGACACCGCATCGGGATGGTCCTGGCCCAGCGGAAATAGGTCGCGCGCAGGAAGATGAAGGCGCTCTTCTTCATCTGGTGATGCTTGTATTCGATGTCCTTTTTGACGATGTCGCATTGCGTCGCCAGCCAGGCCTCGTAGGCGTCATTATCCCTGCGAAACGACATCTTCGGATCTCGCGCGGCTCGCCGATCGCAACGGCGTCGGTCGATGGCTATCTTACCTCAAGATGTGCCGTCTCGAAACCTCAGCGTTGCGGCGGCCGTATTCGCCCGAGCAATGGCTGGAGACCATCAGTGGGTGCAGCAGGGCAGCAATGAGCTCAGGCGCTCAAGGTCCAGATCCGGCCGTAATGCGAGGGAATGTTCAGCCAGACCGGCTGCAGGGCCGGGACATTTTTCAGGTCGAGCGCGCCGCCATGCAGCTCCTCGATGTAATCGCCTGCCATCGGGAACCAGAACGGCACGCGCTGGTCGGTGTCTCCGACGTTGACGCCGACCAGCGTGTAGCGGTCGCCGTCGTAGCGGGCAAACAGCAGAACGCCAAATTGCTGATACCGTTCCCAGTCGTTGAAGAAGAAGTAGGTTCCACGACGAATGTGGTCGCGCTGGCGCCGGATACGCAGCAGCCGGCGAACGAGGCTTACGATCGGCTGACCTGACTCATCATAGAAGAAGTCCCAGCGCAGCGGCCGCAGCAGCGCTACCCGGCCCATGCCGCTATCGGCGAGAAAATAGTTCTCGGCGAATTCCTCACCCTGCCAGAGCATCGGCAGGCCTTTGCTCATCAGGAGGCAGATCAAATAGGGTTGCAGCATGTACCAGCGGCTGCGGTCGCCCTCCGCGAACAGCGGGTTTTGCGCTTCATCCGGATTGCGCGTGCCGAAGTTGCACAGGAAACGTTCGTGGTCATGGTTCTCGATGTACTGCAGTCCTGCCTTGGGGATGTCGTCGCCGTCGATGACTTCCCGGTCCGGATAGCCGAACAGACCGAGCCGCAATCCGAGATCGGCGAGCCGTCCGTGATCGCCCCGGGCAACCGACCGCGCGGCCTCGAAGGTGCTGTTCTGCCACGTGCTGTTGGAGTAGGTCGTCCGCAGCACCTCCTCCGGCCCCTCGAGCTGCTCGGCCATCTGCACCAGACGCAGCGGTTTGCCCTGGCCCGCATCGAAGCGGCTCCAGTAGCGCTGCCCCTGGGCGATCCTGGCCTTGGTGAGTTGGTGCGTTTGGTAGACCAGGTTCGCGTAGCCGACGCCAAGCGGCCCGTCCCAGTAATTCGGTACGCAATCGTAGCGAAAGCCGTCGACGTGATACACTTCGAGCCAATGATGGCTCACGGTGTAGAAATAGTCGCGCGTCAGCTCTCGATTGAAGTCCGTACTCTTGCCGAAATTGCTGAAATAATCCTTGGCAAAGGGTCCCATGAACGGGTTGTCGCGGTACTGCAACCGCGTGTAGGCGTCGTAATAGGCGAAATCGACCCCGGTATGGCCGTAGACGACGTCGACGATCACGGCGATGCCGTGTTGATGGCAGATGTCGACGAGCGCCTGGAAATCCGACCGTTTGCCGAAGCGTTCGTCGACCCCGAAATAGCCGACCGGCAGATAACCCCAGTCGACCGAGTTGCCGACATTGGACAGCGGCATGATCTCGATGGCGTTGATGCCGAGATCCGCCAGGTAGGAGATAACTTCGCGGGCGCGGTCGAGATCGTTGCCGAACTCCGCTATATTCATCTCGTAGAAAATCAGGTCCGCGAGTTCAGGCGTTCGCCATTGATCTTCAGCGGCACTCCAGGCGTAGGGCTGGTAGCCCAGGGTAAAAGCGGACAGCTTTCCGACACCGAACTCGCGCGCGAACGGGTCGACGATCCAGTCCAGTTTGCCGACGCCTGGATGGGTGATCGTGTAGCGATACACGTAGCGGCCAGGCGTTCTCCACGCCGAGTCCGGCACGGCGGGCGCCGTCCCGGCGATCGGCACCGTGCCTGACCAGAAATCTCCGTAAGGCGCGCGGACACTGTGGCTGAGCGGAAATTCCCGGGCCGGGACGCCCTGCAGAAACTGATCGGCCTCATGAATGATCTTGACGGTGACGGCATTGCCGTCGGTCGCGGAGACCCACGGAAGCCAGAGGCCGAACGTGACGGCGCCGTTGGTCTCGACGGCGCCCAGCGTTCCCAACGGCATCAGTTTCATGGGTCACAACCCCTTCCGCCGGAACACAACGACGAGGCGCACGACCAGAACGCGCCCCGGAGTTTACGGATCGAGTTCGGTGTCCCAATAAAGATAGTCCAGCCAGCTGTCGTGCAGGTAGTTCGGCGGGAACAGCCGGCCGTTGCGGTGCAATTGGTGGACCGTCGGCGCGAACGGCGGCTGGCGCGGGAACATCCGTGCCTGCTGCGGCGTCAGATTGCCCTTGCGCAGGTTGCACGGCGAACAGGCGGCGACGACGTTTTCCCAGGTGGTCTGGCCGCCCTTGGAGCGCGGGATGATGTGGTCGAAGGTCAGATCATCATGCGCATGACAATACTGGCAGACAAAACGGTCGCGCAGGAACACGTTGAACCGGGTGAAAGCCGGGTGCGTGGTCGGCTTGACGAAGGACTTCAGCGACACCACGCTCGGCAGCTGGATTTCGAACGACGGGCTGCGCACCGCGCGATCGTAATGCTCGACGATATTGACGCGGTCGAGGAACACCGCCTTGATCGCGTCCTGCCATGACCAGAGCGACAGCGGGTAATAGCTGAGCGGGCGGAAATCCGCGTTCAGCACCAGCACCGGCCAACCGCCTTGCGAGACATGTGCGTTCAAGTAACGCTCCTGACCCCCATAATACTGCGAAGCAGCATGAGTTGACATACTACAGTCAGCGTGACGGGATTGTGAAGAGCGTTGCGGGGCTTATCCAGCGGGCCGGAACCGCGTGCAAACGTGGACCGGGCCGCCGGCAGCGCCGGGGCGCCGCAAAAAAAACACCGGTGGAGGTCCGAATGGCCGGATTGCTGACGCTGATGGTCGCGGCCGTTTTGGGCCTGACTTCGACAAATATGGCTGCCGCGCAGGGCTATCCGACCCGTCCGGTCACCATGATCGTGCCATTCCCCGCCGGCGGCGCCACCGACACGCTGGCGCGCTTTCTGGCGGAGCACATGCGGCCGATTCTCGGCCAGCCGGTGGTGATCGAGAATGTCGGGGGCGCCGCCGGCAGCCTCGGCGTCGGCCGCGCGGTGCGCTCGGCCGCCGACGGCTACACGCTGAGCATCGGCACCTCGACCACGCATATGCTGACCGGCGGGCTCTACACGCTGCAGTTCGACCTCCTGAAGGATCTGGAGCCGATCATCCAGATCGGCAGCGAACCGCTGCTGATCGTCGGCAAGAAGGACCTCGCGGCCGACGACCTGAAGGGGCTGATCGGCTGGCTCAAGGCCAATCCCGACAAGGCGTCGGTGGGTATCGCCGGCGTCGGCGCGACAGGCCATCTCACCGGCATTTCGTTTCAGAAGGAGACCGGAACCAAATTCCAGTTCGTGCCGTATCGCGGCAACGGGCCGGCGATGCAGGACCTGCTGTCCGGGCAGATCGATTTCATGATCGAGCCGTCGTCGAATTTCAGGGCGCTGCTCGGGGCCGGCAGCGTGAAACCCTTTGCCATCACCGGCAAGGCGCGGCTGCCTTCCTCGCCGGATATCCCGACCGCCGACGAGGCGGGACTGCCGGGCTTCTTCGCCTCGCTCTGGTACGGATTGTGGGTGCCGAAGGATACGCCGAAGGAGATCGTGGCCAAACTGAACGCGACCATGATGCTGGTGCTGGCCGATCCCCAGGTGCAAAAGCGTTTTGCGGAACTCGGGATCGAGATCACGCCATCAGCCCAGCAATCGCCGGAAGCGCTGCGCGCCTATCAGAAGGCCGAGGCCGAGCGCTGGTGGCCGATCATCAAGGCGTCGAATATCAAGGTGGATTGACCTCGCTCCGTCCTCTCAACATCATTGCGAGCCAACGGGTCGCGCGAATGCGCGCCCGATGACAGGCTCCGCGAAGCAATCCATCCTTGGGGCAAAGCAGGTATGGATTGCTTCGTCGCATTCGCTCCTCGCAATGACGACGATGGCTATCTGTCGCACAAGCAAAACTGTCGTCGCCCGGCTCGACCGGGCGATCCAGTACGCCGCGGCTTCTCGGTTGAACACGACCGGCTCTGGAATACTGGGTCGCCCGGTTGAGCCGGGCGATGACTGTTGTGGGTGGATGAGCAGACTACTCCGGCTTTGTGCTAAATCTTCTCCAGCTTCTGCAGACATCGCGTCACGCCGACCTCCGGCGGCATCGGGGTGTCCGGAAAGCTGGTCTTCCAGTCGGTGACGCCGACTTCGCCGAGATAGATGTCGCCCCTGGAATCCAGCGCGATGCCGTGCGGCGCCAGGAATTTGCCGGCCTCGATGCCGGGGCCGTTCTCGCCGCCGAGCCGGGCGATACGCTTGCCCTTGGAGTCCACGATGGAAAGACGCGGACCGAGATTGGGCACCTTGCGGTTGACCGGCATGCCCGGGCCGAGTTCGCCGATGATGAAATTCGGCGACTTGCCGCCGCCGCACGCGCACAGCGCGCAGGGCCGGTGCAGGTTGTTCCACTGCGTCTCGTATTTGCCGTTGCCGTCGAACACCTGGACGCGGTGGTTTTCGCGATCGGCGACATAGACCCAGCCGTCGGCATCGGTGACGATATTGTGGACGATGTTGAACTGGCCGGGATCGGTACCCGGTTCGCCCCAGGTCTTCATTAATTTGCCGTCCGGCGTGTATTTGTGGACGCAGGCATTGCCGTAGCCGTCGGAGACGTAGATCTCGCCTTTGGGCGATAGCGCGGTGTGGGTGCAGCGGTGGAACGGTTCGCCGCTCATGAACGGCGCCGGCTTGTTGGGAATGCCGATGGTCAGCAGCACCTTGCCGTCAGCGGAGCACTTGCGAACCGTGTGGTCGCCGTCATCGGTGCAATAGAGATTGTCGTCGGCGTCGATATGCAGCCCGTGCGCGCGGTTGAACAGGCCTTCGCCCCAGCTCTTGATAAAATTCCCCTCGCGGTCGAGCACCACCATCGGATGGGCGCCGCGGTTGAAGACGTAGACGCGGTCCTTGCTGTCGACCGCGACCGAAGCGACGTCGGTCAGGCTCCAGCCATCCGGCAGTTTTGCAAAATTCTCCACCACGCGGTAGCGGTGCTCGCCTGAGCCGAGGATGGCTGGCATGCGTTTCTCCCCCTGTAGTCGCCTTGTTGGGAGCATTGTTGCAGAGGCTGCGCTTGCGCGCGAGGGCCGCCGCGCGGGGCTGCCATGACCTTTTTGCGGCGTCCTTGCCGGGGTCGATGTAAAGCTCCTGGTTGCAGAACGAGCGTTGATTTCGCAGGATGCCCGGGGGCCTGATCAACAAGCAGACCGACCTGCGCATGGGCGCCAACGTGGCCTGGAGCCGTGGGGCGCGCTGGCTGATCCAGCGGCGTCTGCTGGAACGGCCGCAATAGCATCCCGGCCGAGAGGCCTGATCGAACAGGAGCCCGTCCCATGGGAAAGATGAAGTTGCCGTCAGCGGTTCTCGCGCTGGTCGCGGTCGCCGTTTTCTGCGCCGGCCCCGTCCGGCAAGGTCGGGCGCAGGGGACGACGCCCGTGCTCGCGGTCGCCGAAATCCACTATGTCGACACCTCGGGCGAGGTGATCGATCAAAGCGCCGACCATCGCCGGCGGTTGCGTGAATTCGAAGCCGCGCTGCGCAGCGATTTGGTGGCGAGCGGAAAGATGGCGAACGCCGCGCTCGCGTGTCCGCCCAACGCCTGTTCGGTGGGCGACATCGATGACGGTCAATTGCTTGGGAAGGCGGAGGCCGCCGGCGCCACCCATCTCTTGATTGGCCGCTTTCACAAGATGAGCACGCTGGTGCAGCAGGCGAAATTCGACGTCATCGACGTCAAGGCGCGGAAGATCGTGTTCGATCGCCATCTCACCTTCCGCGGCGACAACGACACGGCCTGGCGCCGGGCGGAATCCTTCCTGGCTCGGCAAATCCTTGAGTACGGCGCGTGGTGAGCGGCGGCGCTGGCGTCAGCGCGCCAGCAACCCTTCCTCGATTGCCTTGATCTGCAGCGCCAGCTGCTTCGATCCGATCCGGCATTGCGCGAGGCCTCCGGCGATCAACCAGAGGCCGGGCTGGCCGGTGCGCACATACATGTTGCGCAGTTCTTGCGTCTCGCCAAATCCCCAGATGGTGCCGACGCGCTTTTCAATGGCTTCGCCAAACAGTTTTCGCACCAGTTCTTCCTGCGGCTTGTAGCCGGTTGCCAGCACGATCAGGTCGGCGGCAGCGGTTTTGCCGTCCTTCATGACGGCGCCTTCGGCAACAAAGGTGTCGAGATCGGAAAACTGCTCCAGCTTCACCTCGCCCTTGATCAGCAGGTCGGAGCAGCCGACGTTGAAATAATAGCCGCCGCCGCGGGTCAGGTATTTGAACTGCCAGCCGGTGTTGTCCTCGCCGAAATCGAGCTTGAAGCCGACGCGCGTCAGCCCCGCCAGCAAATCCTTGTCGAGCTCCTTGGATTTATCGCAGGTCAGCGCGTGCCCCTTGCGCGCCAGCTGAAGCGGCATCGAGGTCGCGATCAGGTCATTATCGTCAAGCGTGCCCTCATTATAGGGCGTATAGACCAATTGCGCCGACGGTTCGATCGAGACCACCAGCGTCGAGGAGCGCTGCACCATTGTCACGCCGGCGCCGCTCGAATGCAGGTCCTGCGCGATGTCGTGGCCGCTGTTGCCGGTGCCGATCACCAGCGCCTTCCTGCCCTTCCATTCCTCGCCGTCGGTGTACTGGCTGGAATGGATCACCGTGCCCTTGAAATTCTTCAGGGACGGGATATCGGGGACGCTCGGAATGCCGCTGACGCCGGTGGCCAGCACGACGTGGCGCGGATGCATCGTGCGTTGGCTGCCGTCGGCCCGGCGCAGCACCACGGTCCAGCGGCCTTCCTTCTCGTCGTAGCTGCCGCCCTCGAACTCGGTCTCGGTCCAGAAATTCAGCTCCATGCCGTCGACATAGGATTCGAACCAGTTGGCGAGCTTGTCCTTCGGGATGTAGGTCGGCCAGTTCGGCGGAAACAGCATGTAGGGCAGGTGATTGACCTGCACCTGGTTGTGCAGCGTCAGCGCATGGTAGCGCTTGCGCCAGTTGTCGCCGATCCGCTTCTCGCGATCGACGATCAGGGTGTCGACCTGCAATTGCTTCAGCCGTGCGGCGATACACAGCCCGGATTGGCCGCCGCCGATCACCAGCACGGTCGGATCGCGGTCGGCATAGTCGGCCGAGGCCTTGCGCAGATCGAGCCAGTTGGGGCCGCGAAAATCGCGCGAATAGGCACTGCCGCGGGGGCGCGCCACGCCGAGCTGTTCCTCGAAACCTTTTAATTCCTCCAGCGCGGTCAGCAGCGTCCAGGCCTTGAGCCGGTTGCCGTCCTCCGCATCCGGGATCAGGCGCAAAACTCCGTCGCCGCGGCCGATCGCGGTTTCAAACCTGAAGATAGCCTCGATGGCGCTGGTGCCGGCGCGGGTGACCTGGCGCGGCCCGGCGCGGTCGGGATCGATGGCGAAGCCGGACGGCGCGGCCTGGGGCGCCTGGGCTTTCAACGTTTCCAGGATGGCGTCGCGACCGTTGACGGTTTGCAGGGTCCAGCTCAGCGCCAGCACGTCGCGCCAGTAGCTGTCGGGATGGAACAGGGTTTTGAGCGCACTATCGCCAGGCTCGGCCAGCGCGTCTTCGAATTGCGCGAGCCAGTTTTCCACGGCCACCGAAAGATCGTTCGTTTTATCGAGCATGCGCGTTTCTCTACCTGCCGTCTGTGCGGCGGTTTCCCTGAAACGGATCCTATACCCATTTGGGATCGCGCAGAAAGGCCGTGAAGAGATGCCGGCCATTCGCTAAAGCGACAGGATGTGCCCCTGCCCGGGTCACGTGGCAGCGCGCAGGGCGCCTTCTCGATAGCGATCCCTGAGCTTGCCCTTGAAAATCTTGCCGCTGGCCTCGCGCGGCAGCGCGTCGAGGAACTGGATGTCCCTGGGTACCTTGAAGTTGGCGAGCTTGCCGCGCAGAAATTCCTGAATCGCTGCCGATGACAGGACCGCGCCCGGTTCCTGTTCGATGCAGGCAAACAGCCGCTCGCCGAATTCGTCGTCGGGAATGCCGAACACCGCGCAATCGCGCACGCCGGCCATGCCGATCAGCGCATTCTCGATTTCCGCGGGATAGATGTTGACGCCGCCCGAGATCACCATGTCGCGCTTGCGGTCGCACAGGAACAGATAGCCGTCGGCGTCGAGGTAGCCGACGTCACCGACGCTGACGAGGCCGTCGCGGCCGGCTTCGGTGCGCGCCTCGGCCTTGCCGTGATAGTCGAAGTCCGGCACCGAGGTCTGCCGCATGAAGATTTCGCCTGCTTCGTTGACGCCGCACGCTTCGCCGTCGGGGCGGAAGATTTTCACGATGCCGCCCTCGATGGCGCGACCGACGGTGCCGGGCTTTCGGAGCGCTTCCTCGGCGGAGTGCCACACCGGAATGCCGGTTTCGGTCGAGCCGAAATATTCGTGCACCACCGGACCCCACCAGTCGATCATCGCGCGCTTCACCTGCGGTGGACAGGGCGCCGCGCCATGGACGACAAAGCGCAGCGAGGAGAGGTCATAGCGGTTCTTCACCTCCTCCGGCAGCCGCAACAGCCGCACGAACATGGTCGGCACCATATGCATGTGAGTGATGCGGTGGCGCGCAATCAGCTGCAGCATGTCCTCGGGGTCGAAGCGCGGTTCGAGCACGATTCGGCAGCCGTTGCGGAACGCCAGCATGCCGTAGGAGTTCGGCGCCGAATGATACATCGGGCCGTTCATCAGGATGACCTGGTTCTGGTTCGGCTTGATGCCATAGGCGATGCCGCCGACGCGCGCCGAGGCGGCGATCTGTTCAGGCTGCATCGGTTTGCGGCGCACGCCCTTGGGCAGGCCGGTGGTGCCCGAGGTATAAAACATCGGCGCGCCGCCGATAGCGGGCTCCGGCGCCGGTGCGTGAGTGTCACGCCAGCGGTCCCAGTCCGTTGCGCCCTCGGGGATCCGCGCCAGCGGGGCCGCGATGTTGAACGCCGCGGCGATTTCCGGCGGCGTCTCGACCACCAGCAGCCGGATATCGCCGGGCAGTCCGCCCGCGATCTGCGGCAGCAGGTCGGCATGGCAGACCAGAATTCTGGCGCCGCTGTCGGCCAGGATGTAGGCGACCTCCTCGGCCTTCAGATGCCAGTTGATCGGCACCACCGGGCTGCCCAGCGCCCCCGCGGCGCCGGCGACTTCGAACAGCGCGAAATCATTGCGCAGCATCATGGCGACCGGCGTGCCGCCCCGCAGTCCGAGCGTTCGCAATCCCGCTGCTGCCCGAGCGATGCGGCTGTGAATCTCGGGATAGCTGATGCTGCGCTCGCCGCTGATGATCATGATCGCTTCCTTTTCTCCCCTCCTCCCACGCGCCCTTGCGCGTGGCGGGGAGGGGTCGGGGGTGGGGGTAGCGCGGCAAATTCTTTGTCAGTCGATACGCATTCTCTAACAGCGAATGTGCGGAAGCACCCCCCACCCCCGACCCCTCCCCACCACTCGCTTCGCTCGCGGGGGGAGGGGAGAAGAGGCGCATTCGCTCGGATGAAGCTCAAGCCGTTCTACTTATCGTCCAGTATTTCACCAAAGCCGACCCAGCTCTTGCCGTTGAAGCGGCGCAGCCGCAATTGCTGGAACGGCAGATAGTCGTCGGGACCGGTGCTAACGGTCATGCCCGGCAGCAGCATCGGCAGCGGAACCTCGCGAAGCGAGGTCGCCTGTTTCAGAATGTTCTCGCGGCTGAAGTCGTCCTTGCAGGCCCTGAGCACCTGCACCAGCAAGTTCGCATAGTGATAGCCGGCCGCGTAGTTCGAATTGTTGAGGTCGGCATTGGGCAGGTACTGCTTCATGAAGGCGAGGTATTCCTTGACGCCGGCATCGTCGGCCCACTGCGCATCGAGCGGGTCCTTCTGGTTGCTGGACGCGATCAGGCCGACGGCGTTGTCCAGCCCGGCGGGCTCCAGGAACGAGATTGATGACGCCGAGGTCGGCACGAAGAACGGGTCGGGCTTCCAGTTGAGTTCGGCCACGCCCTTGATCATCTGCGAGGTGAACTTGCCGAGCACCACGCCGAACATCACATTGGCGCCGGACGCTTTCAGCTTCGCCAGTTGTGAACTGATGGTCGGCGCGCTGGTCTCATAGCTGGCTTCCGAAACGATCATGGTCGCGGCCCTGGACCCCAACGCGCGCTTGAAGCCGGCGACATAGTCGCGGCCGAAATCGTCGTTCTGCGACAGGATGGCGATTTTGGCGTCCGGCTTGGTCTGCAGGATGTATTTGGCGTAGACGACGCCCTCGGATTCGTAGGCGGCCATGCCCGGCATGGTCCATGGAAAATTTTTCGGGTCGGCCCATTTGGTCGCGCCACTCAGCACGAACAGCTGCGGGACCTTCTTGCTGTTGAGGTAGCGGTGCACGGAGGCGTTGGTCGCGGTTCCGAGCGAACCGAACATCATCAGCACCTCATCCTGTTCCACCAGCTTGCGGGTCTGCTCGACCGTCTTGGGCGGCGAATAGGCGTCGTCGAGGGAAATGAATTTTACCTTGCGGCCGTTGATGCCGCCCTCGGCATTGATCTTGGCGAAATAGGCTTCCTGCGACCGTCCGATGATACCGAATCCGGAGACCGGGCCGCTGTAGGGCAGGGTCTGGCCGATGCGGATCTCTTTCGCGTCGTCAGCGGCGGCTGGCATGATGCCGGCCAAAGCCAGCGCGGTCGCCAATGCATGTCGCGACAGTCTCATCGTCCCACTCCCTGTGTTTGTTCTGTTTTGAGATCGAAACGCGCGCGCTTTACGCGCGCGCCCGCTTGAGAAAGTCAACGCCGGCTTCGTCGAATTCGGCCTTCAGGCGCGCCACCAGTTCGGCGACCGGCGGCGCATCGGCGATCTGGCCGATGCCCTGGCCCGAGCCCCAGATGTCGCGCCACGCCTTGACCTTCATGTTGCCGCCGGAGCCGAAATTCATCTTCGACTTGTCAGCAACCGGCAGATTGTCCAGATCGAGGCCGGCGGCCACGATCGACGGCCCGAGATAATTGCCATGCACGCCGGTGAACAGGTTGGAGTAGACGATGTCATGCGCGGCGTGCTCGGTCAGGGCTTTCTTGTAGGCAAGATCGGCGTTCGCCTCCTCGGTGGCGATGAAGCGGGTGCCGATATAGGCAAGGTCGGCGCCGAGCGCGATCGCCGAGGCAATGCTGGCGCCGTCGGAGATCGCGCCCGACAGCAGGATGGTGCCCTTGAACCATTGCTTCACCTCACGCAGCAGCGCGAACGGCGACAGCGTGCCGGCGTGGCCGCCGGCGCCGGCGCAGACCAGGATCAGGCCATCGACGCCCTGCTCGGCGGCCTTGCGCGCGTGCTTGACGTTGATGACGTCATGAAACACGACGCCGCCATAGGAATGTGCGGCTTCGACGATCTCCTGTGGCGGATGCAGCGAGGTGATGATGATCGGCACTTTGTGCTTCACGCAGGTCTCCATGTCCTGCATCAGCCGGTCGTTGGAGGCGTGACAGATCTGGTTGACCGCGTAGGGCGCGACCTTTTTCTGTGGATACAGCGCCTTGTACTCGCCGAGCTCGTTCTCGATGCGGGTCAGCCACTCCCCCAGCTTTTCGACCGGACGTGCGTTCAGCGCCGGGAACGAGCCGACCACGCCGGCCTTGCACTGGGCAATGACCAACTCGGGGCCCGACACGATGAAGAGCGGCGAGCCCACCACGGGAAGTTCGAGCGTGTCGACGAGCGAAGCGGGTAACGGCATTCAATTCATCCCTTCGAAACGCGAGACCGGGAAACGGCGGTTGAGCCCCGGATCCGGTCTGGCTTGCTGCTTGTGGAGCGGATCCGTCCCGGCGGACCTGATGGGCCCATTATAGGGCTGGACGGGGTTAGGGGAGCTGTTCAATATTGAACGGATGACGTATCACAATTGAACGCATTCGGAACTCGCTGACGGTGATGGACTGGGACCTTTGCAAGACCTTCGTCGCCGTGGCCGAGACCCACGGTTTTGCGGCGGCGGCGCGCCAGTTGCGCTCCAGTCATCCGACGGTGGGCCGCAACATCGCCGCGCTGGAGGATCAGCTCGGCACCAAGCTGTTCGCGCGGTCCAACGAGGGCCTGTCGCTGACCGCGCAGGGACGCAAGTTTCGCGAGCATGTCGAGGCGATGGCATCGGCGGCGCTGCGCGCCGAGGCCGCGGTGTCGGCGACCGGCGCGCATGCCCGCGGTGTCGTAAAACTGTCGATCGGCGCCACGCTCGCCGCGCATTGGCTGATGCCGCGGATGGGGACATTTTTGCGCGAACACGGTCATCTGCAACTCGAGATCATCACCCATCCGTTTCCGGCCAGCGTGCGCCGCCGCGAGGCCGACGTCGTGCTGCGGCCGGTCGACAGCGGCGAGGAGAACTTGATCGGTCGCAAGATCGGCCGCCTCGGCACCGGCTTCTACGCCTCGCGCGATTACGTGGCGCGACGCCAGTTGCCGGAGCGGCGCGATGAATGGAAGGGCCACAGCGTGATCGGCTTTGCCGACCGCGAGTCGAACGCGCATCTGGCGCGCTGGAGCGATTTGATCACGCGGCAGGGTACCATCGTGATGCGCTGTTCGTCGCAAGGCGACATGCTCGCCGCCACCCGGGCCGGGCTCGGGATTTCAGCGCTGTCCTGCCTGGTCGCCGAGGCCTATCCCGATCTGGTCCGCGTCGCCCCGCAAAAACTCGCCAGCGTGTCGGATCTCTGGCTGCTGGCGCATCCCGACCTCGTCGAACTGCCCGCGGTCCGCGCCGTGATCGGTTTTGTCACCGCCTGCGCGCGCGAGGACCGGGTCCGGCTGCGGGGTAGGGGTCAATCCGCCGCGCTGCTTGCGTCGCTGCCAACGGGCCTATCGATCAATACGAAGGCTCGATATTGACCGGTTTGACCTCGCGGCCCGTGATTGTCTCAAAGCCGATGCGAACATAGTTCGCGGCGGCCTTGTAGGCCTCGTATTCCGGTTTGGCGAGCTGGCTTGCGGCCGTGATATCCGCGGGACGATTTCCGCCGCTGGCATTCGACACCGCGAGAGCAAAATTCTTTTCCAGCGTTCGAAGGTCTGCGGTGGCCTTGTTGAGTTCGGCAAATGACGGCGGCGTGGTGAGTTTTCCCGCGACATAGACCACCTGGCTCAGGCCGAGCACACCCAACAGGGTTTCCGGTATCGAGAACGAGGCGAGTTGGTTGATGCCGGCCGCCAGCAGCGCGCCGCCGACCACCAGGCTGAAGATGCAGCATTGATACCGGTAAACGTCGAATTCGCCGTCGCTCGTGACGATGTGGTTCCATTTGGCGTGGTTGATCTCGGCAAGGCCACCCCTTGGCAGCCACTCCTTCCCGATGAACCAGGTCCAGTTATCGAAATCGATGCGGCTTCGCTGAACGTCGGTGGCCTTTGCCGCCGTCGAACCAACGGCGGCGATGCCGAGCAGCAGCAGGATCGTCGGCGAAATGTCCGACAATACGCCGGTACGCAGGACAATGAACAACAGCAACCCGAACACGATCATCGAAAAGAACAGGATCTGCAGCTTGGCAAGGCTGCCTTTGCCGTCGGCGCCCGCGGTCATGAAAACCGGATTCAGCCGTCGCCAGAACCCGACCGACTTGCTGTCGACCGCGGCCGATGTCAGCGCGCCAAACGCGTACAAGAGGAGCACGCTTGCCCAGGCAACAACCGTGCTCCAGAACGAAGAGCTGACGCGCATGTTCAAGGCGGACACCTGCTTCGCGTCCGCGTGCTTCGGGTCCACGCTGTCGCAGGAATAAAGGTAGACCGTTGAGGTCGTCCAATGGTCGGCGTTCTGCGGCGGCACGCGCAAGGTAACCAGGGTGTCGGATTTGTCCGCCAATCCCTTCTTGATCATCGGATGGTCTTCGGGAATTTTGGTCGCGGTGATGTAGTTTCTGCCGCCGAATACCTTGCCGCGGGATTCTACCTTGCCGAAATAGGTCGCATCCTTGTCATAGGGAATCTTCCAGACGAGATCGACCGTCGTGCCGGCAGGAAGAAAATAGGTCGTGCTGACGATGGGCGCGCCGAGGGGATAGTACAGCGAATGCAAATCGTCCTGCTTTCTGAATTGGTTGTTGCCGACGCAGTCCACAACGGGCTTTGGCGCAGCAGCAGGGGCCCGTGCCGGGGCCGGAACGACCGGAGCTGGAGCAACCGGAGCCGGAGCAACCGGAGCCGGAGCAACCGGAGCTGGAACGACCGGAGCCGGGGCAACTGGAGCCGGCGCTTGAGCCCAGCCCGGCGATACGATGCAAGTCAGTAAAAGGATTAACCGCGCAATCCCGAGAAATAAACGGCGTGTTCGAGAAATCGGTGAAGACAAAATCGGTGAAGACTTGGCCATGCAATTTGCCCTCACTTGTCCGGCGTGAATATGTCTGTCGGAAATATGTCCGTCCTAAAATAGGTAACTCCTGATATGGGATAATTGTAGTTGTAGATATCCGGGGTTGTCTACCTGACTTGTCACCCGCCCCCGCTGATCACGCCCTCGGCCATTTACGACGGCTTTATCCCGACCGGTGGCGGCCGATCGCCGACCCGTTCCTGGCCACGCTCGACCGGCAAAGACCTTGAGTCCGCGCACGAGAGGGAGGAGATTAGGTTGGGGCCGTGACGACGGAGCATTTTTCTTCTGTGCCCCTGATGCAGCGCAGCACGAGCGCTGCGAGCCGGGTTCCATCTTACTGTGCATGAGGTTGTTTTCGAGTTTTTTTGTCCAGGCCCTACATTTAGCCGGCGACCACGCCCTCGCGCTTCTTCAGCAGCCGGTAATAGCTCCACCACAGATGCGCTGCGGCACCCCGCAACGGCCGCCATGGCTCGGCCAGCGGCGCCATCTGTTTCGGGGTCGGCCGCGTCTTCAGGCCCAATCCGACTTTGATGGCTTCCTGGATGGCAATGTCGCCGGCGGGCCAGGCGTCGCCATGGCCGAGGCAGAACAGCAGATAGACGTCGGCGGTCCACGGCCCGATGCCGTGCAGCGCCGTCAGGGTGTTGTGGGCGGCGTCGGCGTCCTCGTTGGCCAGCACATCGAGATTGAGCCGCTCGGCGGCGATTTCGCGCGCCAGGTTCTTCAGGGTCTTGATCTTGGCCCGGGACAGGCCGAGCCGGCCGAGCTTGTCGGTACGCGCCTTGCGCAGGGCGTCATGATCGAACGGGTCGAACGCGGCGCTGACGCGGCCCCAGATCGCCGCGGCGCTGGCGGTGGATACCTGCTGGCCGCAGACGATGTGGGCAAGCCCGGCAAAGCCGGGCTCGCGCCGCCGCAGCGCCGGCATTCCGGTCAATTCGAAGATAGGCTGCAGCCGCGGATCCAGTTTTATCAGCGCATGAACGGCGTCTTCGAGGTCGGATTGGGTTTCGAGGTGGAGGGGCATTGGGGGGACCCTACTTCGTCATGGCCGGGCGTGTCCCGGCCATCCACGTCTTCCTTCGATGGTGCGCCGGATGACATCGTCGTTGCCAATGTCACGTCGTGTTGCAAGACGTGGATGGCCGGGACAAGCCCACGGCTGTCCGGTTCAGTTTTGCTGGACAAGGCGCATGGCATTGATTCTTCTGTGTTCCAAGCGTTTGGCGACGTTTTGGGACACGGAGAAGGATCAAGCCATGCTGCACCAAAATAGCGTATTCCACAGTCTATTG
>JBBQUA010000091.1:0-19189 GCA_038212905.1 Hyphomicrobiales bacterium
GCCGTCATCGAACTTCATCGGGGCCGGCCACAGCACCGTGACGGCTTCGACATTGTCCGATTTCGAGAAATCGAAGCGCGGCGGCACCCCGGAATCGCCGGGCGTCCGCCAATAGGTTTTCCAGCCCGGCTGCAGCTGAAACGCGATGCCGCCCAGCAGCACCGCTCCGCTGCGCGAGCCCGCCAGCAGCCGGACCGCGGAGTGGCCGTCCCGCTGCCATGGCGACGAATCCCCGGCGTGGACCTCGGCCGCCAGGGACGACACAAATATGGTAGCGGCCAGGCCGACCGCGGCCCGCAGGGGAACTGTGACGATCATGAGACGTCTTTACAGGCTGGCGAGGCCGCAAACCATTGAATTGCTTGTGATGCCGAACGAATACCGGCGCGATGCTTGATTGACAGATCGCCCACCCAATATCAGGATAGACACCAACATGAGAGTCCTTTGCGGATGGACCCTAAAGGCAAAACACCGAGGACAGCTCGCCGCCAGGCCGCCGGCGCTGGCGTCAATTTGTCCAATCAGGGCTATCTGGACGGGCAGCTCCTGATCGCGATGCCGGTGATGGGCGATCCGCGCTTCGAGCGGTCGGTGATCTATCTCTGTGCGCATTCGTCCGAAGGCGCCATGGGCATCATCGTCAACCGCCCGGCCGGCAGCATCGACTTTCCCGAATTGCTGGTGCAGCTCGACATCATCAAGAAGGCCGACCAGATCAAGCTGCCTGAAAACGCCGAGAGCATGAAGGTGCTGAAAGGCGGTCCGGTCGAGACCGGACGCGGTTTCGTGCTGCATTCGAGCGATTTCTTCATCAAGGATGCGACGCTGCAGATCGACGAGGGCATTTGCCTGACCGCGACCGTCGACATTCTCAAGGCGATCGCCAGGGGCGGCGGGCCGAAGCACGCGATTCTCGCGCTCGGCTATGCCGGCTGGGCGCCGGGACAGCTGGAAACCGAAATCCAGGACAATGGCTGGCTGCACTGCGACGCCGATCCGGACCTGATTTTCGGCCGCGACGTCGAGGAAAAATACCTGCGCGCGCTGCGCAAGATCGGGATCGATCCCGGTATGTTGTCGGCGGAAGCCGGGCACGCGTAGAAGTTAAGGCGCTAAGTTTCTCCAAAAAGAAACCGTCATGCCCCGCGAAGGCGGGGCATCCAGTACGCCGCGGCTTATCGGTTCAATCACTGGCGTCTCTGGAATACTGGATCGCCCGCCTTCGCGGGCGACGACGGTTGTTGGTGAATGGGCTCACCTGTTCCCAGCAGAGAGTCTTACTCCGCCGCCTGCTGCGCCACCGTCGGTGCGGTGCCGGCCACCGTGGCGCGGCGCATGTCGCGTGGCTGCGACTGGTCGTAGCGGCGGACGCGGTGCATGGTCTGGCGGTTGTCCCACATCACGAGATCATGCAGCGTCCATTTGTGGGCGTGGACGAAGGCGGGCTGCGTGGCATGCTCGTTGAGGTCGCGCAGCAGCAGCCTTCCTTCCGGCACGCTCATGCCGAGGATCGCGCCGGCATGCGACGACAGATACAGCGACTTGCGGCCATGCACCGGATGGGTGCGCACCAGCCGCTGCAACACCGGCTTGAACAATTGCTTCTCTTCGTCGGTGTAATCGAGAAAGCCGAGCGATCCCCGCGAATACATCAGCGAATGCTGGCAGATCATGTCCTCGATCTCGGCCCTGGTCTCGTCCTCAAGCGCGTCATAGGCTGCGCGCATGTCGGCGAATTCGGTGTTGCCGCCCCTCGGATTCACCACCCGCGCCGACAGCAGCGAAAACTTCGCCGGGATCGGGCGGAACGAACTGTCGGAATGCCACAGCCAGTTGCCGAGGTTGAACAGGGCCGCGCGGCTGTCGCGCGGCAGCGGCTTGCCGTCCCGGCCCAGGTTGGAGACATCGTTGAGCCCGGTCTGGAGGCGGGATTCCTCCGGCTTGACGACACTGCCGCCGCGCGGATTTTCCCGTTCGCCGAAATTCAGCGCGAACGCCATCTGCTGCTGGTCGGTAATGTCCTGATCGCGGAACAGCAGCACGGCGTATTTGTCCATGCCGGCCTCGATATCCCCCGCCTCCTGCGGCGTCAGCGGCTTGCGCAGGTCGACGCCCGAAACCTCGCCGAAAAAATCTGGATGGAGCTGCCGGATGGTGATGGCCATGGCGCGTTTTCTCCTGATCGAGGCGGGCGGTTATCCGCCCTGTTGGGCAAAAAACTACTCCCTGACCCGGCGATGTCAACGTCGCGTCGCGCATGCCCGCCCTCAGGCGTTGCGCGCCATCAGGCCGCCGTCCACCGGGATCACGGCGCCGGTCAGGAACGATGCCGCCGGCAGGCACAGGCTCAGCGTCATATGGGCGACTTCTTCGGGGTCGCCGTAGCGGCCGAGCGCGGTGCGGCGTCTGGCGTAGATCGTCTTGTGCTCCTCCGAAATCCGCTCCGTTATCGCGGTTCTGACCGGGCCCGGGCAGATGCAGTTCACGGTGATGCCGTCACGGCCGAGTTCCACCGCGAGCGATCGCGTCAGGCCGGCGACGCCGGCCTTCGCCGCCGAATACGGACTGTGCAAGGCGGTGGCGCCGAGCGCCTCGGTGGAGGCGATGTTGACGATCCGAGGGCTTTTTGATCGGCGCAGATGCGGCAGTGCGGCGCGGATGATGCGCGGATGCGCCGTCAGCATCACGGCCAGTCCCCTGGCCCAGGCTTCCTCGTAGCCGTCATCGTCGATCGCCACGCGCACCGAGATGCCGGCATTGTTGATGACGATATCGAGCCCGCCGAAATGCGCGGCAACAGCGCTGACGACGGTGTTGATGTCGTCGCGGTTGGCGACATCGAGCGTCCAGGCCTTTGCGCTGCCGCCACCGGCTGCGATTTCGTCGGCAACCGCCTGCGCGCCTTCGGGCGAGTAATCCGTGACGGCGACATTGGCGCCCTCGGCCGCGAACACAAGCGCGGTGGCGCGGCCCATGCCGCTGGCGGCGCCGGTGACGAGCACGGTCAATCCGCTGACCGAGCGGCTGAGTTGTTTGAAATCGGACATGGATATGCTCGCTGATGATGAGGCGGCTTGCAGGATTGACAAGGCTGGCACCGATCCCCAGAGAGGTCAAACCAGGCAAGGAACGGAAGGCGCGTGCGATGAACGAACTGGATTTCAGCGACAAGCAGGTTCTCGTGGTCGGCGGCTCCAGCGGCATCGGCAATGGCATCGCCCAGGCGTTCCGTATCAGGGGCGCGCGCGTGAATGTCTGCGGCACCCGCGCTTCGGCGTCGGATTATTCGCCCGAAGAAGGATCGCATCTTGAGGGTCTGGATTACACGCGGCTCGACGTCGGCGATCCCAGGGCAGTCGAGAATTTCAAGCCGTCGTTCGACCGGCTCGATGTGCTGGTGCTGGCGCAAGGTGCGGTGATCTACCGGCGCGGCGAATTCGAAATGGACGGATTTCGCAAGGTGCTCGAGGTCAATCTGATGAGCCTGATGGCCTGCGCCGGCAAATTCCATGACATGCTGAGTGCCGCGAAGGGTTCGCTGATCATCGTCAGTTCGACCGCCGCCTATCATTCGACCAAAGGCAATCCGGCCTACAACGCCTCGAAGACCGGCGCCATGGGCCTGACCCGGACGCTCGGGCAGGCGTGGGCGGAGGACGGCATTCGCGTCAACGGCATCGCGCCCGGGCTGGTCGATACCAAGATGACCAAGGTGACGACGGCCAATCCAACGCGGCTCGAGGGCGCGATCGAGCGGATACCGCTGAAGCGGCTGGGTACGCCGGCCGACATGGCGGGCGCCGCATTGTTCCTGGCCTCGCCGCTGTCGTCCTACATCGTCGGGCAAACGCTCGTCGTCGACGGCGGTTTGATTCTGTAGGAACCGGAACGAGTTTCGCCGGTTAGTGGAGCGAGAATCAGCTCAGGAGTACAGACGATGGACAAGGATCGAGTTGCCGGAACGGCAAAGGATTTCGCCGGTAAGGTCGAGGGTGCCGCGGGCAAGATTGTCGGCGATACCGAGACCGAAGCTTCTGGCCGCATACGTGAGGCTGCCGGCACGGTACAGAACCTCTACGGCCAGGCCAAGGATGCCGCGCGCGACGCCACTGATGCCGCCGCCGGCCTTGCCAAGGATGTCTATGAGAACAGCGGCGACACCCTGCGTGAGGGTTCGGAAGCCGTGGCGAAGAAGGTGCAGGACAATCCGCTCGGGGCGCTGCTGATCGCGGGCGGCATCGGCTTTGCGCTGGCCATGTTGATGACGCGTCCGCCGCGCCGGCCGCCGCCGCGCTGGCGCTATTGAGGCCATCTCGTCATTCCGGGATGCGCCGACAGGCGCAGACCTGGAATCCAGAGGTGATGGTTGGAATTGATTGCAATGGGATTCCGGGTTCGATGCTCCGCATCGTCCCGGAATGACCGATGCCGATTATTAGCGCGCGAGCGCGCCCGGCACTGATGCCGACCGCCCGACATTGCCCGGCGGACGCGGCGCCGCCGGGGCCACGGGTCCGCGCGGCGGCGGCGCCGCTTGGCGCGGTGCGCCAAACCCGAAAAAGTTCCCAAATGACGGCGTCTCCGGTTGTACCGGGCGAGGTCGTTTCACCACCGGCTTCAGCGGCGCAGCCGGAGCGGTCGCCGCCGTTCCATCCGGCGCCGTCGATGCCACCGGCGTATCGCCCTTGGCCTGTTCGCGTCCGACCTCGCGGCGCGGCCAGACGAAATCATCGGCGCGGCCGGCGGGCGGCGCCAGCGGTTCGCCCTTGACCAGCGTGCGCGCCGCCAGTGCATCGACCGCGGCCGGCCGCGAGCCGGGACCGCCGAGCAATTGATCGGTGCCGACGGAGGACGCCACCAGCGGCAGGATAGGTCCGGCGAGCGGTCGCGGCGCCGGCTGACCCGGCAGCGCGTTGGCGTCGGGCGTCGCGGGTTCGGTCGGCAACGCAATCGGCCCGGAACGCGCCGCCATCAGCCGGGTGATCTCGCGCTCGGCATAATGCGCGAGCTTCCGCGCGCCGGCCTTGGTGAAATACACCCCGTCATAAGAGCGCAGCCGGCGGATCTGGCCTTCGAAGTCCGGGCCCTGTTGCAGGAAGCGGCCGGCTTCATCGACGAAGCCGTCCCAGACGTCGACATAGGTGATGCCGGCTTTGCCGGCAGCGTCGCGATACAGCGAATTGAGGAACAGCATGTCCGACATCGCCTTGGTGCCGCGCACCGCGGGCAGGCCGACCCACAGCACCGGCACGCCGCTGGTTTTCAGGACGGCGATCATCTCCTCGATTTTCCTGGTGTAAAGCTCGACCCAGCGCTCGTCGCGAAATTCATGCAGACCGCTTCCGCTGCGCGCGCTTTTCTCCGGCGCAACGATCGACGGTAGATCGGCGTCGGCATCGTCGGCGGCATCGGCCTCGGACGGCTTGCTCTCGGGCTTTGCTTGGGCGTCGGCCACATCATCCGGCTTCGCCGCGGGCTTGGCCTCGCCGGGTTTGGCGCGGGCGTCCTTCTTGTCGCTCTCTTTTTTGGACTTGTCGGCCGCGGCTTCGCGGATCGCGACGCGGTCGCTCAGTCCGAGCATGACGACGATGGCCTCCGGCTTCTCGCTGGCGAGGATGCCTTTCGCCGCGGCGGCCCAGTCCGAAGGCTCGCCCCTGGGCTGATACTTGATCAGGCCGGAGACGGTCTTGTGCTTGCGGATCACGCCCATGTCCGGCTGTTCGGAATAGGCATCCTCAAGACCGTAAGCGAGCCAGTCCGCCATGGCGTCGCCGAGCACCAGCACGTTGCGCTCCGGCACGATGGTCGGATCGCGCTTCTCCGGCGGCGGCGCCCTGGAATAATTCTCGACCCGTTTCGGCGCCGGCTGCTGGAATGGCGCGAACAGATCGCCGCCGAACCAGCCGCCACCACCACGCTGCTGCGGCGGCGCCTGCCGAGGCGGTCCGCCAAAATTGAAGAACTGTGCGGATGCCGGCCCCACGATCCCGACCAGCAGCGCGACCGCAACCGCCAGCGCGATCAGCGGGCCGCTTTCGGTGAACACCCGGATAAAGGACTTCCCTAAAAAGGATTTGGGCTTTTGCATTCGGATCGATCGCAATTTGAAGATCAGGCCATCGCTATAATAGCGGAATCAGGCCGCAAGCGGGCAGATTTCCCGCCATAGACCGGGCTTCGCCCTCAGCCGTCAAGGTCGGCCCGGAAATGTCCTGATCAAGGTTACTTTCGCCGGCTGAAAGCGGCTTTTACCGGCCCCTGAGCCGTTCCAGCACGTTGGAGGATGCAAATCCGTCCGCCGGCGTCCCGATCGAGGCCTGGAAGCCGCGCAGGGCCTCGCGGGTAAGACCGCCAAACTGGCCGTCGGGGGTGCCGCGATAGAAGCCGCGCTGGGCCAAAAGCTGCTGCAGTTCCAGCCGCTCGGCGCGGGACAGGGTGCGTTCCTGCCGGGGCCAGGGCTGCACGAAAGGTGCGCCACCGCGCAGGCGGTCGGCGAAATGGCCGATCGCCAGCGCATAGGCCTCCGCCGGGTTGTATTTCATGATCACGCGGAAATTCTGCAGCATCAGGAAGCCCGGCCCCTCGGCGCCGGCCGGGGCCAGCAGATAGGCCTTGTCGGCCGGATTCGGGAACGGCTTGCCGCCGGCGCGGGTGAGCCCGAGATGCTCCCATTGCGTAATCGTCATCGCCTTGGCGCGATCGGCCAGCATGTAATTGAAGTTCTTGGGCATCACGACCTCGAAGCCCCAGGTCTTGCCGGTCTGCCAGCCATCCTTTTTCAGGTTATTGGCGGTCGAGGCGATCAGGTCGTGGGGATTGTCGACCACGTCGCGGCGGCCGTCGCCATCGGCATCGACCGCGTAGCGCTTGAACGCGGTCGGCATGAACTGCGTCGGCCCGAACGCGCCGGCCCAGGAGCCGCGCAACTGTTCCGGCCGCAGATCGCCGCGGTGCAGGATCTCCAGCGCGACCAGAAATTCGTCCCTGAAGTATTTCTGGCGGCGGCCGATGCAGGCCAGCGTCGCGGTGGAATTCAGCACGCTGCGATCGCCCATCATCGTCGAATAATTCGATTCGATGCCCCAGATCGAGGCGACGATGTAGCGGTCGACGCCGTAGGCTTTCTCGACCGCGTCGAACTGCGGCTTGTATTTGGCGAGGATCTCGCGGCCCTTGGCGAGCCTGACATCGTTGACCAGAATGTCGAGATAATCCCAGACCGCCTTGGTGAATTCCGGCTGCGAATCCATCAGGTCCATGATGCGCAGATCGGGCGCGAGCCCGGCGGTGAAGCGTTGGAAGCTGGCCTGTGAGATGTGACGCCGCGCGGCGTCCGGCCACATCGAAGCGACGCATTGGTCGAAGTTCGCCGCCGCCTCGCGGATCGCGGATGCCGTCATCAGGGGATGGCCGGAGCCGCCGTCCTCGCCGGTCCAGGGTAACGGGGTGCTGCTGGCGGCGGGCGCGGCTTGCGCCTGGGCCTGCACCGAGGTTGCGGACTTCTGGCCGGAGAACATGTTGCCGAACAGGTTGGGAAGCCCGCCGCCGGAGGATTGGGCCCGTGCCTCGCCGGCGAACAGCAGCGTCGCCGCGAACACGACCGCGCCGGCCCGGCTCGTTCTCGATGGTCCCGTCCTCATGTCTTCTCGTTCCCCAAGATGTCTTGTCGTTCACCCCGTGGCCAGAAGGCCCTGTCACGGTTTCCAACAGCTTAACAAAGGCCGGATTTTGTTTCTTGCCTCTTTGCGCGGCGGCCATGGAACCTTCATCATACATCCGCCTTTGTTCCCGGCTGCAAACCGGTTACCAACATGCGGTCAAAATGCACGTTCCCACGCTCCCTTAAAAGGCACCCCGGCCGCTCATGAAAATCCGCAAAGCCATCTTCCCGGTCGCCGGCCTCGGCACCCGCGTCCTGCCCGCCACCAAGGCGATGCCGAAGGAAATGTTGACCATCGTCGACAAGCCGCTGATCCAGTATGTGTTCGACGAAGCCCGGGAGGCCGGCATCGAGCATTTCATCTTCGTCACCGGCCGCAACAAGGGCGTGATCGAGGACCATTTCGACCGCATGTTCGAACTCGACACCACGCTGGCGGCGCGGGGCAACAAGAAGGCCGAGATTGAGATCCTGGCGCGCGACCAGCCCGCCGCCGGCGCCACGAGTTTTACCCGGCAGCAGGCGCCGCTCGGCCTCGGCCACGCGGTGTGGTGCGCGCGCGATATCGTCGGCAACGAGCCGTTCGCGGTGGTGCTGCCGGACGAACTGGTGCTGAACACGCCGGGCTGTCTGGCGCAGATGATCGAGGCCGCCAACAAGCTCGGCGAGAAGTCCAACGTGATCGCGGTGGAGGAAGTGCCCGCCCATCTCACCCACCAATACGGCATCTGCGGCGTCGGCAAGCGCCACGGCAGCAACATGTTCGAGGTCGACGGCATGGTGGAGAAGCCGCCCCAGGGCACCGCGCCGTCCAATCTCTCGATCACCGGCCGCTACATCCTGCAGCCGGAAATCTTCAAGATCCTGGAAACCCAGGAGCGCGGCGCCGGCGGCGAAATCCAGCTCACCGATGCGATGATCGGTCTCGCCCGGACGCAAAGCTTTTACGGCGTCGAGTTCGAGGGCGAGCGGCATGATTGCGGCTCCAAGGCAGGCTTTCTCCGCGCCAACATCGCCTTCGGCATGGCGCGAGCCGATTTGCGCGACGGGCTGCGGGCGGAAATGAAACACTATCTGGAGAAGTGACGGTCCCTAAGCCACCAGCGAAAGCTGCGGCACGGTGGCTACCGCGCAACGGTTGCGGCCGCCGGCTTTGGCAGCATAAAGCGCCTTGTCGGCGGCTCCGATCAGTTCGGACCATTCCTGGGTGACGTTGGGCGTCATGCTGGCGACGCCGATGCTGATGCTCGTGTGCTCGGACCATTGCTGGACTTTCAGCCGGATGGCTTCGGCCACCACCAGCGCTTCCTCGGCGGACAATGCCGACAGCAGCACGGCAAACTCCTCGCCGCCGTAGCGCGCGGCGCAATCGCCGGCGCGCCGCACCGAATCCGTGATGCAGATGGCGATGCCGATCAGCACCTCATCACCGGCCTGATGTCCGAAGGTGTCGTTGTAGGCCTTGAAATGGTCGGCATCGATCATCAGCAGCGCGACCGGGGTTTTCTGGCGGGTGGCGCGCCGCCATTCGGTATCGATCGAGGCGTCGAACTTGCGCCGATTTCTCAATCCGGTGAGCGCGTCGGTTGTCGCGAGCTCCTCGAGTTTGTCCTCCGCCTCGGCGCGGCGGCCGATCTCGCGGGCGAGAAACAGCGTCACGCCGAGCACGAACGCGATCAGTGCTGCCACGATCGCAGATATCCGGATCGCCTCGGTCCGCCACAGGCTCAGGATGCTGCTCAGGGGCTTTCCGACCACGACGTTGAGTGGACCCGTGCCGTCGTGTCGGACATACAGCCGCGGTATCGGATCAACCGGGCCCGCCCCCGCATAAGACCCGTTATTCATGCTTGTCGGGTTCCAGCGTCCCCAGGACGCCAAATTCTTGCCGATGATGTCGAGGTCGAATGGCCTGCGCATGATGATGGTGCGGTCGCGGCGCAGCACGGTGATGGTATCGTCCGGCCCGAGCTTCAAGCGGCCGAACAGGTCGTGGAAATAGCTGAAGCGGATCGAGCCCGTGACCACGCCGAGAAAGCTTCCGTCTTCGCCAGTGATGCGCCGGCTGAGAACGATGGCGTAGGCGCCGCGGTGCAGCATCGGCTTGCTGATGAAAAGGCCGGAGTCGGGAGTGTCCCGATGGACTCGAAAGTATTCTTCGTCGCCGCGATTTTCCGGCCGCGGATCGAGCGTCGAGGCATCGACCGTCAACCGTCCCCCGGCGTCGAACACCTGAAGCGCGCCGAAGTGCTTGGCGCTGGCGGCCCGGTCGAACAGGATCAGGTGCAGGATCGGTTTGCTGAGCTCCTTGATTTCCGGCAGGATCATGCCGCTGGCGGCGGCGCGCAGCGACAAGTCGTAGAGTTCGATATTGCGGTTGATGTCGGAATCGATGCCGGATGCGAGATTCTCCAGCATCTGGCGCGCCAGCGCTTCCTCGCCGCGGCGCATGTCGAGCATGACGTTGGCGCAAATCGCGGAGAAGCCGATCACCGTCGCTACCGACGAGATGATCAGTAATTTCGCCGATAGCCGCCAGGGCCGGCTGGCCACCTCCTTGCCCCATCCAAATCGCATGGTTCGCTCCCAATGCGTCTGAATGCGCCTGCAGTGGTTGCCGCCGGCTTAAGTGGCGACAGCGACGCGGTAATGAGTTAACGATCCGTTACCGGAACCGGCAAAGTGCCACGTTTATGGGAATGCCTTTCGGACAGGCGAACCACCGAGGACCAAAGTGAACGATTACGACCCGCTGCGCGATTACCTGAAACAGCAGACACTGCCCGAATTCGTGCTGAGCTTCGAAAAGATCGAGGAGATCATCGACGCCGCCCTGCCGCGCGCGGCGCACCGCGCGTCGTGGTGGGAAACCCTGCGCAGCCCGCAGGAAAAGATGCCGCAGCGCGAAGCCTGCCTCGAAGGCGGCTACATCGCGACAAGGCTGGCGGACGGCAAGAGCGTGCGGTTCAAGAAGGTGAAGTGAGGGTATTTGTTTCGCGATGCCCGCGATACCTCAAGGTGTCGGCACCCGCGAAAGCGACTGATCCAGTATTCCAGAGACGGTGATGATTGAGCTGAGGGGTCGCGGCGTACTGGATACCCCGCCTTCGCGGGGTACGACGATCAGTGGTCGAGCAGCACAGAGCTCCACCGCACACAGTGATTAGCTCGCCGCTTCCAGCCGCTCTTCCGTCAGCAGCCGCATCGCGGCGTCGGCGTCCATCGGCTCGCCGAAGGCAAAGCCTTGCGCGTATTCGCAGCCCAATTGATAGAGCTCGACCGCATCCGAGTCGGTCTCGGCGCCTTCCGCCACCACGTCCATGCCGAGGTCGTGCGCCAGCGCGATGATCGACTTCAGGATCACCGGGCGGGTGCCGCGGCTGGTGGTGCGGACGAAAGACTGGTCGATCTTGATGGTGTCGAACGGGAAGCGCTGCAGGTAGGCCAGCGAGGAATGGCCGGTGCCGAAATCGTCCAGCGATAATCCAGTGCCGAGTTCGCGGATCCGCGTCAGCATCTGCGCCGCGTGCTCCGGATTCTCCATCACCATCGATTCCGTCAGTTCCAGCTTCAGCGTGCCGCGGGCCACCGAGGAGCGTGACAGCACGGTACGGATGTCGTGGATCAGATCGTGCCGCAGCAATTGCCGCGAGGAGACGTTGACGCTGGCGAAAATCGGCTCGCGCGAGCGCATCGCGCGCTGCCAGATCGCCAGCTGTTTGGCCGTCTGGTCCAGCACGAACATGCCGAGATCGACGATCAGGCCGATTTCCTCGGCGATCGAGATGAATTCCACCGGGGACATCCGGCCGAGCTTGGGGTGGTCCCAGCGCGCCAGCGCCTCGAAGCCGGCGATCGAGCGATCTTCCAGCCGCACGATCGGCTGGTACAGGATGGTGATTTCCCCGCGCTCGATGGCGCGGCGCAATTCGCTTTCCAGCGTCAGCCGGTCGGTCTTGCGCGCGCGCATCGCCGGTTTGTAGACGTCGATGCGGTCGCCGCCGATCCGCTTGGAATGATACATCGCCAGTTCGGCGTCCTTGATGATCTCTTCGGACAATTGCGTCTGCGGATCGGAGAGCGCGAGGCCTATCGAGGCGGTGAGGAAAATCTCGCGGTCGTTGAAGGCGATCGGCGCTCGGATGGTCTTGCGGATGGTTTCGGCGAAAGCGGTGATGCGCGCCGAATCCTGTTCCGACATCAGGATCAGGCCGAACTGGTCGCCGGAAAGCCGGGCCAGCGTGTCCTGCGGCTTGAGGATGCGGGTCAGCCGCCGCGCCAAGGTCAGCAGGATGGAATCGCCGACCGCGATGCCGACGGAATCGTTGACCTGCTTGAAGCGGTCGAGGTCGATCACCATCAGCGTCGGCCGCAGGTTCGGCATGGTTTTGGCGAAATTGGCCACGGCGCCGAGCCGGTCGATGAACAATTTGCGGTTCGGCAAGCCCGTGAGATTGTCATGCACGGAATCGTGCAGCATGCGCTCTTCGGCGTTCTTGGCCTCGGTGACGTCCGTCAGGGTGCCGACCACGCGGGAAACTTCGCCGTCGGAGCCGACCACGGGCCGTGCTTTAAGCGCGAACCACATGAAGTGCCCGTCCGGCGTGCGCAATCTGAAATCCTGCACCAGGCGGCCGCGGCGCTGGTCGAGTACGCTATCCAGTGCGGCGCGGAATCGGTCCTGGTCGAGCGGGTGCAGCACCTCAAGCCATTTCGCGGCGGGGCCTTCCAGCGTGCCGCGTTTGAGGCCGAGCAGTTGCTCGGTCTCGGGGCTGGTAAAAACCTTGTCGGCCGAGACATCCCAGTCCCAGATCAGGTCGCCCGAGCCGGTCAGCGCCAGCGCCCGGCGCTCGACGTCGGAGACCACGCCGGTGGTGGCGCCGCCGCCGGCGAAGGCGTGCTGCATGACGGTAAAGCCGATCAGCATCACGATCAGCACGAGGCCGCCGAGCAGCGCGGGACCGACGATGTCGTTGGTGACGGAGCCCGCCACCGTCATGCCGGCCGCGATCACCCAGACCACCAGCAGGAACCAGGTCGGGATCAACAGCACCGCGCGATCGAAACCGTGGGTCGAGAGATAGACGATCAGCGCAAAACCGGCGAAGGCGATCAGCACCAGCGACATCCGGGCGATGCCGGACGCGACCGCGGGATCGAACAGCGCCAGCGCCACCAGCGAGCCGAGAAAGGTCAGCCAGCCCACGGTGATGTGGGAATAGCGCACATGCCAGCGGCTGAGGTTGAGATAGGCGAACAGGAACACCAGCAGCGTCGCGGCCAGGATCGCTTCGCCCGCCGCGCGCCAGATGCGCTCGGCGTTGTTCGACATGTCGAGCACCTTGCCCCAGAAGCCGAAATCGACACCGATATAGACCAGCACCGCCCATGCCAGCGCGGCGGCGGCGGGGAACATGATGCTGCCCTTGACCACGAACAGAATGGTCAGCACCAGCGCCAGCAGGCCGGAAATGCCGATCACGATGCCCTGGTACAGCGTGAACGAGTTGACCTTGTCCTTGTAGGCGTCCGGTTCCCACAGATAGAGCTGCGGCAATTTATCGGTGCGCAACTCCGCGACGAAGGTGATGACGGCGCCGGGATCCAGCGTGATGCGGAAGATGTCCGCGGTCGCGCTTTCCTGTTTCTCGGGACGGTCGCCGGTCGACGGCGTAATGGTGGCGATGCGCGAAAGTCCGAGGTCGGGCCACAGCAGCCCTGATGACACGATGCGATAATGCGGTGCGACGATCAGGCGGTCGAGTTGGTCGTCGGTGTTGTTGGCCAGCGCGAACACCACCCAGTTCTGGCCGCCTTCGCGGGCGCGGACCTCGATGCGGCGAACGATGCCGTCGGTGCCCGGTGCGGTGGAAACCTGGATGCGGTCGGCATCGCTGCGCTGATGACTGAGAATCGCGGTGAGATCGATTGCAGGCGCGTCACTGCGAACGCTGACCGCGTCGACAGCGCGCGCCGGTGCCGCGGCGGCAACAATCATGAGGCCCAGCGCGAGGGGCGCAAGGCACCTGATCAGACGCAATGTCAGTTCTCCGCAATCAGTCACATGTCCGGTCGAAGCTGGTCGACCGGCGTTGCGCGATAAATGACATGAAAGTGAGGGAAATCAAAGGGTTTCCGGCTGCGCATCGCGCAACAGCGTTAAACCGCCAACACAATTTTGCCAATATGTTCGCTGGTCTCCATGCGCCGATGGGCATCGGCGGCCTTTTCCAGCGGGAATGTGCTGTCCATGACAGGTTTGACCCGTCCGTCGCGCAACAGCGGCATCACCTTGGCCTCGATCGCGGCGACCATCGCCGCCTTGTCGGCATTGCTGCGCGGACGCAGCGTCGAGCCGGTGTGATGCAGGCGCTTCACCATCACCTTGGAGAAGTTAACGGTCGCCTTGGGCGTCCCGCTCAGGAATGCGATCTGGACGATGCGGCCGTCGATCGCGGCGGCATCGTAGTTGCGGTCGATGTAATCACCGCCGACCATGTCGAGAATGACATCGGCGCCGGCGCCATTGGTCGCCGTCTTGACCGCTTCGACGAAGTCCTCGGTCTTGTAGTTGATCGCCTGGTCAGCGCCGAGCCTGGTGCAGGCATCGGCCTTGTCCTTCGATCCGACGGTGACGATCACCTTGGACCCCAGCGCTTTTGCCAACTGGATCGCCATGGTGCCGATGCCGGAGGAGCCACCATGGATCAGCAGCGTCTCGCCGGGCTTGAGGGCGCCGCGCTCGAACACATTGTGCCAGACCGTCATCAGGGTTTCCGGGATGGCGCCGGCTTCCTGCATCGAGAGGGCAGGCGGTACCGCGATCGCCTGGGCATCCTGTGCGATGCAATATTGCGCGTAGCCGCCGCCGGCCACCAGCGACATCACCTTGTCACCGAGCTTGTGCCGGCTGGCCCCCGCGCCGAGCGCCACCACTTCGCCCGCGATTTCCAGACCGGGCAGATCGCTGGCGCCGGGCGGCGGCGGATAGGCGCCGGAACGCTGCGCGACGTCAGGGCGGTTGACGCCCGCGGCCAGAACCTTGACCAGGATTTCGCCCGGACCGGGCACCGGAAGCGCGCGGGTCTCGGGTATCAGCACCTCCGGACCGCCGGGCTTGCTGATGCCGACGACGGTCATTTGCGCGGGCAGCTTTTCCATGGTGTTTCCTTGCTTTTCTTGACGGTTTTCTTTGGCGACGGTTGAGGCGACCGATGGCATATCGCCTTTTGCCACAAAGTGAAATGTCGTTACTGCGCCCGGCGCTCCCCTCCAAACCGGGTCGCCAGGTGGTTGGCTTTTTCAGGGGTGATTTTGGGCACAAGGAGGGCGAGCCGCAGCACCGGCGTATCCGCGCCGCTGTCCAGAAAGGGCCCACAGGGACCGCTTGGCCAGTTCGGAACAGCCTGGTCATCGCCAAATGCGTGAAGCACGGTTCCGGAGAGGGCTGGAATGATGCTCCACGCCAGCACCGCGGACAGGCGCACGAGGTTCAGTCCCGTCCGTGTCACGACTGCGGCGCGGGCCCCATCGGATTTAACAGTAGTCCAGGGCGCTGCGTGCTGGAGATAGGCGTTGGCGGCGCTCCAGATCGCCCGCGTTTCAGCGGCGGCGCGGCGAAACTCGCAGGCTTCATGATGCGCCCGCAGCGCGGCGATGCGAAGGTCGAGTTCGGCGGCCAGCGCCGCTTCCGGTGCGGAAGGCGCGCCGCCCCCGGGAATGCGGCCGTCGAACGCCCGGTGCGTGAAGCTGACGATGCGGTTGACGAGATTGCCGAAGATGTCGGCGAGGTCCTTATTCACATCGGTTGCGAATCTGCCGGTGTTGAAGTCGGTGTCCGACGTTTCCGGCGCGTTGGCGATCAGCCACCAGCGCCACAGGTCTGCCGGTAACTCCTCCAGTGCCTGATCGGTGAAGATGCCGCGCCCCGCGCTGGTGCTGAATTTGCCGCCTTCATAGTTCAGCCAATGAAAACCCTTGATCAGATCGACGGTTTTCCAGGGCTCTCCTGAGCCGATCAGCGTTGCCGGAAAGCTGACGGCGTGGAAAGGCACGTTATCCTTGCCGAGAAACTGGATGTATTTGACATCGTCGGCGTTCCACCACCATGGCCGCCAATCCTTGCCGTAAGCTTCGGCCCATTGCTGCGTTGCCGCGATGTACCCGATCGGCGCATCGAACCAGACGTAGAATACCTTGGCTTCAAATCCTGCACGCGGCACCGGTACGCCCCAAGCGAGGTCGCGGGTGATGCAGCGATCCCGCAGTTCCGCGGTGAGCCAGCTTTTCGCCAGTGACACGACAAAGGGTGGCCAGCCGGTTCGGCCATTGACCCACGCGCTCAACTTCTCGACGAGCAAGGATTGGCGCAAGAAAAGGTGACGACTCCCGCGGATCTCCAGCGCGGTATCGCCGGATAGTGCGGATCGCGGCCGGATCAGTTCCGTGGGATCGAGCAGCGCACCGCAGCCATCGCATTGGTCGCCCCTGGCCTGTCCGAACCCGCAATGCGGGCAGGTCCCGAGCACATAGCGGTCGGCAAGAAACCGCCGGTCCAGCGGCGACCAGACCTGCAGCAGATCGCGCTCCTCGATCAGGCCGGCATCGTCCAACTTTCGATAAAAATGCTGCGTCAGCGCATGGTTGTGCGGTGACGAGGTGCGCCCGAAATGATCGAACGACAGACCAAACCTCCGGTAGATATCGGCCTGGATCGCGTGCTGTTCGTCGCAGAAAGCTCTTATGTCCTGCCCAGCCTGAATTGCGCCGAGTTCGGCGGGCGTTCCGTGCTCGTCGGTGGCGCAAATGAAGAGAACCTCGTCGCCGATTTGCCGTCTGAAGCGGGCATGGACATCGGCCGGAAGCAGCGAGCCGGCGAGATTGCCGAGGTGTTTGACGCCGTTCACATAGGGAAGCGCACTGGTAATGAGAATCTTGGTCATGGCAGCGGTCTTTCTCGCAAAGGGATGCCGAACTCCGTGAAATCAAAAAGCCCTTCCGCGCGACCGGAAGGGCTTGGATTCGGCTTGTGCCTTGGCGCGAAAAAACGCGCGCGTTATCCCCTCCGGTCGAACCTCATGCGGTCGGGCCGGGGCATTCGATTAGGGAATGGCGCGCTTGCAAAAATCACTTCGGAAACCTTACGAACTTGCGCAGAATATCACGCTACGGCAAAAATGCCAGATGCGGTCGATCCATCGACGCCGCACTGCTTAAGGGCTGGAGAAACGCATGGCCACCGAAGACGACGACAAGCCGAGAAAGAAAGTCACCCACGAGATCGGGCAGGACCTGTCGCTGCTGTCGGTCGAGGAGTTGGCCGAGCGCATTGCGCTGATGAATTCGGAAATCGAGCGGCTGCAGGCGGCGATGACAAAAAAGCGCGCGTCAAAGGATGCGGCGAACAGCTTTTTCAAGACGTAGAGAGTTGAGTCGATCTCTCACCCCGTCGTCCCGGACCAGCGAGCGTAGCGAGCGCCGATCCGGGATCCATACTCCGTGTCCTCTCATTGGGGCCGTGCGTCAGAGACCTTCCTTGATCCCATCCGCCGCGGCGTATGGGTCCCGGATCGGCGTTCGCTGACGCTCACTTGTCCGGGACGACGGCCGAGAGGGCGGAGCGCAATGGCCTCGCCACTCGGCCAATGGCCGACATGGCAAAGGAACCGTGAACAAAACCCTTCATTTACCGTCCATTAAGCTTTCTCGATTATGACTTAATCGTCCCTGTTTGGACACCGAGTGGCTCCTGTCCACTCTGTTTGACGCCTCCCTGTTATCAACTTCAAAAGCCGCCAGAAATGGCGGCTCTTTTTTTGGCGTTCGCGGTACCTCACTGGAAACCATAAAAACGCTTGCGGCTGGACTCTCGCCTGCCGGCGCGTAATGATTTGTTCATCATAAGCCGGCGCCCATTCAAGCCGGCGGCGTAAACAGTTGCGTGAGGCGTTAACCATGTCCGACCGTTCGCAAGGCGAAACCGCTCTCGTCCAGTTCAGCGAGAGACTGACAAACTCGGCGGCATTCGGCACCCTGTTCCGCGAAGGCATGGACCTGGTCGAGGAGACCGCCGCCTATCTCGACGGCATCGGCCGCACCGAGGCGAAGGCGCTCGACCGCTCCGTCAGCCTGACTTACGCCACCGAAAGCATGCGGCTGACCACACGCCTGATGCAGCTGGCGTCATGGCTGCTGCTGCACCGCGCGGTCAAGGAAGGCGAGATGACGCTGGGCCAGGCCAACCGCGAAAAGACCAAGGTCAAGCTCTCTGCCGCCGATCCCGGTCCTGACGACATCATCGAAAAGCTGCCGCCGGCATTGCAGGAGCTGATCGCCCGCTCGATGGCGCTGCAGACCCAGGTCCGCCGCCTTGATACCACGATCCACGCGCCGGCGTCCGAACGCGCCTCGATCGGCAATCCGCTGGTGCCGCAGCTCAACCGCCTGAAGGCGGCGTTCGAACGCCAGAGCGGCTGACGCGCCAGACCCAGTTCCCAACGAAAAACGCCCCGTCGCGAGACGGGGCGTTTTTTGCTGTCTTCATCGTGCGAGCGGCTTGAAAGCCCTCAATCCTTCTTGAGAAAGCCCGAAAACTTCTTCTGGAACCGGGACACGCGGCCGCCGCGATCGAGCATCTGCTGGGCGCCACCGATCCAGGCCGGGTGCGACTTGGAGTCGATATCGAGGTTCAGCTTGTCGCCTTCCTTGCCCCAGGTGGAGCGGGTCTGGTATTCGGTGCCATCGGTCATCACGACCGTAATCATATGATATTCCGGGTGAAGTTCGGCTTTCATGGCAGATCCTTCGGCGCGCCGGCGCCTGTCTATCGATGGCTGTGGGGACGGATTTGGGCCGCTCTATAACGCAGCGAGGCCGCCAAAACAAGCCAAGTTCGGCCCGGACCGCCGGAGATCCGGCATTAGTATCTTACCGGATTTGCCAGCGTCGGCGGCTGGGCCTATCTGGGGGCTGGCAAAGCGATTGGTCCTGAATCATGAGCGCAGTGGAACGGCTTGAACAGCGGCGTGAAGAGACGCCGCCGCGCCACGATCTGGCGGTCGCCGAGGCACCCTCCATCGAGGCCGTATTAACGGAGGCGCCGGCCAAAAGCAGCGCGCGGCTTCGACCGCTGTTGGCGCTGATGCCCTATGTGGCGCGCTACCGCGGCCGCGCCATTCTCGCTTTCATTGCGCTCACCATCGCGGCGATCACGACCCTGCTGGTGCCGATCGCGGTGCGGCGGATGATCGACTTCGGCCTGTCGCCCGAAGGCATAGCGATGATCAACTCCTATTTCAGCGTGATGATCGCGGTGGTCGGGGTGCTGGCGCTCGCCAGCGCGGCGCGGTTCTATCTGGTCATGACCATCGGCGAGCGCATCGTCGCCGACCTCCGGCGCGACGTGTTCGCGCATCTGATCTCGCTGTCGCCGGCCTTCTTCGATTCGGCGCGCTCGGGCGAGTTGATCTCGCGGCTGACCGCCGACACCACCCAGATCAAGTCCGCGGTCGGCGCATCGATCTCGAT
>JBBQUA010000092.1:0-19179 GCA_038212905.1 Hyphomicrobiales bacterium
GTGACCCCCTATGTCGTTCGGGCGGTGGCACAGAAAGAGCTGTCACGTCCCGACGACGGATTTGCGCCGGCGTCGGATTCCCAATCGACCCTGTTGGCCCAGATCAACCGGATTTACGGCGTCGCCGGCCGCGCCGAAGCGCTCGGCAGCTCCCAGAGCAATTTTGGCTTCATCATTGACTGACGCGGTGCCCGGCGGTTGCGGGACGAGGACAATACGATGACGAACAGAACACCGCGCGATCGCCTTCGCACCCTGCGCCTGCTGGCTGCGCTGGGCGGCCTTTCAGCCGCGCTGGGAGCGTGCACCTATACCGGCGCGGAAGTCGTGACGACGGCGAGCGTGCCCAACGACTACCGGCAGCGTCATCCGATAGCAGTCCAGGAAGCCGACACCTCGATCGTCGTCTTCGTCGGGCAGGGACGCGGCGGCCTGTCCGCTTCACAGCGCGCCGACGTGATGGGACTGGCGCGGGCCTGGGTTCGCGAAGGTACCGGTGCGATCGTGGTGGATGTGCCGGTCGACACGCCGAACGCCCGGGCCGCGGCGTCGAGCTTTCAGGAAATTCAGGCGACGCTGGCGGCGGGCGGCGTGCCGTCACGAGGTGTCAAGCTGCATCGCTACCGTCCGGAAGATCCCCGTACGCTTGCGACCATCAGGCTGAGTTACCCGAAAATCTCGGCGGTCGCCGGCCCCTGCGGCCTGTGGCCGGAGGATCTCGGACCCTCGATCCTGAACAAGGGCTATAGCGAAAACCGGCCGTATCACAATTTCGGCTGCGCGAACCAGCGCAACCTCGCCGCGATGATCGACAATCCTGCGGACCTTGAACAGCCGAGACCCGAGAGTGCCGCCTATACGGCGCGACGTACCGAGGCGTTCGAGAAGTATCGCAAGGGTACCTCGACCTCGACCACCTATCCCGAGTCCGACAAAGCCAAACTCAGCGATACAGGCAAATGATGAGCGTCACACGACCTTCCGCAGATCAACCAGACGTCACGTTGCCGCACGCGGACGATTATATCGCCCCGGCGCCGCGCGTGTCGGTGCAGGCCTTTTGCGAGTCGGTGACAACCGCTCTCGCCGTGAAAGCGGCGGCCGAGGATCGCCGTCTCGGCAAGGCGCATCTCACTGTGCAGATGGGTGGCGTGGCGACCGCCATCGAGAACTATCGTACGGTACCGACGCCGAACGTGATCATTCTGGAAACCGAAGGCGGCAGCGACATCCTGGCCGGCCTCGATGACCTCGCATCCGTGTGCGATCCCGGAACCCGTGTCGTCGTGATCGGCACCGCGCACGATGCCGCGCCCTACCGCGAACTGGTGCGTCGCGGCGTCAGCGACTACGTCATTGGTCCGGTCGTCCCGCTTGATGTGGTGCGCTCGGTCTGCAGCCTGTTTTCGGCGTCGGAGGCGATCGCCGTCGGCCGCATCATCGCCGTCGTCGGCGCCAAGGGTGGCGTCGGCGCGTCCACCGTCGCGCACAATGTGGCCTGGGCGATCGCCCGCGATCTCCAGCTGGATTCCGTCGTCATCGATCTCGACCTCGCGTTCGGCACCGCCGGGCTCGATTACAACAAGGATCCCTTGCAGGGGATCGCCAACGCGATCTTCGCGCCCGACCGGCCCGATACTTCGTTCGTCGACCGGCTGCTGGCGAAGTGCACCGATAATCTCAGTCTGCTGGCGGCGCCGGCATCGCTCGAACGGGTCTACGACCTCGGCGCGGACGCCTTCGATGCGATCTTCGATACGTTGCGCATGACCACGCCGTGCATCGTGTTGGACGTTCCGCACCAATGGTCGGGCTGGACCAAGCGCGTTCTGGTCGGCGCCGATGACATCCTGGTGGTTGCCGAGCCGGATCTCGCCAATTTGCGCAACACCAAGAACATGCTGAATATGCTGAAGGGAGCGCGGCCCAACGACCGGCCGCCGCTGTATTGTCTCAACCAGATCGGCCTGCCGAAACGACCGGAAATCAGCGCCGGCGAATTCGCCAAGGCGATCGAGAGTCAGCCGATTGCTTCCATTCCATTCGATTCGCGCATGTTCGGCACGGCCGCCAACAACGGCCAGATGATCGCGGAAATTTCCGCCAATCACCGCACCACCAAGATGTTTCTGCAGATCGCGCGGCAGCTGACCGGCCGCGGCGAGACCAGGAAGCCAAAGGGCTCATTCCTGGCGCCGCTCATCAGGAAGCTGCGGGCAGGGTAGCGGCGTTTCGGCGAGGCGGACCCTGGCAGGCGAGGGGGCCGATACCCATTCGCCAAGACCGGTTGCGCCAGGGCTTAGTTGCGTCAAGGCTCAGTTGGGGCGCCCGGCTGCTGCCACCGGCAGTTTACCCGCATCGGCGCGTGCATTGCCCTTACGGGACAGTAATCGCCTGAGATCGGCGACATTTGCCGCAGCTTCCTCGGCCGGTCGATCAGCCTTCACGATGCTTTCAGCATCGGCAATACGGCCCTGCAGGCCAACCACCAGCGCCAAATTCAGCCGCACGCGCTGATCCGCATCCGGGCGGCTGTTGGCGCGGCGCATGATCTCCTCCGCCTTGGGCAGATCCTTTGCAAGGACGTAGGAAAGACCGAGATTGGACAATACGGAGGGTTCTTCCGGCGCGATCTTCAGCGCGCTTGCGTAGTACTGCCGCGCTTCTTCATATCGGCCAAGCTGATCGAGCACCGCGCCCTGAGCGGAAAGAATCCGCCAATCCGGATCTTCGGGGGTATGGGCGCGCGTGAGGACGTCGAAGGCCGGTTGAAAATTGCCGTTGTCCGCCAGCGCCCGCCCATAGCCGGCGAGCAGCGCCTTGTTGCCGGGATGAGCGATGGTGGCCTGCTCGAGCACGGCTACAGCCTGGGCCTTCTGTCCCGTGGCGCGCAGCGCCTTGCCGTATTGCAGCGCCGCGTCGATATCTTTCGGACTGGCGCGAAAACGATCGCGAGAGGCTTCCAGTTCGCGCCGCGGGTCGGCGGCACGGCTTGCTTCGGCCTTCTCGCCCAGCGATCCCGTGATGTCAGAGGTGCCGGCGGTCTGGCAGCCACCCAACCCCAACAGCAAGATCACGGACGATGCTGCGAATGCAGCGCGTCTTGCGAAGCAATAACGGTGACGCAACTGCTGGAGCACGTGGTTTGACCTATCGTCGGCGGGACTGGTCAAAAATGCTTGCAGTTTAACCCTAAGTTCAGGTTAAGGAGCCGTGCGGGCAGGAGCCGCGGTCATCGTTCCCGCGGAGCGAACTTCGGTATCTTGAAGGGCTTATCGGCCTAGTCGACGAATTGAGCGCCGAATTCACAGCCGATCCGCCAGGCCAGCCGGCATTGCCGTGGGCCGCCGTCGGACAGGATGATGGTGAACTCAGGGGGAATCTCGAGGTGTTCGGCGATGATCTTGACGCCGCCCGCCGATACGTCCGTGATCATGCAGTCGCGCGGCAGCGAGCCGGTCCCGAACTGGATCTTCGCGACTCGTCTGCACGGACGACGTTCGGTGCTGCGTCGATTGGCTAACATGTCGATCCTTCGCGTTTCTCTGAGAATGCGCCACCTGGCATTCCCTGTATCGCTTTACAGAAGAATCGTTGGAATACGCCTAGCGCAACCGCTTGCAATTTATCCTTTCTCTTCGAATTTCCTTTACCGCCCGCCCGCCCGCCGCGCAGCGCGGTCGTCGCAAGGCATGGCGCTTGTGAATTTTTTGTCAGCGCGCTCGGCGTGGGTGTCGCGAGTGATCGCAAGATCAGTAGTTCTACGGAGTTTCGTTTACGAAAAAGAAACTGTCGGGCCCTAGGTTCCCTATGGGGAACTCCATCCTGCGGGATCGATTCAGCCAATCTTATCATTTTCGCGGTATATTTAGGGCATGAACACCATTGGCGTGTTCGGCACGCAGGCGCGACTCCGATGTCATCGCGGTCGCGATACGCGCTGATCGCGGCAGGCGTTCAGGTTTGCCTGCATCAACGGCCTCGGCACTGGGCGCGCTACCCGGATCGCTTCGAAGTCGTTCGCTGAATTCAGTAGATACACGCGAGGATTTATCCTTTGTCGGTCGAGAAATTTCTCAAGCAGCGAGCGGTCAATGTTGCCGTGATCGGCAATTACACTCTGCCGAACTGGTATGATCCCCAGGGCAAGCTGCGGACTTTCGCTTGCCGAACCACGCGCGTTTCACCATTTCGGATGATGGCCGACGTGCCGGTGGTCGGTAAGATTGGTGACCGCCTCAGCACCTACTTCCAGGACTTCGGCAAATTCGACGCCAGCATCACCGAGACCCAGACAGGTCGATTCCTGATCGAACTTGAGATGACTCGCCCGATGCGGGAAAAGTTTGCCAATAAGCTCACCTGGCTGGAAAAGAAGCGGAAGGAGCCCGGCCTTGCCGATCTGCGCAAGGATGCGCGCATCATCCCGACAACTCCCCATTCCATTATGACCCTTGCCGACGGCACCACGCAGGCCTGCCTCGTGATCGACATGTCGTCATCTGGTGCGGCGGTCTCGGCCGAGCTGCAACCGCAGATCGGAACGCCGTTGGCAGTGGGGGCCTGCATCGGTCGCGTCGTCAGACTGCTGCCCGACGGCTTCGCGGTCAAATTCGTCGAGCCGCTGAACCGCTACGAACTCGAGCGGCGGCTGGTTACGCGATTTATACCGCAGGCATTGTCCGGCCAGGCGGGGGAGACCCGCAGCAGCGGCGGCGTCCTGCTGGTCGGTGAGCCCAGCCTGGCCTAGGGTCGTTTCACGCCTGCCCGGCGGGATGCGGTGGCGGGTCAGACGGGCCTTTGATTTTAAGCATGTCCTTGGTAACGCTTTGATCCGGCTTGCTTTGCCTTGCCGCCGCCATATCGCTAGGGTATCGCCGCCGCCACGCGGGGATCGGCGTTAAGGCGGGACACGCGGATTCGCGCGCTCCATCGGGGATGGGATAACTCTAAGTGTCTGAATTATTTGATGAAGTCGACGAAGACGTACGTCGCGACCAGCTCAAAAAGATCTGGGACCAGTACTCGATCTATATCATCGGCGGCGCCTTTTTGATCATCGCCGCGGTGGGCGGCTGGCGTGGCTATGCCTATCTGGAAGCCAAGAAGGCGGCCGAGGCCGGAGCGGCCTTCGACAAGGCCTCTGAGCTGTCCGAACAGAACAAGCATACCGAGGCGGAAGCCGCCTTTGCCGATCTGGCGGCCAAGGCGCCATCGGGCTACCGCGTGCTGGCGCGGCTGCGTGTCGCCGCGGAAGCCGCATCGCGCGATCCGCAGGCGGCGGCGAAGCTGTACGACGACATCGCGGCCGACCACAGCGTCGGCGCGTCGGAGCAGGACCTGGCGCGGGTTCGCGCCGCCGGATTGCTGCTGGAAAGCTCGACCTATCCCAATATGCTGCAGCGCCTGGAGCCGGCCACTGTGCCGGGCGCGACCTTTCGCCATACCGCGCGCGAACTGCTCGCGTTGTCGGCCTGGCGTGCCAACGATACGACCGCAGCGCGGCAGTGGCTGGACGTGATTGCCAATGACGGCGAGACGCCGGCAAGTCTGCGCTCGCGCGCCGAAGCGCTGCAAGCGCTGCTTCCGCCGGTTGCCAAGAGTTGATGTCGAGAGCTGACGGCGGGAAAACAAGTTGAGTGAGAAACCGACCATGCGCCGCGCGCAACGCCTGATCGCCACCGCCATCGTCATCGCCTTGTCGGGCGTGCTGGCCGGCTGCGCTGGCGGCATGAGCAGTTTCGACCCGTCCGACCTGCTCGACTTCCTCGACACCAAGAAGAAGCTGCCGGGCGAGCGCAAGCCGGTTTTCCCCGAAGGCGTGCCGGGCCTCGAGCAGGGCGTACCGAAGGATTTGTACAAGGGCTCGCGCCAGGAGCAACTGGACCAGCAGAACGCCGAGGTCGCCGCCCCCGCGCCGCCCGCGGAGGAGCCGAAATCCAGGCGCGGCGCCAGGTCTGCGAAAAGCAAGCAACCGGTGACGGCCAGCCGGGCGTCCGCGCCGGGCGCGGCGCCTGCCGCCGATGCCGACGCTTTGCCCGAGGAAGAGGGCAGCACCGCCGCGGCGCCGCCGCCTCCCAAGCCGGCGAAGATCGTGCGCCGGCGCACCACCGCGCCGCCGCCGGACGCGCCGGCACAGCCTGCGCCATCGCAACAACAATCTGCTTCACCGTTCCCGGCGCCACTGCCGAGCGGCACCTTCACGCGCTGATTTGGTTTTTCATTTTATCGACACGCGCTTCCTAGACAGCGCAGGGATCGCTCATGTCTTTTACCATTGCTATCATCGGCCGGCCCAATGTCGGAAAATCGACGCTGTTCAACCGGCTGGTCGGGCAGAAGCTCGCGCTGGTCGATGACACGCCCGGCGTCACGCGCGACCGCCGCGAAGGGCAGGGCCGTCTCGGCGATCTCGAATTCACGCTGATCGACACTGCCGGGCTCGATGAGGGCGCCAAGGGCTCGCTGACCGCGCGGATGCAGGAGCAGACCGAGACCGCGATCGCGCTGGCCGACGCCCTGATGTTCGTGATCGACGCGCGTGCGGGTCTGACGCCGAACGATCGCGGTTTTGCCGATTTCGCGCGCCGCGCCAACAAACCGGTGGTGCTGGTCGCCAACAAGAGCGAGGGCAAGCACGGCGAGGCCGGCGCGATGGAATCCTACGCGCTCGGCCTCGGCGAGCCGATCCAGATTTCCGCCGAGCATGGCGAGGGCCTCAGCGATCTCTACGACTCGCTGCGCGCGATCATGCCGGAGCCGGTCGAGGAGAGTGAAGAATTCGACGATGACGACGTCATCGTATCAGATGAGGAAATCGCCACGCGCCCCATTCGTGTGGCCATCGTCGGCCGTCCCAATGCGGGAAAATCCACGCTGATCAATCACCTGCTCGGCGAGGAGCGGCTGCTGACCAGCGCCGAGGCCGGCACCACCCGCGACTCGATCTCCGTCGAGGTCAATTGGCAGGGCCGGGATTTTCGCGTGTTCGATACCGCGGGATTGCGGCGGCGCTCGCGGATCGAGGAAAAGCTGGAAAAGCTCTCGGTGTCGGACGCGCTGCGCGCCATCCGCTTCGCCGAAGTCGTCGTGCTGATGATGGATTCGCAGAACAAGTTCGAGGAACAGGATTTGCGGATCGCCGACCTGATCGAGCGCGAGGGCCGTGCGCTGGTGATCGCGGTCAACAAATGGGACCTGATGGGCAAGCAGGCGAGCCTGGTCGCAGGCTTGCGCACCGATGCCGATCACCTGCTGCCGCAGGTCAAGGGCATGCCGATCGTGGCGGTATCCGGCCTGATGGGCGAGGGTATCGACCGCCTGATGACTTCGATCCAGCAGGCCTATGCGGTGTGGAACCGTCGGGTGCCGACCGCGACGCTCAATCGCTGGTTCGAGCAGGCGGTGGACAACAACCCGCCGCCCGCGGTGTCGGGCCGGCGGCTGAAACTGAACTACATCACGCAGGCCAAGGCGCGACCGCCGAGCTTTATTCTTTTTTGTTCGCGCGCCGACGCGGTGCCGACGTCCTATCTGCGCTATCTCGTCAATTCGATGCGCGAATTCTTCGAACTGCCGGGCACTCCGGTGCGGATCAGCCTGCGCGAAAAAGCCAACCCGTTCGCTCACAAGCGCAAGCGCCCATCGTGAGCGAGGCGGATTCCGCCGATACTCCCGCTATGCCTGCAGCGCGCGGTGGCGCCGTGATCTTCATCTTCGTAACCATTCTGCTCGACATGCTGGCGCTCGGCCTGATCATGCCGATCCTGCCCAAACTGGTGGAAAGCTTCGTCGCCAACGACACCGCGACCGCGGCGCGATATTTCGGCCTGTTCGGCACGGCCTGGGCGCTGATGCAGTTTTTCTTTTCACCTGTTCTCGGCGCCCTGTCGGACCGGTTCGGCCGGCGGCCTGTCATCCTGCTGTCGAATTTGGGGCTGGCGCTCGATTACGTGTTGATGGCGCTGGCGCCGTCGCTGCTTTGGCTGTTCATCGGCCGGGTGATCTCCGGCATCACCTCGGCCAGCGTTTCCACGGCATTCGCCTACATCGCCGATGTGACGGCGCCGCAGCGGCGTGCCGCGATGTTCGGGAAGATCGGGGTCGCGTTCGGCGCCGGCTTCATCCTGGGACCTGCGATCGGCGGCCTACTCGGCGACATCGATCCCCGGCTGCCGTTCTGGGTCGCTGCGGGTTTGAGCTTGGCCAACACTTTATATGGCGTTTTTGTCCTGCCGGAATCATTGCCCGCGGAACGCCGCTCGCCGCTGCGCTGGAGGAGCGCCAATCCGATCGGCGCGCTGCATCTGCTGCGCTCCGATCGCATTCTCGCGCGACTGTCGGTGGTCAATTTCGTCGCGCAGACCGCGCATGTGGTGTTGCCGAGCACCTATGTGCTCTACGCGACCTACCGTTACGGCTGGGACACCACCACCGTCGGCCTGACGCTGGCCATGGTCGGCGTCTGCGCGATGGTGGTGCAGGGGGCAGCGATCGGGCCGATCGTGCGGCGTTTCGGCGAGCGGCGGGCGCTGATGCTGGGGCTCGGCAGCGGCGCTGCCGGCTTTCTGATTTTCGCCCTCGCGCCGACCGGTCCGCTGTCCTGGCTCGGCATTCCCGTGATGGCGCTGTGGGGCGTGTCGGGCGCGGCGATCCAGTCGCTGATGACGCAGCTGGTTGCGCCTGACCAGCAGGGCCGGCTGCAGGGCGCCAATACGAGCGTGCAAAGCGTGGCGCAGATGGTCGGGCCGTTTCTGTTCACGTTGACGTTCGCTTATTTCATCGGCGCGCAGGCTCCGCTACAATTGCCCGGTGCGCCGTTCCTGCTGGCATCGGCGCTGTTGCTGCTGGCGCTGGTGATCGCGATGCGCACGCTGGCGGGCCAGCGCGGCGACGTCACAGCCTCCTGAATTTGTTGCAGCGGATACCGCCCCCGCAGCGTTGAACGTCGCCAGCGGCGCCACGCATCACACCACCGTGTACGCGCCTTGAACTCGTGCGTTTGGATGATGCCGGTCGTGCCGCCCGCGGTTATGAGCATGCCCTCTCTACCTTCCGCGTTACGAGCCACGGTGTGCTGCCTGCTCGATTCCGCCATCGGGAAAACAGGATAGTCCATGCCGCGCTTCTTCTTTGATCTGTTCTTCGATCGCTATGTGGTGCTCGATCCCGGCGGCATGCTGTTCGAATATCCCACCAACGCGGCGGCCGCCGCCGACGAAATGGCGCGGCATCTGCTGCTGGCGCGATCGGAACTGCGCAACAGCGGCAGCTGGATCCGCGTGAGGGACGAGCGCAGAAAAGAAGTCTGCCGCTCGGTGATCGACCCCGACGCCGCCGGCGCCAGCCCTGCGTGACGCCGGCCCCGTCGCACCAAGCCTCCGGCATCGTGCCACCTATTTGCAACAGCCACCGACAATCGCCCGCGGATTCATCCGTGAACGTCGCCATCTCCTAGGATCGAAGGACGCGGGCGTCGTTGCGCGCAGCTAGGAGTGAATCGTCGAAATGCGGCTTCTGCCGAATCGATAGATCGGATTGGGGAGCGGCAATGCGCAGGATAGTCATCAATGGTTTCGGACGAGGGTATGCGCTGGCGCTGATGATAGCGCCGTTCGCGATGATGACGCGGGCGGAGGCGGCGTGCGCGCCGGCATCGCCGGTCAACGACAGCATCGTCACCTGCACCGGCGCGACCGCCGATCAGGATGGGACGTTTGGCTACGGAAATTTGTCCGATACGGGAAATACCTATAATATCGTAGCCGGCGCCTCAGTGACGGGATCGAACACCGGCCTGATCTTCAGCCGCGGGGTCATCAACAATTCCGGCACCATTTCGGGTAACGCTTCATTCGGCGTCTTCGGCAACAACGACGCGGTCGTCAACAATTCCGGCACGATTTCAGCCAATGGCGCCAACGCCACCGGTGTCAGCAGCTTGTCCTTACACGTCACCAATTCCGGCACGATCGAGGCCAACGGCATCAATGGCGTTGCGCTCAACGGCTTCGATGGCATCAGCGATCTCATCAACGCCGGTACCATCTCCGCGAATGGTGCTAGTGGCACGGGCATTTCGTCCGGTGGAGTCATCAACGCAAGCAACTCCGGCAACATTACTGCGAGCGGTGCAAGTGGCCGGGCCATCTTCGCCACGAGCGGAGTCACGCTGATCAACTCCGGCTCCATTGGAGCGACCGGAGTCGGTATTGAGAGCGATGGGTTTGCCAACGTTATCAACAGCGTTACCGGCATCATTACCACGTCCGGTCCGAACGGTACCGGCATCTCCGGCAACTCCGGCAACAACGGCGCCACAATCGACAACGCCGGTCAAATCACAGCCGTGGATCCAACCGGCATCGCCATCAGAGCGAATTCCGCGGCCATTATCGCCAACAGAGCCACCGGCCTTATCTCGGGCGGCCTGTTGGGCATCACGGCTCTATCCGTGACATTGAACAATGCCGGCAGCATCTCGGCGGGCGCGGCTGGCACCGGAGTCAATGGCTTCACGGCCGACGTGACCAATTCGGGCACCGGTGTCATTTCGGGCGGTCAGCACGGTGTCAGCGCTACGACTATTGCCACCGTCAACAATGCCGGCAATATTTCGGGTGGCACCGGCAGCGGGATCATCGCGGACACGGCGGAGGTAACCAACATCGCCTCTGGCGTCATATCTGGAAACATCGCTATCCGGACCAACGCCACCGCCAATGTCAACAACGCCGGCTCGATTAGCGGCGCGGCGGACGGGATTTTTGCCAATACCGTGAACCTGATCAACTCAGGTATTATTGCGACGGCCGCAAACGGCTTCGCCATTTCGAGCGTCACCGCCAACGTGGACAATTCCGGAACGATCGCGGGCGGCGCGAACGGCCGCGGCTTCAACGTGACTTTCGCCAATGTGAACAATTCGGGCACAATTTCCGGACGCGAGGCCATCAACGCCAACGCCGCCAATGTGACCAACAGCGGCTTCATCGTCGGCGCCGCGAACGGCACCGGCATCCTTGCCGTCAACGCAAACGTCCGCAATTCCGGCACGATCTCGGGGAATGTCGGCATTCAATCCGTTGATGCCGCCACCATCACCAATTCCGGCATCATCATCGGCACCGGCGGCACCGCGATCCGGCTGTCGAGCGCCGCCGACACGCTGACGCTGCTGAACGGTTCGCGCATCGTCGGCGTGATCGACATGGGGTTTGGCAACGACGTCGTGAACGTCGTGGCCACCGCTCCAAACAGCAAGGTGTCGTCGCTGACGACCGTCGTTCTTCCCACCTTCATCAACTTCACCGGTGTGCTCAACACCACATTCTCCGGCAACGGCTTTGGTGGGCCGTCGGTGCAGGCCGGCAACCAGCTCGCGACGCTCGATCCGACCGCGCTGGCCCAGACCGACCGCAGCCTGATGGACTTCACCGGCGGCGTGTCGTCGCTGGTGCAGGGCCGGCTCAACGGCGTGGCGCCGTCCGCGAACGGCACGATGATGGCGATGGCCTATGCGCCGGAAAATCCCAAGGTCGGAATGTTCAGCAAAACTCCCGGAATGGAGTCCGGCTGGACCAACCCTGCGCCGATCACGGTGTGGGCGTCGAGCTTCGGCGGCCAGCGCATCCAGGATGAAACCAGCGCGACGCTGCGCGCTACCTCCACGGCGTGGGGTGCGGCGATCGGCATCGACCGCAAAATGCGACCGAACTGACTGGTCGGCGCCTTCATCGGCGGCGGCGGCGGCGGGCTGTCGGTCGACCTGAACTCGCAGAGCGTGGATACCGATTATGTGTTTGGCGGGGCCTACAGCCGCTTCGAATGGGCGTCCCAGTTTCTCGACATCACCGTGCAGGGCGGCAAGGCGTCCAGCAGGTCAAGGCGGCTGGTGCTCAACGACGCCGCGGCGGGCGGCCGGGAGACGGCGAACGCGAACTATGATGGCTGGTTCTTCAGCCCGGAGATCGCTTACGGTTTTGGCTATGCCATCGGCAATGGCTACCGGCTGACGCCGACGGCGCGCCTTCGCTACGCCGTAGGGCGGTTTGACGGTTATAGCGAAATCGGCTCGGCGCAGGGCCTGTCGGTCGATGGCCGCACGCTACAGAATTTCGAGGAGCGCGGCGAACTCGAGGTGTCGAAGGTCACGACGTTCTTCAACGGCAGCCACAGCCTCAAGACCAGCGTGCATGGCGGCGTCATCGCGCTGCAGCGGGTGGGCGACAGCACCATCAATACCATCTTGATCGGGCAGAACCTGACCTTCGCCACACCGGGGCAGGGCAGCGCCGTCGGCGCCGTGGCAGGGGCCGCCTTCGACTACCGCACCAGCAGCAACGTCACGCTGTTCGGCGCCATCGAAGGCATCGCGATGTCCGACAACAGTCGGATCGGCACCGCCAAGGGTGGGGTCCGCGTCGCGTTCTGAACGCGACCCGGACTGCATGCAGTCGCCGTTTGATTGGTGTTGAGAGCTCGGAGCATTCAGCCGACATCGTCGCGTCCTGTGATTGAAGGATATGCGAGCCGCAATTATCTGAAGGCATCTCCCTCGTGTTGAGGACGACAGCCGGCAACCGGGAGCTATGATGGGGTTCGCGCATTCGTTCGTCGCTGACGAGACAAGCGCAGAGTTGGAGCCCGCCATGTCGGATTGGTTGCTTCCAGGCGTAGCGCCGGCAAACAGGTCCGCGGCGCACGCGGTATCCATCCCGATCGCGATCGTCTGTGCCTTTGCTGCGACGGCAACGCTGGCGACCAATATCTTCCTGCCATCGCTGCAGGGGATGGCGCACACGCTCAACGTATCAAGCGCGGCGATTACGTCCGCGATCACGGTCTATCTGGCGATTCTTGCCATCGGGCAATTGATCGTCGGTCCGTTGTCGGACCGGTTCGGCCGACGGCCGGTGAATCTCGTTGGGCTTGGCATTTTCATCGGCGGCACGATCTGGTGTGCGTTCGCCGGCGATCTCTCTAGTCTATTGATCGGTAGATCCATCCAGGCTGCGGGAGCATGTGCGGCATCGGTTCTGTCGCGCGCCGTCGCGCGCGACCTGTTCGATGGACCGATGCTCGCGAAGGTCATGGCTTGGATTACCATTGCGACGGCAGCCGCGCTGGGCTTTTCTCCGCTGCTCGGCGGCATGCTCGACCATTTCCTGGGCTGGCGGTCGGCGTTTGTCTTTGTCGCGGTTTTCGCGACGGCCGCGGCGGTTGCTTATGCAGCATTCGTGGGCGAAACCAATCTGTCCGCCCGCACGTCAATGAATCCACGCGTGATCGCTCTCGGCTACCGCGACCTGATCCGGGACGTCAGGTTCATGGTACCCGCCAGAACGTCCGCCCTCCTGATGGTCGGTCTGTTTGCCATTCTCTCGGGCGCACCGCGCGTGCTGCTTGAAAGCTTTGGACTGTCTCCGATTACGCTGGGATGGCTGTTTGCCGGCGTGGTTTTCGTGGTGTTCGGCGGAGGATGGCTGGCGTCGATACTGTCGGCACGGTGCGGTCTGTTTCGCGCGACGTTGGTCGGCCTGGGACTGACCGCGATGGGCGGCATCGCGCTTGTTGTCGCGGTTCTGGCCGCGCGGGACTCGTTCCCTCTGTTTCTCGTGACGGCTGCAATCTTCCTGCTCGGACTGGGCATTGCGAGCCCGCTATCCAGCGCAGCGGCGCTATCGCCATTCGGTAGCCAGGCGGGCCTTGCGGCATCCCTGCTTGGTTTCGCGCAAATGGCGGGCGCCGCGGCCGGGACGTTGCTGGCAGCGGCTGTCTCCAGCGATCCCGCGCTCGGGCTCGGGATCGTGCTTGCAATGGCATCGCCGCTCGCGCTGATGCTGTCCGGACTGGACGGACGGCAGAAATCGCGCCGCCAATCGTAAATCGGCAGGTCAGATCGAGCGCGCGAAGCATATCTCAGAGGGTGAGCCCGATCCGCCGGCGACCGCGGCGCGCACGCGGGCATCAGCGTGGGTTCCACGGGTTCCGCGGGCTTCGCAGCAGGGGGACATCATGCCGGAACCCCGCGAATCACTTATGCTCGAACCCCGACTTTCAGGAGGCCGACATGGTCGCAGACAGCAACAGCCAGATCGCGTGGCATCGGGCGCAGATCAGGAAACACCGCGAGGCGCTGAAGCAGATCGAAACCGCGCGGCACAATTTCGGCGAGATCGCCGGCGCGAAGACCACAGTTCAATCGCACAAGACGGTCGCTGAGCTGAAACGCAAGATCAGGGATTCCGAACGGATCATCGCGGTCTATGAGAAGCAAACCCGCCGTCCGCTGACGACCGACTTCCAGACCCTCGCCAGCGCCCCCTGGAGCAAGTGGAATGGCTCCGACTCGCCGGACCGGCGATAGAAGCGGCCAGCACCTCCCGCGACAGCCGGTGGGCTGTTAGCCCGGAAAGATCGGCGCGCCGTACGGGTAATATTGTTTCAAATCGACGCCGCTGCGCGGCAATGCACCTAATGCGCTTATCGCAGCGCGTCCGAGGTCAGTTTGAACTTCTGGATGCGCTTTCCGGTATCGACCTCGGCGGTATACACGTTACCCTTGGCGTCGATCGCAATGGCGTGGATCCAGTGGAACTGGCCGGAGTTGCGGCCGCTGCGGCCGAAGCTGCCGACCACGCTGCCGTCGTCGCGCTTCAGCACCCGGATTTCGTTGTTCTCGCCATCGGCGCTCAGCAGATACGTCTGCTTCGGATCGGGCCAGATCGCGATGTCCCATACCGCGCCGTTGCCCAGCGTGTTCTTTTCGAAGAACCACTCCTTCACGAAGCTGCCGTCCTTTTTGAACACCTGGATGCGGTTGTTGATGCGGTCGCAGACATAGACCAGCCCGTCATTGGCGAGTTTGACGCAATGCACGGGATTGGCGAATTGCTGCGCAGGCGACGCCTTCGGATCGTAAGGCGGCTGCTTGTCGTCGTTCGGCGGCTTCCCGTAGGCGCTCCAGTGCCGCTTGTAGGCGCCAGTGGTGGCATCGAACACGATGATACGGCGGTTGCCATAGCCGTCGGCGACGTAGATTTCGTTGGCATCCTTGTCGACCGCGGTTTCGGCGGGCTTGCCGAGTTGCGTGACGTCATTGGAGCCCTTGCTCGGCGCGATCTTGCCGATCTGCATCACGAATTTGCCGTCGGCGGTGAATTTCAGAATGGCGTTGTCGTTGTCGGCATTGCCTCCGACCCAGACGAAGCCGGCGTCATCGACTTCGATGCCATGTTCGCGCCCGACCCATTCATAGCCTGCGCCGGGGCCGCCCCAGGAACGCAACAGATTGCCATCGGCGTCGAATTCCAGCACCGGCGGCGCCGGTGCACAGCATTTTGAGCGTGGCGGCGTCAGGGTCGCGCCCTTCTCGTCGTCGGTCAGCGAGCGCGGGCGCTGGATCACCCAGATATGGCCCTTGGAATCGACGGTGATGCCGCCGACCTGGCCGAGCACCCAATTGTTCGGCAGCGGCTTTGGCCATGCCGCATCGACCGCGAAGGTCGGGACGTCGCCGGCGGCGGCCGGGCGGGCAAGCGCGGTGACACCAATCAGCGCGGCGGCTCCGAGAATGGCGGAAACGGTTCTGGAGAAACCTGCAGTCGAACGGCTCCGGTCGTCGCGATATGGCATCGTTATCCCCCGCATGTTGTGCCTGCGGTTTTCCCGCTTGCCGGGAAGTGAATGACTCCGGCTCGGTTGAGTCAATCCTGCGCTGCACCCGGGCGGCGCCCAGATTCAGTCAGGCGCGGGCAATTGTGGCTGGCTGGTTCCTAGGTTACGGTGAAACCATTATAAACCGAAGCAAGATCAATTTTGGGGGGTAACTCGTGGGAATTTTCAGGTTTTCCGGATTGGCCATCGCGATCCTGTTGTTCGGACTGACGGCCAACGGTCCGGCGGCGAATGCGAGCTGGGACGAGGCGACCAAGGCCTTTGCGAAAAAGCAGTATGCGTCGGCTGCCAAACTGTTCAAGCCGCTGGCGGAAAAAGGCAATGCGCTGGCACAGTACCAGATCGCGTTGATGCACCGGATGGGCCTCGGCATGACCAAGGACCAGAAGGAAGCGAAGAAGTGGAGCCGGCTTGCCGCCAAGCAAGGCAATGCCGACGCCCAGCTGATGCTGGGCAGCCTGTACGCCAAGGCCGATGGCAAGGAATCGGCCGACGTCGTCAATGCCTATGTGTGGTTCGAGGCATCGGCCAAGGAGGGAAACACCGAGGCCAAAAAGGAACTGGTTTCCCTCGAAAAAGGCATGACGGCGCAGCAACTCACCGATGCGCGCGCCAAGGCGCAAAAATGCGTGAGCTCCAAATACGAGCAGTGCGACTGACCGAACGCGCCGGCACTCACGCCGGCGCGCGAAAACCTTGTAGCGTGCGGGTCGGGTAATCGTAGATCTTGCCGGTCTCGCTCCAGGCCGGTGCGCACATCGGCAGGATCAATTCGGCTACCCGGTCCGGCGTCTCCAGCGTCAGCGGGTCTTCGCCGGGAAACACGGTCGCGCGCATGCGGGTCCGTGTCGGGCCGGGATTGAACAGATTGACGCGCAGCGGCGTGTTGGCGGTTTCCTGCGCCCAGGCCCGCGCCAGCGTCTCCAGCGCCGCCTTCGAGGCCGCATAGGGCCCGAGATAGGCATTGGCCTGGCTCGCCGCGGCCGAGGTGACGAACACCGCGCGCCCGGCGTCGGATTGCCGGAGCAGCGGCTCCATGCAGCGGATCAGCTGAAAATTGGCCGCGACGTTGATCGCCATCACGTCGTTCCACGACTTCAGCTCGATATGGCCGAGCGGCGACGAGGGGCCGGCGACCCCGGCATTGCCGACGAGAATGTCGAGCTTGCCATGGCGTTCATGCAGCGCCGCGCCGAGCCGGACGATGCCGTCGCTGTCCGTGAGATTGAGCGGCACCAGCGTCGCGGCGCCGCCGTCTTTGCGGATTTCGTCATCGAGCTCTTCGAGGCCGCCTTGCGTTCGCGCCACCGCTATCACATGCGCGCCAGCCTTCGCCAACGCCCGCGCGGTGGCATAGCCGATGCCGCGCGAGGCGCCGGTGACGAGAGCGATGCGGGAGGAGAGGGGAAGGGACATTGTAAAACTCTATCGTCGTCCCTGCGAACGCAGGGACCCATACGCCGTGCAGGTTATGATGAGGGAAGGTGTCCGCGTCTAGCGGTGTTCGCAACAGGAACGCCGGTGGCTATTGGTCCCTGCGTTCGCAGGGACGACACCGTGTGTGCTGCCAGATCGCTAGCTCGCCTCCGCCAGCAACGACAATTGCCGCGGCTGCGGCTCGACCTGGGTCTGGTCGGTGAGGTGGGTGGGGTAGACGCCGGTAAAGCAGTGGTCGGCGAATTTCGGATTGGCGGGATCGCGGCCGGGCTCGCCCATGGCGCGGTACATGCCGTCGATCGACAGGAACGCCAGCGAATCCGCGCCGATGGCTTCGCGCATCTCTTCCAGCGAATGGGTCGCGGCCAGCAGGCCGCCGCGGTCCGGCAGATCGATGCCGTAATAGTCGGGGTACAGGATCGGCGGCGAGGCGAGGCGGAAGTGGACCTCGCGGGCGCCGGCGTCGCGCATCATGCGGACGATCTTTTTCGACGTGGTGCCGCGTACCAGCGAATCGTCGATCAGGATGATGCGCTTGCCCTCGATCGCGGCGCGGTTGGCCGAATGCTTCATGCGGACGCCGAGTTCGCGCACGCTCTGGGTCGGCTGGATGAAGGTGCGGCCGACATAATGGTTGCGGATGATGCCGAGTTCGAACGGCACGCCGGAATGCTGGCTGTAGCCGATCGCGGCGGGCACGCCGGAATCAGGCACCGGCACCACGACGTCGACTTCGACATGACTTTCTCTCGCCAATTGCGCGCCAAAGGCCTTGCGGACGTCATAGACCGAGCGGCCGCCGACGATGGAATCCGGCCGCGAGAAATAGATGTATTCGAAGATGCAGGGCCGCGGCGGCTTTGGCGGGAAGGGCTTGTGGCTCTGCGCGCCTTGCTCGTCGAACACGATGATCTCGCCGGGCTCGATGTCGCGGACGTATTTGGCGCCGATCATGTCGAGCGCGCAGGTTTCCGACGCCAGAATCGGACAGCCGTCGAGTTCGCCCAGCACCAGCGGGCGAATGCCGAGGGGATCGCGGGCGCCGATCAGTTTCTTGTTGGTCATCGACACCAGCGAATAGGCGCCCTCGATCGCGCGCAGCGATTCGATGAAACGGTCGATGAAGCGGCCGCGCTTCGACTGCGCCACCAGGTGCAGGATCACTTCGGTGTCGGTGGTGGATTGCATCATGGCGCCGTTGCGCACCAGTTCGCGGCGCAGGCTCAGCCCGTTGGTGAGGTTGCCGTTGTGGCCGACCGCGAAACCGCCGGCATTGAGTTCGGCGAACAGCGGCTGCACGTTGCGCAGGATGGTGGCGCCGGTCGTGGAATAGCGCACATGGCCGACGGCGAGGCTGCCGGGGAGGCGCTCGATCACCTCGCGGCGGGAGAAGGTGTCGCCGACCAGGCCGAGCCGCTTCTCCGAGTGAAAGCGCGATCCGTCGAAAGAGACGATGCCGGCGGCTTCCTGGCCGCGATGCTGCAGAGCGTGCAGCCCGAGCGCGGTGATGGCGGCGGCTTCCGGGTGGCCGAAGATTCCGAACACGCCGCATTCCTCGCGTAGCGTGTCGCCTTCCAGATCGTCCTGCAACTCGATCGCCGCAGCGTCGAGTTTCTCGATCGCGGTGGGGTTCAGGTCAAGCTGGTCAGCGGGATCGGAAGGGTTTTTCATCTCGTCCATCGCGCCTCTCTTTTGGCCTGATATCAACGCCCGACTTTATCGATCTGCTTCTTCAAGCCGTCGCGGGCAGCCTTGCTATAGCCGTCAGCGGGGGCCGGCGTCGCCGGCTCCGCGTCAGTTTGCTCATCGTCTGGTTTATTCTTCTTGAATCTCTTCAAGATGGTGTTCTCGGGGTCATCCGGCAAGAGCGACATCAGCCATTGCCCGGTTCCATCCAGCACGGTCCGGGACTTCGCCGCAGTAACCCAGTCCGGCCGCTGCTTGTCCGGAACCAGCCAGATAAAGAACTGATACGCGACGACCAGGATCAGAAGCCCCCGGGCCAGCCCGAACAGGAATCCGAGCGTGCGATCCAGCGCCCCGATCCGGGAATCCAGGATCATG
>JBBQUA010000093.1:0-19105 GCA_038212905.1 Hyphomicrobiales bacterium
GAGATGTTTCCGCTCCATGCCTCCTCAAAGATTCGCCCTGCCATCCGAAGTGCCCGGCCTCGCGGCGCGGCGGATCGCGGCGGATATTCTCGATGGCGTGCTGCACAAGCAGCGGACCCTCGATGACCAGCTCGACGGCGCAGGCGCCCATCCCGGACTGAAGACGCTGCCCGACCGCGACCGCGCCTTGATGCGGCGGCTGGTGGCGACGATCCTGCGGCGGCTCGGCACGCTCGGCCATGTGCTGTCGCGGCTGCTCGATCGCGGCATTCCGACCGACGCGCCGCGCGCGCAGAGCGCGCTGCTGATCGGCGCGGCCCAAATTCTCTGGATGGACGTGCCCGATCACGCCGCGGTCGACCTGTCGGTGCGGCTGGTGCAGTCGGACCGGCGCGCCGCCAAATATGCCGGGCTGGTCAATGCCGTGCTGCGCCGTTGCGCGCGCGAGGGACCGTCGCTGATCGACGAGGTCAAGTCGCAGACGCTGGATGTTCCGCCATGGCTGCTGGCGCGCTGGATCGCCCATTACGGCGAGACCACCGCGCGCCAGATCGCGGTGGCGCTCAGCCATGAGCCATCGCTCGATATCACCGTCAAATCCGATGCGGCGCAGTGGGCGACCCGGCTGCACGGCGAAACCCTGCCGACCGGGAGCGTGCGTACGCTGCTGCAGGGCTCGGTCAAGATGCTGCCGGGCTTCACCGACGGCCAGTGGTGGGTGCAGGACGCCGCCGCCGCCTTGCCGGCGCGGCTGTTCGGCGACATCACCGGCAAGCGCATCGCCGATCTCTGTGCCGCCCCGGGTGGCAAGACCGCGCAACTGATCCAGGCCGGCGCCCACGTCACCGCGGTCGACCGTTCACCGGGCCGCATGGCGCGGCTCCGCGAAAATCTCACCCGGTTGGGTCTGGAGGCCGAGACCCTGGTGACCGACGCCGCCGAATGGCAGGGGAATCCAGGCGACGGCTTCGACGGCATCCTGGTCGATGCTCCCTGCGCCTCGACCGGGACCATCCGGCGCCACCCCGACGTCGCCTGGCTGCGGACGGAGGCCGATATCGGCGCGCTGATGGCGCTGCAGAAGCGGTTGCTGCAACGGGCGACCGCGCTGCTGAGGCCGGGCGGAACGCTGGTCTATTGCACCTGTTCGCTGGAGCCGGAAGAAGGCGAGCAGGCCATTTCAACGCTGCTGGCCGCCGAGCCTGCCATGCGCCGCGCCCCGATCGTGCCTGGCGAGGTCGCCGGCCTCGGCGAAATCCTTAATCCTGACGGCGATTTACGCACCCTGCCCTGCCATTTGCCACACGAGGACCCCCGCCTGAGCGGTCTCGACGGTTTTTATGCCGCCCGGCTGGTTAAATCCTGATTTTGCACCGCATTTTCGCATCCGTGCGCTGATTCGCAGCTGTTCAAGATGGTGTCTTGGCGGCGTTTCCGGACTAAAAGGATTCGCATCTAATTCTCCCAATCAAGGCAAGGCGTGTCGGTCGCTCAACGCAGACGTATCTCGACGCTGATCATGGGCCGCTTCGCGCGGAACATGATGTCGCGCGTCAGCAGCGGCTCGGTCGCGGTGTCGCGGCTATGGCCGGGCCGCACCGACCGGCTGATCATCGCCCCGCACGACCTGCGCACCGCTGACGCCACCCGCGCCGCCGAGATCTATGCCGGCCGCTTCGTGTTCGCAGGCAAGATCGTGACCTGCCACGGCCGCTCGATCTTCGACCTCGAGCCGCCGTCGGAAGATTGGGAAGTGGCGCTGCTCGGCTTCGGATGGCTGCGCCATCTGCGCGCCGCCGATACCGCGTTGACCCGCGCCAATGCCCGCTCGCTGGTCGACGACTGGATTTCCAATCCGGCGCACAAGCGCCCGGTCGGCCGCCGCGCCGACGTGCTGGCGCGCCGCGTCATCTCGCTGTTGTCGCAGGCCCCGCTGGTGCTCGGCGACACCGACGGCAAATTCTACCGGCGCTATTTACGCGGGCTGACGCGCGAAATCCGTTATCTGCGCTACACCATGCTCGACATTCCCGACGGCGTGCCGCGGCTGCAGGTGCTGATCGCGCTGTGCTACGCCTCGCTCTGCCTCGCCAACCAGGCCCGGCATATCCGCACCGCCACGAAAAAATTGTCCGACGAGCTGCAGCGCCAGATCCTGCCCGACGGCGGGCACTTTTCGCGCAATCCCGGCGCGCTGATCGAGCTCCTGATCGACTTGCTGCCGCTGCGGCAGACCTTTGCGGCCCGCAACATCGCGCCACCGCCGGCGTTGTTGAACGCGATCGATCGCATGATGCCGATGCTGCGGTTCTTCCGCCACGGCGACGGCAGTTTTGCGCTGTTCAATGGCATGAGCAGTGCGCCGTCCGATCTGCTGGCGACCCTGCTGGCCTATGACGATACCCACGGCGCGCCGATGGCGCACATGCCGCATACCGGCTTCCAGCGCCTCGATGCCGGCGCCATGACGGTTATCATGGACACCGGCCCGCCGCCGCCACCGAGCGTCAGCCACGACGCCCATGCCGGCTGCCTGTCGTTCGAACTATCGTCGGGGCTGAGCCGCATCGTGACCAATTGCGGAATGCCCTCGACCGGCCGCGACAACTGGCGCGCCTTCGCGCGCGGCACGCCGGCGCATTCCACCCTGAGCTATCACGACACCTCGTCCTGCCAGTTCGTGGAACTGTCGGCGATGAAGCGGCTGTTGCGCGGCTCGCCTGTCGTCAGCGGTCCGGCCACCGTCGAAAGCTATCGCGAAGTGGTTGCCAACGGCGTGCTGCTGACCACCTCGCATGACGGCTATCTGGCGCGGTTCGGCGTGGTGCATCGCCGGGTCCTGATGGTGGCGCAGGACGGCACAAGGCTCGACGGCGAGGATACGCTGTCCCCGGCGCCGGGCGGCCGGATCAAAGGCAACGAGACCGATTACGCGCTGCGGTTTCATCTGCATCCCGCCGTCAAGGCGAGCCGGCTTTCCGATGCCCGCGGCGTCATGCTGGTGCTGCCCAACCGCGACGTCTGGACCTTCGAGGCGCTCGACGACAAGGTCGAGCTGGAAGACAGCGTGTTCCTGGCCGGCAATGACGGCCCCCGCCGCACCGCCCAGATCGTGATCCGGCAGGATTCCCGCCACGCCGGCTCGATCCGCTGGAGTTTTGTGCGATCGACGACGTCGGCGTCCGCGACCACGGCACGGCGCAACGCGCGCCGCGAGCCGGAATTGCCGCTGTAGGAACAGTGCCGTCATTGCCCCCACAACACCACTGTCGTCGCCCGGCTTGACCGGGCGATCCAGTACGCTGCGGCATCTCGGTTCAATCGCTGGCGTCTCTGGAATACTGGGTCGCCCGGTTAAACCGGGCGATGACAGCGGTGTTTGTTTCATTCGGTAGGGCCGACTGCTGCCAACCCTACCCCTCACGCAACACTCCCTGTGGTCAACGCAGGTCCACGCTGCGGCTTGCGGTTTCGTGACTGTCAAAACCATGCTACCCGGCAGGCTTACCAGCCAGGATAATCCCCCATGACCGACCACCCGCGCCGCGTAACCCGCGCTCTGTTGTCCGTTTCCGACAAGACCGGGCTGATCGAATTCGCCCGGGCGCTGGCCGGCTACGGCATCGAGCTGGTCTCGACCGGCGGCACGGCGAAGGCGATCGCCGCCGCGGGCCTTGCGGTGAAGGACGTTTCGGAGCTGACGGGCTTTCCGGAGATGATGGACGGCCGGGTCAAGACGCTGCATCCGAAGGTGCATGGCGGACTGCTGGCGATCCGCGACAACCCCGAACATGCCGGCGCCATGAAGGCGCACGGCATCGCGCCGATCGACCTTTTGGTGGTCAACCTCTATCCGTTCGAGGCCACCGTCGACAAAGGCGCCGGCTACGAGGACTGCATCGAGAACATCGATATCGGCGGCCCCGCGATGATCCGGGCCGCGGCGAAGAACCACGACGACGTCGCCGTGGTGGTGGAAGCCGGGGATTATCAGGCCGTGCTGGACGAACTCGCCGCCAGCCAGGGCGCGACCACGCTGCTCTTGCGCCGCCGTCTCGCCGCCAAGGCCTATGCCCGCACCGCTGCCTATGACGCCGCGATCTCGAACTGGTTCGCGGCCGAACTGAAAACCGACGCGCCGGATTTTCGCGCCTTCGGCGGCCGGTTGATCCAGGCGCTGCGCTACGGCGAAAATCCGCACCAGCATGCCGCGTTCTATCGCACGCCGGATCGCCGGCCGGGCGTGACTACGATGCGGCAGTTGCAGGGCAAGGAACTCTCGTACAACAATATCAACGACACCGACGCGGCTTACGAATGCGTCGCCGAGTTCGATGCGGCACGGACCGCGGCCTGCGTCATCGTCAAGCACGCCAACCCCTGCGGCGTCGCCGAAGGGCCCGATCTCGTCAGCGCCTACCGCAAGGCTCTGGCCTGCGACTCCACTTCCGCCTCCGGCGGCATCGTCGCGGTCAATCGCACCCTCGATGCCGAGGCCGCGCGCGCCATCATCGAAATTTTTACGGAAGTGATCATCGCGCCGGATGCGACGGAAGAAGCCATCGCCCTCATTTCCGCCAAGAAAAACCTTCGGCTGTTGCTGGCGGGCAGCCTGCCGGATCCGCGCGCGGCCGGACTAACCGCCAAGACCGTCGCTGGCGGATTGCTGGTACAGAGCCGCGACAATGCCGTGGTCGACGACATGACGCTGAAGGTCGCAACCAGGCGCGCGCCCACTGAAGCCGAGCTTCGCGATCTCAAATTCGCGTTCCGCGTCGCCAAGCACGTCAAGTCCAACACCATCGTCTATGCCAAGGACCTTGCCACCGTCGGCATCGGCGCCGGCCAGATGAGCCGGGTGGATTCCGCCCGGATCGCCGCGCGCAAGGCGCAGGATGCCGCCGATGAATTGAAACTGGCCGCGCCGATGACCAGGGGCTCCGTGGTCGCGTCCGACGCCTTCATCCCGTTTGCCGACGGCCTGTTGGTCGCCATCGAGGCCGGCGCCACCGCCGTAATCCAGCCGGGCGGATCGATCCGCGACCCCGAAATCATCAAGGCCGCCGACGATGCCGGGATCGCCATGGTGTTCACCGGCGTCAGGCACTTCCGGCATTGATCTGTCGTCGTCCCTGCGAACGCAGGGACCCATAATCCGCGGCGATCGTATTTTCAGTAGGTCTCTAACGCCGTGCTCGAACGATACGACACGGCGTGATGGGTCCCTGCGTTCGCAGGGACGACAGGGAGATCATTCTTCCCTGACCCGCGACAGCAGCGCCAGGCCCGCGACGAAGAATATCACCAGCACCGCCATGCCGGCCTTCTGACTTGCGGTGATGGCGGTGATGACGCCGATCAACAATGGGCCGATAAAGGACGTGACCTTTCCGGTCAGCGCGAACAGTCCGAAATATTGCGCGACGCGGTCCTTCGGGGCCATGCGAACCAGCAGCGAGCGCGACGCCGCCTGCAGCGGGCCGCCGACCATGCCGATCAGGCCGCCCAGCACCAGATAGGCGCGTTCCGCGGCGCCGGAAAACAGCGCGCCGCCGGGCGCCGGCGGCGCCACCTTGACGAAGAAAATCGAATCCTTGCCGACCAGCAGGATACCAATGATCGACAACAGCAGGACCACCGTGCTGCCGGCGATCACCCGCTTCGGCCCGAGCGTATCGTCGAGCTTGCCGCCGAGCCACGCCCCAAAGGTGCCCGTGATCGCGAGCAGAATGCCGAAGGTGCCGATCTGGATGGTGTGCCAGCCGAAGGTGCCGGCGGCGTAGATGCCGCCGAACGCGAACAGCGACACCAGCCCGTCGGTATAGATCATGTTGGCAAGCAGGAATGCGGCCATCGACTTGCGTTGCGGCAGTTCGGCGAGCGTTCCCTTCAGTTCGGTCAAGCCCGCGCGCAGCGCGTCGCGTACCGGCAGCTTCGCCGGATAGTCCGGCGTCAGCAGGAACATCGGCGTCACGAAGATGATGAACCAGACCGCGGTGAACGGGCCGGTGATGCGATCGCCCTGATGCGTCACCGGATCGAGACCGAACAGCGGCATGAATCCGAACAGCGTGCGCCCGGTGTCCGGGTTAGCCGCCAGAAACCCCAGCACGATGACCAAAGTGATGATGCCGCCGACATACCCCGTGGCCCAGCCGGTGCCGGACAATCGCCCGATCTTGTGGGGCGGCACCAGCGACGGCATCATCGCATTGTTGAACACGGTGGCGAATTCGACGCCGATGGTGGCGATGCCATAGGCGAGCAACAGCGCCGGAATCACGCTGGGGTCGCCGGGCTTGCCGAACCACATCAGCGAGGAGCCGATCACCAGCAGCGCACCGAACCCGGCGATCCACGGCTTGCGGCGGCCGCTGGCGTCCGCAATCGCCCCCAGCACCGGCGACAGCAGCGCGATCACCAGCCCCGCCGCCGCGGTGGCAAAGCCCCACATCGCCTGCCCGCTGGCGGGGTTGGACGCCACATGGGTGGCGAAATAAGGCGCGAACACGAAGGTGGTGATCAGCGTGAAATAAGGCTGCGCGGCCCAATCGAAGAAGATCCAGCTGACGACGGCGGCGCGCCGCGGATAGCTCTTGGTATCCATCATGCGGGCATCCGGGGCAATGGCTGTCATGCGCAAAATCTTCTGTCGAATCACGAAGAGGCGTTTTGCCCCTCGCATTGGAACCCATATATCATTCGGGGCAGCAAAGAGACCGCGTCATTTCACTGATCCCGGCCCACAATGGATGGTTTGATGGTTTCGTTCACAGCCGAACGGCGCACGCTACTCGCCGCAATCGCACTGGTTGTTGCGTTGGGCGTGCCGGCCAGCGCGCAGGAGCGCCGCGCCTACATTCCCGCCGGCGCGGCTCACGCCGTTTCCGCCGAGCACGGCATGGTGGTGGCGCAGGAGAAAATCGGCGCGCGCATCGGCGCCGACATCCTGCGACAGGGCGGCAATGCGGTCGACGCCGCGGTCGCGACCGGCTTTGCGCTGGCCGTCACCTATCCGCGCGCGGGCAACATCGGCGGCGGCGGTTTCATGATCATCCACTCGGCGGAGCGCGGCGAGGATGTCGCCATCGACTACCGCGAGACTGCGCCGGCCGCGGCCACGCGCGACATGTTCCTCGGCGCCGACGGCAAGCCCGATATCGCCAAGTCGCGCGATTCCGCGCTCAGCATCGGGGTGCCCGGCACCGTCGCGGGCCTGACGCTGGCTTTGGAAAAATACGGCTCCGGCCAGTTCACGCTGACCGATCTGCTGAAGCCGGCCATTGCGCTCGCGCGCGACGGTTTTGTGATTGCCGACGACATGGCCGACACGCTGCCCGGCATTGCGCGGCGGTTGTCGCGCTGGCCGGCCTCGACGAAGATATTTTCCCGCGCCGACGGCAGTTCGCTGCGGGAGGGCGACACCCTGGTGCAAACCGATCTGGCGGCAACGCTTTCGGCCATCGCGGCGCAGGGAGCCCGCGGATTCTATCAAGGCCCGGTCGCGGAAAAACTGGCGGCGGGGGTTCGCGACGCCGGCGGCATCATGACGGTGGACGACCTCACCTCCTATCAGCCCGTGATCCGTACGCCGGTACGCGGCAGCTATCGCGGATTCGACATCATCTCGATGCCGCCGCCATCATCGGGCGGCGTCGTGCTGCTGGAGACGCTGAACATCCTGGAAGGATTTCCGCTTGGGGACATGAAGCAGGGCACGGCGCCCTCGCTGCATGTCATGATCGAGGCGATGAAGCGCGCCTATGCCGATCGCGCGCGCTATCTCGGCGATCCCGATTTCATCAGCGCGCCGGTGGCGACGCTGATGTCGAAGGAATATGGCGCGAGGCAGCGCGCCAGCATCGACCTCGACCGCGCCACGCCGTGGACCGATGCGCTGTCGGCGACGCCGCCACCGACACCGCGCGAAGGCAGCAACACCACGCACTATTCGGTGGTGGACAGCCGGGGCAATGCCGTCAGCAACACCTATACGCTGAATTTTCCCTATGGCGTCGGCCTGATCGCCGACGGCACCGGCGTGCTGCTCAACAACGAACTCGACGACTTCACCGCGGCGCCCGGCGCGTCCAACGCCTTTGGCCTGGTCGGGTTCGAGGCCAATCTGCCCGGCCCCGGCAAACGGCCGCTGTCGTCGATGTCGCCGACCATCGTGCTGAAGGACGGCAAGCCAGTGCTGGTGACGGGCTCGCCCGGCGGCAGCCGCATCATCTCGACGGTGCTGCAGGTCATCGTCAACGTGCTCGATTACAAAATGGATATCGCCGCCGCGGTGGCGGCACCCCGCCTGCATCACCAATGGCTGCCGGACGTGGTGCGGATCGAGCGCGGTTTTGACGACGACGCACTGGCCGCGCTGCGCGCCAGGGGCCATGAGGTGATCGAGCCGCTCGGCCAGACCTCGGCCAATTCGATCGCCGTGACGCCGAACGGATTGCTCGGCGCCCCCGATCCGCGTACCCGTGGGGCGGAAGCCGCGGGACAGTAGTTTGGACGATGCGAGGTTGGTTGCTTCGAAGGAGTGAGTGGCGAATGGCGAGTAGCGAATGGAAAAAAGGCTTACTCGCTATTCGCCACTCGCTATTCGCCGTCTCACTACCTAATTTTAGTACCAGGGAGGCCACATGTCATCACTCAAGGGCAAGACGCTGTTCGTATCCGGTGGCAGCCGCGGCATCGGGCTGGCGATCGCGTTGCGCGCCGCGCGCGACGGCGCCAATGTCGCAATCGCCGCCAAGACCGCCGAGCCGCATCCGAAACTGAAGGGCACCATCCATACCGCCGCCGAAGAAGTCCGCGCCGCCGGCGGCAAGGCGCTGCCGATCCTGTGCGACATCCGCGAGGAAGCCCAGGTGATGGCGGCGATCGAGCAGACGGTCGCCGAATTCGGCGGCATCGACATCTGCGTCAACAATGCCAGCGCGATCAGCCTGACCAATTCGCAGGGCACCGACATGAAGCGGTTCGACCTGATGATGGGCATCAACACCCGCGGCACCTTCATGGTGTCGAAATATTGCATCCCGCACCTGAAGAAGGCCGACAATCCGCACATCCTGATGCTGTCGCCGCCGCTCGACATGCAGACCAAATGGTTCGAGCATTCCACCGCCTATACCATGGCGAAATTTGGCATGAGCATGTGCGTGCTGGGTCTCGCCGGTGAACTGAAGTCGGCCGGCGTCGCCGTCAACGCGCTGTGGCCGCGCACCACCATCGCCACCGCCGCGGTCGGCAACCTCCTGGGCGGAGACGCCATGATGCGCGCCAGCCGCACCCCCGAGATCATGGGCGATGCCGCCTACGTCATCTTCACCAAGCCGTCGCGCGAATTCACCGGACAGTTCTGCATCGACGACAAGGTGCTCTATGCAAGTGGCGTGCGCGACTTCGAGCATTACCGGGTCGATGCTTCGGTGCCGCTGATGTCCGATTTCTTCGTGCCCGACGATGACGCGCCGCCGCCCGGCGTCAACGTGCGGGCGCTGCCTTCCGTGGGCGACGCCCAAAAGGGACGTTGATCGAGCGGGGGAAGGGCGAAGTGATCTCGCGGAAGCTGATTGCCGGCGTTGTGATCTCGACGCTCCTGCTCGGAGGCGTCGCGGCGACGGCGATCATCTTCCGCCCCGATCGCGCCATTCGCGTCGCCACCGGTTACGTCGCCCATAACCTATGCGTCAAAGTCTTTGTCTCCGGCCTCGATCCCCAGACGGTGTTCGCGGAAGCCAACGATCGGGCCGGCATCCGCCGGCTGCGTTATCTGCTCGGCTACCATCTCGATGCCACCGCAAAGACCGTCGAGGCATCGACTTTTGGATTGTTCCGCAGCCGTGCGGCGTTTCATGAAGGCCAGGGCTGCATCGAATCGCATGGGTCGAAGCCGCCCTATCTGCTGAGAAGCGATCTGCAGGCGCTGAAGGTGCCGAAGACGCCACCGCTTCTGCCTGAGATCGCGGCATCAGGCGTTGTCGAGCCGACCGATCCCGCCCTGAAGGCCGCGCTCGATCATGTCTTCGAGGAGCCGGCCGAGCCGCCGTTCCGGCGAACCAAGGCCGTGGTCGTGGTGCATGACGGCCGCGTCATCGCCGAGCGCTACGCCGCCGGCGTTGGTGTCGATACGCCGCTGCTCGGCTTCTCCATGACCAAGTCCGTGGTCAACGCCCTGATCGGGATCCTGACTCAGCAAGGGCTCGTCACGCCGTCGATGCCGGCGCCGATTCCTGAATGGAAGGCGGCTTCCGACCCGCGACGCGAGATCGAAGTCGAGCATCTGATGCGCATGACATCGGGCCTTGCGCTGGATGAAACCAACTCCGGCTTCGATCCATCGAGCCGGATGTTCCTGCATGACGACACCGCCGGCTTTGCCGTGAAGGCGAAAATGGTCGCGCCGCCGGGAAGCCGATGGCATTACTCCAGCGCCAGCACGCAACTGCTGGCGCGGATCGTCCGCGACGCCGTCGGCGGTCCCGAGCAGACGCTGGCCTTCGCGTGGCGTGAATTGTTCAATCCGCTCGGGATGCGCAACGTGACGCTGGAGTTCGACGGCGTCGGCACGCTGCAGGGATCGAACTGGATGCTGGCGAGCGCCCGGGACTGGGCACGATTTGGCCTGCTCTATCTCAATGACGGCATGGTTGGCGGAAAACGCCTGCTGCACGAGGATTGGGTGGATTTTTGCATCGTGGCCTCGCCCGGTTCGGATTATGCGGCCGGCTTCTGGACCAATCGCAGCGAGCATCCCGACGCGAAAGGACGGGTCAGGCTGGGGATTCCCGGCGACGCGTTCTTCGCATCCGGCGATCTCGGTCAGCGCGTCGTCATCCTGCCCTCGCAAAAACTCGTGATCGTCCGGCTCGGCGACTCCGTCGACCGCACCGGCGACATCAGGGGCCTTGGGCGGCTGGTCAGCGAAGTGATATCAGCGACGCGGCCTTGATGGATGGCTGAAGCAGCCCGCGCGGCTGCTAGAACTATCGCTCCGTCGCAGGCGCTCGCCTCGCCGGCCCCCGGCCCCGTAACACTACGGGTTCAGTCGTCCGCAAGTTCTTAAGGTCTGCGCTGTATCAGTCAGTCTTCTTACACCGGAGAGACGATATGATTGGGTTCCGCAATATTGCGATCATTGCCAAAATTGCGGTTCCCGCGACCATCGTCGCGGTCGTCTCGATCGGGATTGTGCTTTACGCCTCGCTGGCGGTGACCCAGCTGTCGGACACCGCGGCGGCCCTGGTGGACGGAAACGCCACCCGGGTGCAGCTCGCGCTTCAGGCCGAAAGCGCCTTCAACAACGCCGCGATCAGCGAAAAGAACGTGATTCTCAGCGCCGACCCCAAGGTGGCACAGGGGCATATCGAACTTTACGGCAAGGCGACTTCCGCCACCCTCGATGCGATCAAGCGATTTGAGGCCATCACCCAGGAAGCCGAGCAGCGCGCCCTGATCGAGACGTTCCGCACGTCGGTCGTCGGACGACGCGAAGCGAGCGCCCAGGTGTTCGAACTCGCACTCGCCGGCAAGATGAAGGAGGCTTTCGATCATTCGCGCGGCGTAGCCGCCAAGCACCGCCAAGTCGCCATCGGTGCGGTCAGCAAGTTGATCGCCATGAACGTGGAGAAAATGCAGGCGGCTCGCGACGCCAGCGTGGCCATGGCCGCGCAGACCCGGGCGTGGCTGGTGGTCGGCGCCGCCGCCGGGCTGGTCTGTGCCTTTGGCGTGCTCGGCTGGATCGCGCTCTATCAGATTTCCCGACCGCTCGCCTTGATGACGGGTGAGATGACCAAGCTCGCCCACGGCGATCTCGAGATCGAGATCGAGGGCGCCGACCGGGCCGACGAGGTCGGCGGGCTGGCGCGGTCGCTGCAGGTGTTCAAGGAGAACGCGATCACGGCGCGCCGGCTCGAGACCGAGCAGCGCGAGCAGCAGGTTCAGAAGGAACGTCGCCAGCAGGTCGTCGAGGAATACATTGCGGTGTTCGACGCGCAGGTATGCGAGTCACTCGACACGCTGAGCGCCGCATCGACCGAGATGCACGCCACCGCTGGCAGCATGTCAGCCACCGCCGAGGAAACCAGCCGGCAGGCCACCGCGGTTACCGCCACTTCGGACCAGACTTCGTCCAATGTGTCGACCGTGGCCGCTGCGACCGAGCAATTGCACGCCTCGACCAATGAGATCTCGCGGCAGGTCACACAGTCGGCCGAATTCGCCTCTACGGCGGTGGTCGAGGCGGAACGCACCAACGCCACCATCCAGGGGCTGGCGGACACGGCGCAGAAGATCGGCGACGTCGTCGCGCTGATTCAGAACATCGCCTCGCAGACCAACTTGCTGGCGCTGAACGCAACCATCGAAGCCGCGCGGGCCGGTGAAGCCGGCCGTGGCTTTGCCGTGGTGGCGAGCGAGGTCAAGGCACTGGCCACTCAAACCGCCAGGGCGACCGAGGATATCTCGACGCAGATCGCCGCCATTCAGGGCGAGACCGGAAATGCGGTCGAGGCGATCAAGGCGATTGGCGGCACCATCCGCCAGATGAACGAAATCGCGTCGGCGATTGCCGCGGCGGTCGAACAGCAGGGCGCCGCGACCCGGGATATTTCCAACAACATCCAGCTGGTGGCGCAGGGCACCAATGGGGTGGCAGCCAATATTGCCGGGGTGAACGAGGCCGCGCAGGAAACCGGCACTGCCGCCGGGGAGGTGCTCACTGCGGCCGACGATCTCAGCCGCCAGGCCGACAAGCTGCGGCTCAACGTGAGCGGCTTCCTCAACAAGATCCGCGCGGCGTAACGAACCGGAGCGCGCGGGCAATCGCGCGCTCAGCCTTCTCAGGTTTTGCTATTGTGAGGGCTACAGTACGGATGCATTCAGCGTCGACCGCCAATGCGCCGCGCGTTCCTTCAGCAACGTGTCCCTGACGTAGGCGAGTTCTTCATCCTTCAGCCGTTCGACCGCCTCGAAGGTGAAGGTATCGCCGCCATGCGTGGCCCACGCGCGCTGCAGGTCGCGATTGGTATGGCTGCCCATTCGCAAGCCAAACCAGATCCGGTTTTGAATGGTACCGAGATTGGGCGTCTGACCGACCCAGGTCTGGCCGGTGGCGCCGCATCTGATGACATAGATGCCGGCGACGGTTTTGCGTTCCTTATAGGCGGTGATGGCCGCCTTCTTGTCCTCGCTCTTCATGCCGACCCTCGGGGGAAGTCCTGCCGTTGGCGATGGCGATAGCAGACGCGCCGATGGCCGTCAATTTAATCCGGGTAATATTAGTTTCACTATATAAAGCAACTACTTGAGCGAACGCCTGGTGTCCCCCGAAGAGCAAGCCGGCGGCAGACCATCACCGACCGATGGTATATGGCCCGCCCTTTTCCAGCGCCCGCTGGTAAGCCGGGCGGGCGTGAATGCGATCGAGGAATGCCATGGCCCTGGGGTGGCCTTGCTCGAGCCCGCCGCGCGCTGCGGCCGCCTCCAGCGGAAAACTCATCTGGATGTCGGCGGCGGAAAATTCATGGCCGGCGAACCACTCGCTTTTTCCGAGTTCGCTCTCCCACCAGGCCATGTGCTGCTTGAGCTGCGGATTGACCAGCGCGGTCAGCGCCTGATTGCTGACCTTGCGCACCAGCGGTCGCAGCAGTGCCGGCGCGCGCTTCGGCATTAGCGTAAACAGCAGCTTTAGCAGCAGCGGCGACATCGCCGATCCCTCGGCGTAATGCAGCCAATAGGTGTAGCGCAGCCGCTCCGGCGTTTTGGCCGGCGGAATCAGGCGGCCCTCGCCATAGGTATCGATGAGGTACTCGGCAATCGCGCCCGACTCCGCGACGGTGTTGCCGTTGTCGGTAATCACAGGCGATTTGCCGAGCGGATGCACCGCGCGCAGTTCCGCCGGCGCCCGCATGTCCGGCTGACGCTGATAGCGGACGATCTCGTAGGGAACGCCAAGTTCTTCCAGAAGCCACAGCACGCGCTGGGAGCGGGAGTTGTTGAGGTGATGGACAGTGAGCATGGCGTTTCCTCAGGGGGCGTGGCGCGTCGGTTGCGGCGGCGCATGGTGGTGCCAGCCGCAAGCCGGAAAGTCGAGACACCCAAACGGACTGTATTACCCGGGCATTATTGACGCGGAGATATTACCCGGATAATAACTGCGGCAACCATTTGAGAGGTCTGTCATGAATCCGGGATCTGGTCCCGCTTGCATCGCCTTCGAGGGCGACCGGCGCATCGCCTCGGGCGATCTTCGCGGGGTCGCCCGCGCGGTGAGAGAGACGCTCGACCAAGCCAGGGATGCGTCGATCATCGTGTTCGACGGCACCACCAGCGCGACCATCGAGATCGATTTCCGCGGATCCGTGGCGGATGTCCTGGCGCGACTGCCGGACAGCGCCAGTGCGCCGATCCCGGCTGAAGTCGCCGCAGTGTCCGTCCCGCGCGGTCCCGGACGTCCGAAACTGGGGGTGGTCGCGCGCGAAGTGACGTTGCTGCCGCGGCACTGGGCATGGCTGGCCCGGCAGCCCGGAGGCGCCTCGGTCGCGATCCGCAAGCTGGTCGAGCAGGCGAGCCGGACCGGCGAAGACAAGGACCTGATACGTCAGGCCCAGGAAGCAGCCTATCGTTTCATGTCAGTCACCTCGGGCAACAGACCGCATTACGAGGAGGCCATCCGCGCGCTGTTTGCCGGCGACGCCAGCCGCTTCGAACAACGGATCGCCGGATGGCCCGACGACATCCGCGCCCACGCCTCCGGGCTCGCGGAGCGCGCATTCCATCGCGCGCCGCAGCCCGGCGGGTCCGGTTGATCCCGCCCGGGTGAACCGCTAGGCTGTTGAATGATAGGGATCATATAAGAGCCCTCGCCTCCAGGGAGATCGCCGCCTTGACTCCAACCGCCCCGCAATTCCTGTTCGATTTCGGCAGTCCCAATGCGTTCCTCAGTCACGAGGCAATCCCGGCAATCGAAGCACGCATGGGCGTGAAATTCGAATATCTGCCGATCCTGCTCGGCGGCATCTTCAAGGCCACCAACAACAAATCGCCGGGCGAAACCCTGGCCGGCGTCAAGAACAAGCCCGCGTTCAACAAACTGGAGACGGAACGCTTCCTGAAACGATTCAAGGTCAAGCCGTATGTCTGGAATCCGTTCTTTCCGGTCAACACCCTGCATCTGATGCGCGCCGCTGTTGCCGCGCAGTTCGAGGGCGTGTTTGAAAAATACGTCGACGCCGCGTTCCATCACATGTGGGTCGAGCCGAAGAAGATGGACGACCCCGAAGTGGCGATGAAGGCTTTTGCAGCGTCCGGCCTCGACGCCGCAAAGCTGTTCGCCCGCGCGCAGGAGGCGGACGTCAAGGCGAAACTGATCGAGAACACGCAAGGCGCGGTCGAGCGCGGCGCGTTCGGCTCGCCGACCTTCTTCGTCGGCAAGGAAATATTCTTCGGCAAGGAACAGTTGCGCGACGTCGAGGAACTGGTGAGGGGCGAATAGCGAGTGGCGAATAAGAAAGGTCCATTCGCTACTCGCCATTCGCCATTCGCCCGCTAACAACAACAATAAAAAGGATCTCTGCCATGCGCATCCTCGTGGTCGGCGCCGGCGCCATCGGCGGATATTTCGGCGGCAGGATGCTGGAGGCCGGCCGTGACGTGACCTTCCTGGTACGCCCGCGGCGGGCCGGGGAGTTGGCCAGCGCCGGACTCGTGATCAAGAGCCCGAACGGCGACGTGACCTTGAAGAGCCCGCCGACGGTGCAAGCCGACAAACTGGCCGAAAAATTCGACACCGTGCTGTTGAGCTGCAAGGCATTCGACCTCGATGACGCCATCAATTCGTTTGCCCCGGCGGTCGGACCGCAGACCTCGATCATTCCGCTGCTCAACGGCATGCGGCATCTGGACGTGCTCGACAGGAAGTTCGGGCGTGAGCGCGTGCTCGGCGGCCTCTGCGCGATCGCCGCCACCCTCAACGAAGCCCGCGAGGTGGTGCAGCTGACGCCGATGCAGTCGCTCAATTTCGGCGAGCGCGACGGCCAGCTTTCGGAACGCGTCCGCGCCATCGCCGAAATCATGGCGAGCGGCAAGCTCGGCTCCGTGGCCAGCGAGAACATCGTGCAGGAGATGTGGGAAAAATGGGTGTTCCTGGCCTCGCTCGCGGCCTCGACCTGCCTGATGCGGACATCGGTCGGCAATATCCTGGCGGCATCCGGCGGCCGGGATTTTGTCCTTGGCATGCTCGATGAATGCAGCGCGGTCGCCACCGCCGAAGGCCACGCGCCGAGCGGCCCGTTCTTCCAGCGCACCCGGGGCTTGCTGACCGCGGAGGGTTCGCAGATGACGGCGTCGATGTTCCGCGACATCAAGGCGGGCGCGGCCGTCGAAGCCGACCACGTGATCGGCGACCTGATCGCGCGCGGCGACGCCGCCAAAGTGCCGGTGCCGCGGCTGCGCATCGCCTACACGCATTTGAAGGCGTATGAAAAGCAGCGGGGGTGATCTCGCCCAATTGCGTTCGTCGTCCCTGCGAACGCAGGGACCCATAACCACAGGGCGCGGTTGTGAGCAGGACGTTCGCACACAGTGCGTCATCGAAAGGCCGCGGAGTATGGGTCCCCGCGTTCGCGGGGACGACAGTTACAAATGCGCGAGATAATGCGCCAGCGCTTCGATCTCCTCCTCGCTGAGGGAAAAGGCGACGCTCGCCATTGCCGCCATGCCGCCGCCGGACCGCACGCCGGACTTGTAGTCGCGCAACGCCTTCAACAGATAGTCCTGACGCTGGCCGGCAACGCGGGGGACCGCCTTGGTTCCAGTATAGTCGGCGTGACACGAGGCGCAGCGGCGGCCAGCAGCGGCCTGCGCGCCCTTGGCTGACAGATCCGGATTTTCGTCTGGCTTCGCCTTGGCCGACGTCAGCGACGCAAAATAGGCGCCGAGATTGCGGATATCCTCGTTGTTGAGTTGCTCGACGACCGGCTGCATCTGCTCGTTCTTGCGGGTGCCTGCGCGAAAAAACACCAGCTGCCATTGTATGAACTGATCGGGCTGACCGGCGAGCGACGGCATGTTCTCGATCTGCGAAATGCCGCCTTCGCCATGACAGGCGACGCACATTTCGGACTTTTCCTTGCCGGCGGCGAGGTCGGCGGCGTGGGTCGGGACGACGGCAAGGTTCGCGACAAGGATGACCGCGAGCCAGAGCAAGTGGGACATCGATTTTTTCATTGTTTGGAAACGGCCTTGCGGCGAGTTCGGTTCCACCTCTCCCGTCGGGAGAGGTCGGCGCGCAGCGCCGGGTGAGGGGTTACAGTCGAACGAAAGACCGTAACCCCTCACCCCAACCCTCTCCCAACGGGAGAGGGAGCAGACCTGCGCTGCGGCGACGTCAGCGTGAACGACTTACTTCTTGCTGTAGCTGATGCGATAGATCGCGCCGGCCCAGTCGTCGGCAACCAGGATCGAGCCGTCCTTGGCCAGAATGATATCGGCCGGACGTCCCAGATAGTTCTTGTCGCCCTCGAGCCAGCCGGAGGCGAAGATCTCCTGCTTGGCGTTCTTGCCGTCGGGCCCGACGATCACCCGCTTGATCCGGGCGCCCTGATATTTGGCCCGGTTCCAGGAGCCGTGTTCGGCGATCAGGATGTTGTTCTTGTACTCGGCGGGAAACTGGTCGCCGGTGTAGAACTTCATGCCGAGCGGAGCCACATGCGGGCCCAAATTCGCCACCGGCGGCGTGAACTCCGAACATTTGTGGCCCATCGCGAACTTCGGATCCGGCAGGTTTCCCTGGTGGCAATAGGGATAGCCGAAATGCTCGCCGGGCTTCGAGATCATGTTGAGCTTGTCGCTCGGGACGTCGTCGCTGATCCAGTCGCGGGCGTTTTCGGTGAACCAGTATTTACCGGTGCGCGGATCGACGTCGCCGCCGACGCTGTTGCGGACGCCGAGCGCCACCAGTTCGGCGTTGCCGGTCTTGGGATCGACACGGCGGATCTGCGACAGGCTGGTCGGCGGCAGCCCGATGTTGAAGGGAGGGCCGAACGGCAGATAGAACCAGCCATCCTTGTCGACCGCGATATATTTCCAGCCATGCGCGACATAGCTCGGCATGTCGTCATAGACCACCTTGCCATCGCCGAGCTTGTCGAGATTGGCTTCGGCGTTGTCGTATCGCCTCAGCTTGTCGATATCGACGACGTAGAGCGCGCCATCGCGAAACGCGATGCCGGTCGGCATCTTGCCGCCCTTGAGGACGGTCTTGACCTCCTTCTTGCCGCCATTGTCCTTGATCGCGTAGACGTTGCCGAGGCCGAACGAGCCGACGAACAGCGTGCCTTTGTCGCCCCAGGCCATCTGCCGCGCGGCCAGCACGCCGGAGGCGTAGACTTCGATCTTGAAGCCCGCCGGCAGCTTGATCTTTTTCATCATGGCGGCAAGTTCGGCCTCCGACGCGCCGGTCGGCGGCCCCGACGGCGGCGCCTGGCCCTTCTGGGCTTCGTTCTCGTCGCCGAGGAACCAGTCGTCCGGCGGATTGGTCCAGAATTCCTTGGTGCCGGACTCGTATTTCTTCAGTGCTTTCTGCTGCGCGCTGGCCTGACTGGCCCCCGCGACAACGAGCACCGCTGCGAGCGCAAGAATAGATCGATTGAAAGCCGACTTCATCGCGTCACTCCCTAATGCAGCCAGGGCGGCTGCGCATGCTCTTTATTTTGAACGTTCCGAGAGAACGAACTTTTGGTCTTTGAGGTGGATCAGACGCAGCAATGGTAGCACATCCTCCACGGGTGAGAAGCGTGCGTTGCATGACCTTGTGCGGCGAAGGCAAATTTAATCTTGTCAGGTTGAAGCGGCCAGAAGCGCTGCAGTGCGGCAATGTCCCATTGCACCGCAGGGGCATTCCTGCTCCGGTAGCCGGCGGGCCGTCATCTCCGCGTCACCGTCAGTTTTCCGCCGCCTTCATTGTTGCGGTAAAAGACATCGTAGAGCCCGGGAATGCCGACCACCGCGTCGTTGACGAAGATGAAGAGCTCGCCCTTGCGGGTCGGCCTGATCACGTCTTCGATCGTGCCGTCCTCGGGATCCGGATCGAGAAACA
>JBBQUA010000094.1:0-19033 GCA_038212905.1 Hyphomicrobiales bacterium
TCCTTTGCCGTCAAATCAAGCCGTAGGATCCTAACCGCTCCACCCATCGATGCTGCTCCTCTCTCAAGAGCAAACATCGAGTCAGAGTTTCTCTGATTTGGGAATCCCAAATGAGTCAAAAGCCGTGGCCGTTGGTATTACTGGTATGCGGTCGGCACCGCCACGCCCTGGCTCAACCCGAACGCCGCCACCCCGATCCTCCAGTTCGAGGTTCGCCTTCCTGCCGGCGCAGCGCTGCCGGCTGCCGCGCGCGACGTCGCAATCGAGTTGCAGACCGATCGAAACAGCATGCCGGGCGAGCCGCGATTCAACCAGTTTCGCCGCGACGGCGACCGGGCGGTGATCACGGGCGACGTCGATCTCGCCTTTCGCACCTCCCATCGCCAGCTGGAGGTCAGGATCAAGGGCCAGCCCGACCGCACGTTCCGCATCGGGCTATCGGACAAGGCGCCGCATGCTCCTGAACTTGGACCGTGGCAACCGCACGCCGACGGCAGCGAGATCCGCTATCGGGCGCAGTGGCCCGGCCGCGATTGAAGCGGTCGTCGCCGGCGCAACCTCTCAGGCCGCGCCAGACAAATTTTGAGAAAATTGTGACGGACCTACGATCCAACAAAGAACGGCTGTCGCAGAAACGCGGCAATCGCAAGCGAGAAGGAAGGTACGGCGCGGACTTGTAGCGTAAGGGACCAACCCATGTCTGACGTGATACCCTTCCCCAAACCCTCGAAGCCGAAAGATGACGAAACGGAAGCGCTGCTGAAGCTGCTGGAGCGCATCGCGAACGCCGCGAAAACGCGAGACAAGAAAAACAGATGAACGGGAAAACCCGGCGTTGACGCCGGGTTTTCCCTCAAGGCCCAATCGACGTCAATCTTGATCCGCTATGATCAGATCAGCGGCTTTCTCCGATATCATCAGCGTGGCGGCATTGGTGTTGGCGGACGGCATCGTCGGCATGACAGAGGCATCGACGACGCGCAGCCCGGCTATGCCGTGCACCTTCAGATCGGCGCCTACCACCGCGAGGGGGTCGCGGCCCATCCGGCAGGTGCTGACCGCGTGGTACACGGTCGCGCCGTGTTGCCGGGCGTAACCGAGCAACGCGTCGTCGGTCGCAACTTCGGGACCGGGCAGGGTCTCGGGCCCGCGATAGGGCGCCAGCGCGTCGGTACCCAGAAAGCGCCTGCACCACCGCAGGCCGTCAATGACCGCGCGCTGGTCGGCTGCGGCTGAAAGATAGTTCGGCTGGATCGCCGGGGCATCGTCGGGATCGGAACTGCGAGCCCGGACAAAACCCCTGCTCTCGGGCCGCAGTTGCCACACCCCGTTGGTCATGCCGGGAAATGGCTGCAGTTGACCGACCACGCCGACGGTATAACTCGCTGGCGTGAACACGAATTGCAGATCCGGTAGTTCAAGCCCGGGCTGAGAGCGCACGAACGCCGCTACATGGGCTGGGCTGAATGCCAGCAATCCCCTTCCGGTAGTCAGCCATTTGGCAATCTCCCAGTACAGGCGCATGCCCCGAGCGCGGTCATTCAACGTGACAGCTTGCGAGACGCGATGCGCCACCCGCACCGCATAGTGGTCCTGCAATCCTTCACCAACACCCGGCAGGTCGTGGCGGACCTCGACGCCGAGATCGCGCAGCAAATCCGGCGGACCGATGCCGGATATCTGCAGCAGCTGCGGGGAGCCGACGGCGCCTGCACTGAGGATCACCTCGCGCCCCGCGCGCGCAACGACTTGCTCGCCACGTCCGCGGTATTCGATCCCGGTAACCCTTATCCCGTCGAAGGCGAGCCGCCGCACCACGGCTTTTGTGACGACATGCAGATTGGCGCGGCTCATGACCGGCCGCAGGAAACTGTGGGCGGCGCTGACGCGACGACCGTTCCGGATGGTGCGCTGGTAATAGCCGACGCCCTCCTGTACTGCGGCGTTGTAGTCATCATTGCGCGGCACACCGATTTCCTCCGCACCCGCGATGAAGGCTTCGCAGATCGGGTGCCGTTCATGGATATCGGAAACGTGTTGCGGACCGCCCTGCCCGTGAAACTCGTCCGAACCAGTCGAGCGATCCTCGGACTTGCGGAAGTACGGCAACACCTCGTCATAGGACCAGCCGCGATTGCCTAGCTGCGCCCACGTGTCGTAATCCCGCGCCTGTCCCCGGACATAGAGGTGCCCGTTGATGGCGCTCGACCCGCCCAATACCTTGCCGCGGGGAAAATAAATCACGCGATCGTCGACGCCCGCTCCCGGCTCGGTCGTGAAGCACCAGTTGAAGCGCGGATCGGCGAAGGTCTTCAGGAAGCCGGCGGGTGCCGCAATATAGGGATGCCGGTCGCTGCCGCCGGCCTCTACCAGCAGCACCGAAATGCGCGGGTTCTCGCTCAGCCGGTTGGCCAGCACGCATCCCGCCGAGCCGGCGCCAACAATGATGTAATCATACGTCCCAACGGCCATGCCAGGCTTTCGCACGCCGCGCTATGCGGCGCGCTGATCCTGAACGGCCGGGTCGAGATCCTGTACCGTGGCCCTACGCATGTCGCGGCGATGATTGACTGCGTCGTAGGGACGGCCGCGATGCAGCGTGCAGCGGTTGTCCCATATTACGAGATCGCCCGGCGCCCATTTGTGGGTGTAGACGAATTGCGGCTGCGTGGCGTGTTCCATCAATTCGTGGATCAACATTCGCCCGTCCGGAACGGACTGGCCGACGATATGCGAGGCATGCGAGGCTAGATAAAGTGCCTTGCGCCCGGAGCCCGGGTGGATCCGAACCAGGTTGCGATGCACCGGCGGATTGGCGCGGCGTTCCTCCTCGGAAAATTCAGTGAACCCCAGCTTGCCACGTGACACGAAGATCGAATGCTCGGCCTGCAGCGTTTCGATGCGCGCCTTCATCTTCTCCGGCAGCTCGTCGTAGGCTGCGCGCGTATCGACGAACTGCGTCTCGCCGCCTTCGGGGGTGACGGTGTGGGCGTGCAACAGGGAGTATTTGGCTGGCGTTTTCTTGAACGAGGAATCGGTGTGCCAGAGCTGGTTGCCGAGCGCGAACATTCGGCGGCGGTCCTGGGCGCCCAGCACGCTGTTCTTCTCGTCGAGATTGGAGATGTCGACGAGCCGCCGGTTGACACGCGCCGCGACGTCCGTCGACAGAACGCCGTTCTGACCTTCGAGCGGCCCGAAGCGCTCGGCAAACACGATCTGCTCCTCTTCCGACAGTTTTGGGCCGTGGAAGATCAGCACCGCATAGGTGTCCAGCGCCGCCTGGATACCATCGAGGCCGGCCTGGTCGATCGGCTTCGACAGGTCGACGTTGGCGACATCGCCGCCAAACATCTGGTGCAGCTTCGCGAGTTTCAGCGACAAGGGCTTCCTCCATTCGATTCCGGTTCGGTGCGGAAGGTAGAAGATGCTATGCCTTCGGTGAAGTCAGGAAAAGATGGAGTTATTTTCCCGATTTTCGGGATAATAGCGGAGCCGTCTTCATCTCCTGGCGGAGATGAGCGACGAACACGGATATCTTTGCCGGCACGTCGCCCCGCCGATGCACGGCATAGATCGGTGCGCGGTAAAGCGGTGGAAACGCCTTGTAGCCTTCCAGGCAGGGCAGCAGCCGCCCCGCCGCCAGATCGCCTGCCACCATCCAGTCCGGCAGCAGCGCGAGCCCGAGTCCGGCCAGCGCGGCGCCGCGCAGGATTTCGCCGCTGTTTGATTGCAGCGATCCCGAGACGCTTACGGACTGTTCCGCGCGGCCCTTCCTGAAGGTCCAGATCGCGGGTTCTGCAGCCCGCCGATAGGTCAAACAATCGTGCTGGCCCAAATCGGCCGGCGCGCCCGGCGTGCCCGCCCGCGCCAGATAGGACGGACTGGCGCAGAGCCGCCGGTCCGCCGAAGTCAGCAAATGGGCCACGACTGTCTTGTCGTCCGGCGCGCCAAGCCGGATCACGAGATCAATGCCGCGTCCCGGCGTGAGTTCGGTCTCTTCTGTCAGAGTCAAGTCGATGGCGATTTGCGGATACGCCCTGCGAAATCCCGGCAACGCCGGCGCCACATGAATCACGCCAAATGAACGGCGCGCTACGATGCGCAGCGTGCCGCTCGGGGTGTTTTTCAATTCGCGGGCTTCAGCAAACGCCGATTGAAGCTCGTCCAGCATATCGGCAGATCGCGCCAGAAGACGCTCGCCGGCCTCGGTCAGCGCCAGTTGCCGCGTTGTCCGGTCGACCAGACGCACGTCCAGCATCACCTCGAGGTCCTGAAGCCGCTTGGACGCAGCGGTGGTAGATAGGCCCAGCGCCCGACCGGCGGAGGAAATGCTCTTGGAGCGCGCCACCTGTACAAAGAGCCGCAGCGCCGCCAGTTGATCCATACGTTGTCTCCCATCGCCAAAACCCGATGCATGCAGCCGCGACCGGCAAGGACGCAGCGATCACCGCAGCTTGCCGAGCAGCGCCAGCAGCGTCTCGCGCTCTTTCGCATCGAGCGGCGCCAGCGTTTCCCGCGTGATCGTAAGCGCGTTGGGTGCGGCCTTCTCGGCCATCTGCTGGCCGGCGCGGGTGAGGCTGACCAGCAGGCGGCGGCCGTCCTCGGGATCGGCGCTGGTTTCGGTGAGGCCGCGCGCGGTGAGGCGGTCGATCACCCCCTTGATGGTGGCGACATCCATCGCCGTCAGCCGTCCCAGCTGGTTCTGCGAGCACGGTCCGGTCTCGGTGAGCTTTGCCAGTGCCGCCCATTGCGTCGGCGTCAGATTGATGCCGATTTCCCTGGCAAAAATAGTGGCATGGCGCTGCCACACCTGGCGAAGAATAAAACCGACCTGCTCCTCCAGCACGTAAGACGGCCGCGAGGGCTTCGGGCTGCGCTTCGGCTGAATAGTCCTGGTCATGCGCGCTATCCGCCCCTTCTCACAGCGCCAGATGCGTGTCTCTGATATCGGGACGCGCGTCGAGTTCGGCCATGGTGCCGGAATAGCAGATCCGGCCGCGTTCGATGATGTAGGCGCGGTCCGAGATCAATCGGGCAAAATGCAGGTTCTGCTCGGAGAGGACGATGCTGACGCCAGCCTGCTTCATGGTCAGGATCGCCGCGACCATCTGCTCCACGATTTTCGGCGACAACCCTTCCGAAGGCTCGTCGAGCAGCACCAGCGACGGGTTGCCCATCAGGGTCCGCGCGATGGTCAGCATCTGCTGTTCGCCGCCGCTCATGCGGCCGCCGGGGCGGTTGCGCATCTCCGCGAGGTTCGGAAACAGCGCGAACAGTTTTTCCCGGGTCCAGTGTGGCGCGTTCGGCCTGACAGGCTGGCGGCCGACTTCGAGATTCTCGTCGACCGTGAGATCCGTGAAGATGCGCCGCTCTTCCGGCACATAGCCGAGGCCCCGGCTGACGATCGCATGGGTCGGCTGGTTCGAGACGTCCTTGCCCTCGAATTCGATACGCCCGCGGCGTTGTGCGACCAGCCCGACGATGGAGCGAAAGGTGGTGGACTTGCCGGCGCCGTTGCGCCCGAGCAGTGCCACGACCTCGCCCTCGCCGACCTCAAGCGCGACGTCGAACAGGATGTGGGCTGGACCGTAATGGCTGTTGAGATCGTGAACGCTGAGCTTCATGAAGGCTGCCCTTCGCGATGGCGCGCGTCATAGACCAGGCCCTCGCCGAGATAGATGGCGCGAACCTGCGGATTGCTCCGGACTTCTTCCGGCGAGCCTTCGGCGATCAGGCTGCCGCGGTTGAGCACCAGGATACGGTCGGCATGCTCGAACACCACGTCCATGTCGTGCTCGGTAAACAGCACGCCGATCGATTTTTCCCGTGCGATCTGCGCGGTCAGCCGCATCAACTCGATGCGCTCGCGCGGCGCCATGCCGGCGGTCGGCTCATCCATCAGCAGAAGCTTGGGCTGGTTGGCGAGTGCCATGGCGAGCTCCAGCCGCTTCAGATCGCCATAGGCGAGTTCGCCGCAGGGCCGCTCGGCATAGCCGCTCATGCCGACCAGTTCCAGCAGCCGGCCGGCTTCCTCGCGCGCGAATTGCGGCGTCGAGGCCCAGACATTGAACAATTGCCTTCCATACGACACCAGCGCGACCTGGACGTTCTCGCGCACCGTCATGGTGGGGAAGGTCGCGGTGATCTGGAAGGTGCGGCCGACCCCGAGCCGCCAGATTTCGCGCGGCTTCTTGCCGGTGGTGTCGCGCCCGAGCAGGTTGATGCGGCCGGCGCCGGGCGTGGTCTGGCCATTGAGCATATCGAAGCAGGTGCTTTTGCCGGCGCCATTGGGCCCGATCAGCGCCAGGATTTCGCCGGCCCGGAGCGCGAACGACACGTCGCACACGGCATGCACGCCGCCATAGGATTTGCTGAGGCCTTCAACGGAAAGGAGTATGGGCGCGGTGCTCATTCGGCGCTCTCGGTCCGGGATTTCAACAGCGCGGGTTTCGGCAGCTCGGACCGGCGGCGGTTGCGGAGGGTTTCCAGCATCCCGACGATGCCCTTCGGGAAGGCCACCACGATCAGCACGATGACGCCGCCCAGCACCAGTTTTGAAAGGTCGGTCTGGCTGACCAGCCAGATCGAGAGCATCTTGTAGACGATGGCGCCGATGACAGCGCCCGACACCGTCTCGACGCCGCCGAGCAGCACCATGACAAGCGCATCGACCGACAGCGAGATCCCGAGGCTGTCGGGAAACACGCTGCCCTTGAGGTAGGCGAACAGCGCGCCGGCCACACCGGCAACGGTGCCGGCAATGACAAAGGCGGTCCACTGGATCCGCTTGGCGTCGATGCCGATGGCCTCGCTGCGCAACAGTGAATCGCGCGTCGCCCGCAGCGCATAGCCGAACGGCGAGAATACGATGATGCGCAATACGGCGACCGCGAGCGCGGCAACGCCGATCGACAGCCAGTAGAAACTCGCCGGCCCCGCCGCCCATTCCTCCGGCCAGAGGCCCAAAATGCCGTTGTCTCCGCCGGTCACCGCGACCCACTGGAACGCCACCGACCAGACGATCTGCGCGAAGGCCAGCGTCAGCATCGCGAAATAGACGCCGGACAGTTGCACCGCGAAGAATCCGAAGATCGCGGCGCCGAGACAGCCCAGCAGCGGACCGAGCAGCAGGCAGGCGATCATCGGCAAGCCCGCCATCTTGGCGAGGAAGGCGATGCCATAGGCGCCGAGCCCGAAATAGGCGGCGTGGCCGAACGAAGCGAGGCCGCCGACCGACATCAGGAAATGCAAGCTGGCGGCAAAGATGACATAGATCGCGATTTCCGAACCGACCGTAAGTGCGTAATCGCCGACAGCCAACGGGAGCATCGCCGCCACGGCCAGTCCGGAAAGCGCGGCAAGGCGTTCATTCGTCGTCAGCGGACGCCAGGGATTGACGGTCAATCCGGGCGTACGGCGCGCGGCCGCCTCAGGCTTGCCGAACAGGCCCCACGGCCGCACGATCAGCACGGCCGCCATGACCAGAAACACCAGGATGATGGAGATCTTCGGAAAGATCAGAATGCCGAAGGCATTCAATTCCGACACCAGCACGGCGGCGACGAAGGCGCCAATGATGCTGCCGAGGCCGCCGATCACCACCACCACGAACACGTCGACGATGATGCGCAGATCGAGCGCGTGATGCACCGCATCGCGCGGGATCTGCAGCGCGCCGCCCAGTGCTGCGAGAAACACCCCGAGCGCGAACACGCTGGTGAACAGCCATTTCTGATTGACGCCGAGAGCCGCCACCATGTCGCGGTCCTGGGTCGCGGCGCGCACCAGCACGCCCCAGCGGGTGCGCTGGAACAAAAGCCACAGGAAACCCAATACAATCGGACTGAGCGCGATCAGAAAGAGGTCGTAGGTCGGAACGTTCTGACCAAAAAACTCGACGGCGCCCTTGAACCCCGGCGCGCGGCGGCCCAGCAGGTCGCTCGGTCCCCATATCATCACCACCAGATCCTGCACCATCAGGGTCAACCCGAAGGTCGCCAGCAACTGGAACAGTTCGGGCGCGTGGTAGATCCGCCGCAGCAGCACCATCTCGACGAGAACGCCGACCACCGCCACCACCAGCGACGCCAGCACGATGCCAGCCCAGAAACCAAGCGCGCCGGAAAACCGTTCGGTCAGCGTGAACGCCACATAGGCGCCGAGCATGTAGAAGGCGCCATGGGCGAAATTGACGATCCGCGTCACGCCGAAGATGATCGACAACCCCGACGCCACCAGGAACAGCGACGCCGCGCTGGCAAGACCGGTCAGGAACTGGACAAAGTAAAAGGCCATTGGCGGTCCGGGTCAGCGCATTTCTGTACGGTGGCCTTCATCCTTCGAGACGCACGCAACAGCGCGCTCCTCAGGATGAGGTCTCTTTTCACCTCTCCCGCTTGCGGGGGAGGTCGCCGTGCGCAGCACGGCGGGTGGGGGAATTCTATCGGCGAGTCCAAATGCGTTGAGAGGCCCCTACCATAGCCGATGCTTCGCATCGGCGTTCTTCTATCAAGAACGGCGGCCATGGGCCGCCTGCGCCCTCCCCCGCAAGAGCGGGAGAGGGGGAAGAAAGAGAAGCCTCACTCCTTCGGACGCATCTTTGATACTTCGGCATCGCTCGGCAGATAATCCGAACCCTTGCGATAGACCGAATTCACCATGATGCCCTTGCCGTCCTTCACCGCGGTCTTGCCGACATAGGCGCCGAGCGTCGACTGGTGATCGATCTTGCGGAAGGTGATCTCGCCGAACGGCGACGGCATCGACAGCCCCTCTGCGGCGGCGATCATCTTCTCCGGATCGTCGGAGTTGGCTTTGGTCAGGATGGCGGCGGCTGCCTTGATGGTCTGATAGCCGACGATCGAGCCGAGCCGCGGGTAGTCGCTGTATTTGGCCTGATAGGCTTTTGCAAATTTGTCGTGCTCCGGCGTCTTGATGTCGTACCAGGGATAGCCTGTCACGATCCAGCCTTCGGGCGTTTCTTCCTTGAGCGGATCGAGATATTCCGGCTCGCCGGTGAGGAAGGAGACGACAGCGCGATCCTTGAACAGCCCGCGGGTGTTGCCTTCGCGCACGAATTTCACCAGGTCGGCGCCAAAGGTGACGTTGAGGATGGCTTCCGGATTGGCTGCCGCCAGCGCCTGCACGACGGGACCCGCATCGAGCTTGCCGAACGGCGGCCACTGCTCGTCGACCCACTGGATATCCGGCCGCTTCTCCGACATCAGCTTCTTGAACACCGCGACGGCGGACTGGCCGTACTCATAGTTGGGCGCGACGGTAGCCCAGCGCTTGGCCGGCAGCTTCGCAGCTTCTTCCGCCAACATCGCCGCCTGCATGTAGTTGGAGGGGCGGAGGCGGAAGGTGTAGCGGTTGCCCTTGGCCCAGGTAAGGGCGTCGGTCAAAGGCTCGGCCGCGAGAAAGAACACCTTCTTCTGGTTGGCGAAATCGGAGACGGCCAGACCGATGTTGGACAGGAACGTGCCCGTCAGCATCACCACCTTCTCGCTCGACACCAGTTCGTTGGCGGCGGTCTGCGCGTCCGCGGGCTTGCCGCCGTCATCCTTGGAGACGACCACGAGCTTCTTGCCGTTGATGCCGCCGGCGGCATTGACTTCCTCGAGCGCCAGCTGCCAGCCCTTGCGGTAGGGCTCGGTGAACGCCGGCAACAGCGAGTAGCTGTTGATCTCGCCGATCTTGATTTCGCCGCTCTGGGCCATGGCGGAATTCGCCATGCCCGCGACCATGACCGCCAATCCCGCGCCTAACAAATATCTGCGTCGCATCCCTTAACCCTCCACTGTGAAAAAAGGTTACCGTAGACCGTCTTCGCCTTTGACTTCCGCAACCGTCAATCCGCCGACCCGCGGCAGCGGCCTGCCGCTGTCGGTGACCGCGACCGCGACCATGATCTCGTTGGCGCGCGGCGCGTCGTTGATCTGCACTTCCATGCCGTCGAAATGGCTGCGCACGAACGCCGCGTCCTTGTGACCGAGCGGAATATCCAGTGTCGTGCCCGGCCCGCTGCGTTTCTTCGACGACGGAATCAGCGCCGCCCCCTTGCCCAAAACCTTCCGCACCGGCGCACCCATCTTCGGATGCAGGATCGCGGCGGCGTGTTCGAGTTCGCCGTTCTCGCCGACCGCCGCCGCCTTGCCATAGCTCTGCGCCTTCGCGCCATCGATACCCAACGCGGCAACGGCCTTTTTCGACAGCAACTCGCCAAGTTCCTCGCCAATCGCAATCAGCGGCGAGAGATCTTCGACATAGCGGCCGGCAAACGGATTTTCGATCACGGCAATCGCCGCGGCGCGCCGGGTCGGCGGCGAGACCGTCTGTCCCATTTCCAGGTAGGTCTCCTCGACCACCGTGACGATCTTGCGAATGATCGCGCTCATCGGTTGCCGCCTTGTGTTCGATTTCGCTCAAGCATGCATCAACCTTTCCGTCGCGCTTGCAGGAACCGGCACGCGCAATCCGCCCTGCTCGGCGGCTTTTATCGCCACCACACAAGTTTCTCCATGCAAGCGCAAGATGGCGCCGTCGATCAACCCCATCGCAAGCAGCCTGCGCGCACACGTCGCACCGGATTCGAGCGCCGCCGCAATCTCGGTTTCTGTCAATTCGCCGACACCGCGGGTCACCAGCCGCGCGCCGAGGTCGCTGTCAGGCTGCACATCATGCGCCGGGCAACGGCCGATGGCGGGATGTCCGGGCAAATCGACGGCGTTGGCGATGATGGTGGCGGCGGCGTCGGACCGCGACGCGGTCGGCGCCAGCACCGTTACGGCGTCGGCAATGCCGAGCGAAAAACTGCGCCCATGGCGTCCGGAGGTCGCTATCCCCCGCGAGGGATCATCGCCAACGACAGAAATGGTTCGCATCGATCCCAGCGCGTCCGGCCGGTCCATCAGGCCGACCGAAAAACGCTCGCCGTCGGCGAGATGCAGGGCGATGTCGCCGCCATTATTGACGTAAGCGCGATCCAGACGGGCTTCGCCGGTCATCGCACCCAAAATCTCTTCCGCGACGGCGCCTGCGACCGCCGCCATCGGCGTAATGAAGTGTGAGCCGGCAAACGGCGCCACCGCGGCGTGCATGCGGCGCGCGACGACGCCTTGCAGCAGGCTCCGTTCCGGATCGGCGGCCTGCCGCAGCAGCGGCAACTCGCCGCAGAGTTCGTCGAGCAGGCCGGTAAAGCGCTGCGCTGCCGCGTCGTAGGCCGCGCGCTTGTCGGCCGCGCTGCCGACGGCCTCCACGACCAGGTCGATCGGACCGTCCTGCAGATGCAACCGCCTGCCGTCCGCCAGCAACCGGATTTGCGGAACCCGCGTCATGGCTGCGGCTCCCCCGTGGCTTGCAACGAAGGCATCGCGCGGGTTTCCGTGCTGTCCTTCAGCGAAGCCAGCGGACGCACATGGTCCATATGGCCGCCCAGCGCGGCATAGTCCGACAATCGCAGCGTGAACTCGATCGGCGCCACCAGCGCCGGCGTCGGAACATAACCAAAAGCGCCGGCCGGCAACCGCGTGACGTCCACCATGAAGGTGATGCCGCCGCCGGGCCAGACATAGACCGGTGCACCGCCGCTGGTGACGCGGGTCAGCGAATCCTTGACCGAGCGCGTCAGCCGCACCGGATTTTCTGTCACGCCCGAGCGCAGCGATCCGCCGGCGCCACCCATAAACAGCACCGTGCACAACGCCGGTTCGCAGTTCTCCTGGATCCGCTCCACCGATAGTCTTAGATCCATCGGCATCGGCTTCTCGACCGGTTTAAGTGTCGCGTCGAGTTCGTAATAGGCGGCGTGCTCCCCTGTGGTGGAGACCATCAGCATGGACATACCGGACCGCGACTTCTTCGGATCGAACGGACCGAGCACCGACAAGGGATCGGAAATTTCGGTGCCGCCCCAACCCGTGCCGGGCTCGGCGACCTGGAAATAGCGGCCCGGCGTCGAGCGCCGCCCCTTCATCTTGATGCCGGTCTGGGGAATATCGAGCTGCTTGCCCGCCTCATGTTCCGACAGAACTCCGGTGATGTGGTCATCCACCACCACGACTTCATCGACCTTGCCGTGCCATTGCTTGGCGAACATGCCGATGGTCGCCGAGCCGCAGCCCACCCGCATCCGCTCTTCCGGCACGCCGTTGACGATGGGTGGATAGCCGGCCTGCACCACCACCGTGGCGCCGCCGTCGATCGTGAGCTCGACCGGTTTGCAGTTGCTGAGATCCATCAGCGCGTCGCAAGTGACGCGGCCTTCTTTCTTCGAACCGCCGGTGAGGTGATGCACGCCGCCCAGCGACAGCATCTGCGAGCCGTATTCGCTCGTGGTGACGTGGCCGATCGCCTCGCCCTGCGCGCGGACTATCGCCGTCTCCGGGCCGAGGTAACGGTCGGTATCGATCTTCACCTTGACGCCGCAATAACTGAAGATGCCCTCGGTCACCACGGTGACCATGTCGACGCCGTCGATTTCCGACGAGACGATGAACGGGGCGGGCTTGTAGTCGGGATAGGTGGTGCCGGCGCCGATCGCGGTGACGAAGACATCGGGCTCGTGAACCAGCGTGCCGTCCCAGTCGCCGCCGGCCTGGAACGGCACCAGCCGTCCGCCATGGGACACCGTTCGTTCCAGCACGATATGGGGATCGACCCGCACCAACTCCCCATTGTGATTGGCATAGCGATCGCAGGCGCCGGCCGCACCGGGCTTGATGTAGCACATGACCGGACAAGCATCGCAGCGGATCTTGTCGTCGGCGGCGCTTGTCGGTTCAGTCAGCATGAACAAGCTCTCGAAGCCAGCGTCAATCCGTCGGAGATCAGTTGCGGCATTTCGTCAACGAAGTTGCGGCAGCGAGCCTGTCGTGTTTGCCGCCGCCGGCATCTTGTTCGTATACGAACGATGTTGCGCGCGCCGCCGAAAGCTGTCAAGCGCCCCGGGCAGCGAAAATCGCCGCTGCCGACAAAAACCGCAGTCTGCCTCGCCACCTTGTTCATAAACCGGGCAACGGATTTGACCGCGCGACCGTGCGCTTGCACGTTTGTATGCAAACGGTATCTTCGCCTCGGCTTTCAAGGCAATGTTTTGCAGCGCAACCGCTGCAGCGGGACCACTGACATGACGCAGAGCACGATCCGCCTGACGGTCAACGGCCGGGTCCACGACGTCGACGCCGCTCCCGATACCGCGCTGCTCTATGTCCTGCGCAACGATCTCGAACTGAACGGGCCGAAATACGGCTGCGGGCTCGGCGAATGCGGCGCCTGCGCCGTGCTGATCGACGGCGTGGCGGCGCGATCCTGCGTGATCCCGATCGAGGGCTGCGTCGGGCGCGACATCGTGACGCTCGAAGGTCTCGGGTCGCGCGACCTTCCTGATTCGGTGCAGCAGGCCTTCATCGCCGAACAGGCCGCGCAATGCGGCTATTGCCTTAACGGCATGATCATCAGCACCAAGGCGCTGCTCAATCGTACGCCTCACCCTTCCGAAGCCGACGTGATGGAAGCGCTGCGCTATCATCTGTGCCGGTGCGGCGCGCATATCGAGATCATGCGCGCGGCGATGCGGGCGGCCGGCCACCTCACCGAGGCGGCAAACTGATGCCCGATCCGGACGCGCCGATGAATGCATTGCCCGGCTCGTTGTCGGTGGTTTGCCCGGCTGGCTCCGGCGCGAACAGTGGCTTCGAAACATTTGTAAAAATCACGGCAGACGGCTCGGTCACGGCCTTCAACGGCCATGTCGATCTCGGCACCGGCATCCGCACCGCGCTCGGCCAGATCGTCGCCGAAGAACTCGACGTATCCTTTGCCCGCGTCGTCATTGTATTGGGCGATACCGCGCTCGTTCCAAATCAGGGCGCGACCATCGCCAGCGAAACCATCCAGATCACGGCCGTGCCCTTGCGCAAGGCGGCGGCACAGGCGCGGCTTTTTCTGGTGGCGCGCGCCGCGGAGCGGCTGGAGCTTGCGGTCGAGGATCTCACGATCGAGGACGGCCTGATCCGCGGCCGGGACAACCGCAGCATCTCCTACGGCGAATTGATATCCGGCGAGACCATCCGGCTCGAGCTTGCCGATGATGTCCCCGTGAAAGCCGTCGGGACCTACAGCATCGTCGGGCAATCGGTGCCGCGCACCGACCTGCCGGCGAAGGCGACCGGCGAACTGGTCTATGTGCACGACGTCCGCGTGCCCCTCATGCTGCACGGCCGCGTGGTGCGCCCGCCCTACGCCGGCGTCGATGCCGGCGCTTTCGTCGGCACCAGCCTGATCGCGGTGGATGAAACCTCGGTCCAGGATATTCCCGGGCTTGTGGCGGTGGTTCGGATCGGCGATTTCGTCGGCGTGGTCGCCGAGCGCGAGGAAAACGCGATCAAGGCCGCGGCGCAGTTGAAGGTAGACTGGAAGCCGACCCCGACGCTGCCGGATTTGAAAGACATCGAGAAGGCGCTGCGCGCCAATCCGTCGGCGCCTCGCGTGCTGATCGACAAGGGCGATGTCGATGCCGCCATTGCCGCTGCTGCCAAGCCGATGCAACGCACCTACATCTGGCCGTACCAGATGCACGGTTCGATCGGTCCTTCCTGCGCGGTGGCGGATTACAGGGATGGCGCCATCCGGGTGTGGTCCGGCACGCAAAACCCGCACATCCTGCGCGCGGACCTCGCGCTGCTGCTGCAAAGGCCGGACAGCGAAATCGACGTGATCCGGCTGGAAGCGGCCGGCTGCTACGGCCGCAACTGCGCCGACGATGTGACGGCCGACGCCGTGCTGCTGTCGCGCGCGGTCGGCCGCCCGGTCCGGGTGCAACTGACCCGCGAACAGGAGCACGCCTGGGAGCCCAAGGGCACCGCGCAACTGATGGACGTCAACGGCGGATTGAACGCCGATGGTGGCGTCGCCGCTTACGACTTCGCCACGCGCTATCCATCGAACGGCGCACCGACACTGGCGCTGCTGCTGACCGGCGCGGTCGCGCCGGTTCCCGCCGTGTTCGAGATGGGCGACCGCACCGCGATCCCGCCTTACGACTACGATGCGATACGGGTGGTGGCGCACGACATGCCGCCGATCGTGCGGGCGTCGTGGTTTCGCGGCGTTTCGGCGCTGCCCAATACCTTCGCGCATGAATCCTACATCGACGAACTCGCCACCGAAGCCAGCGTCGATCCGATCGAATACCGCCTGCGCTATTTGAAAGACCAGCGCGCGATCGATCTGATCAATGCCGTGGCCGAGCGCGCCGGCTGGACCCCTCGCCCGGTCTGGCAACAACCTGAAGCCGAAGGCGACATCGTGCGCGGTCGCGGCTTTGCCTATGCGCTCTATGTCCACAGCAAGTTTCCAGGCTACGGCGCGGCGTGGTCGGCCTGGATCGCCGATGTCGCCGTCAACAAGGCGACCGGCGATGTCAGCGTCACCCGGGTGGTGGCCGGGCAGGATTCCGGGTTGATGATCAATCCGGACGGCGTGCGCCACCAGATCCACGGCAACGTCATCCAGTCGACCAGCCGTGCGCTGATGGAGGAAGTCTCGTTCGACCGCCATGCGGTGACGGCGCGCGAATGGGGCGCCTATCCCATCATCAAATTCCCCGACATTCCCAGGATCGACGTGTTGATGGTGCCGCGGCAGGACCAGCCGCCGCTCGGCGTTGGTGAATCCGCTTCCGTCCCGAGCGCCGCCGCCATCGCCAATGCCATCTTCGATGCCACCGGCGTGCGGTTTCGCGAATTGCCGTTCACGCCGGAACGTATTTTGGCGGGATTGCGCGGCCAGGATGTGGCGCCAGAACCGATGCCGCTGGCGCCGCCGCAGCCGCAGTCGCCCGCTCCGAACGACAGATGGAAGAATCCGTTCACTGGGCGGCGCGGCGCATTGGCGACCGCCGCGGCGCTATGCGTCGCCGTGGTCGGCGTCGCAACGGCGGTGCTGCCATGGCGAGCGATCGCGCCGATCGCGCGGCCGGACCCGTCGACATATTCGACCGCCACCATTGAGCGCGGCCAGCAACTGGCCGCGCTCGGCGACTGCGCGGTCTGCCACACCGTCGTGAACGGCGGCGTCAACGCCGGAGGTCGGGCGATCGAGACGCCGTTCGGCACCATCCATGCCACCAACATCACGCCCGACGTTGAGACCGGGATCGGCGCCTGGTCCTACCCCGCCTTCGAGCGCGCCATGCGCGAGGGCATCCATCGCGACGGACGCCATCTCTATCCGGCATTTCCCTATACCCACTTCGTCAGGACCAGCGATGCCGACCTGCAGGCGCTCTATGCCTATCTGATGGCGCAGCCGGCGGTGCGCGCCGAGACACCGGCGAACAGCCTGACGTTTCCATTCAACCTGCGCCCGCTGATGGCGGGATGGAACGCGCTGTTTCATCAACCCGGCGCCTTCCAGCCCGACGCGACCAAATCGGCGACGTGGAATCGCGGCGCCTATCTGGTCGAGGGCCTCGGCCATTGCGGCGCCTGCCATTCGCCGCGCAATGCGCTGGGGGCTGAAAAGCCCGGCGCCTATCTCGCCGGCGGTTTTGCCGAAGGCTGGGAGGCGCCGCCGCTGACCGCGCTATCGCATGCGCCGATCCCGTGGAGCGAGGACGAGCTTTTTGCCTATTTGCGGACTGGCGAATCCCGCCTGCACGGCGTCGCCGCGGGGCCGATGGCGCCTGTCGTAAAAGAGCTGGCTGCCCTGCCCGACCCGGATATCCGCGCCATGGCGGTCTATCTCGCATCGTTCAACGAAGCGTCGACCGGTCAACCGGCGCAGGCCGCGCTCGCGGCCCAATTGGAAACGGCGACCATTGCCAGGGTGGCCTCAGCATCGCCCCTCGGCGCGCGGCTCTATGACGGCGCCTGCGCGGTGTGCCATGCGGTCGGCGGCGCGCCGCTGTTCGGCAGCCGGCCGTCGCTGGCGCTGAACAGCAATCTGCACAGCGCCGTACCCGACAATCTGATCCAGGTGATCCTGCACGGCATCGCGGCACCCGTGACCAGCGACCTCGGCTACATGCCCGGCTTCAAGGACAGCATGAGCGACGACCAGCTTGCCGAACTGGTGACCTTCCTCAGGCAGCAATTTGCACCGGAAAAGCCTGCCTGGATCGGGGTGCGGGCGGCCGTGGGCCAGGCCCGGCTAGGGATTCGGCGCTGAGCTGCCATGCCCGGCCGAAACGGCGCTGGTTGCGCGGCTCCCGGCGGGTTAGGGTTCCCATATGGCAGTCACCGACATTGCATCGCGAACCTACAATCATGGCTGGCGGCTCGACCCGATCGTGCGCAGCCTGCTCGACACCGATTTCTACAAGCTGCTGATGCTGCAGATGATCCGGGAGTTCTACCCGGACCAGCAGGTCACCTTCTCGGTGATCAACCGCAGCCGCCACGTCCGGCTTGGCGAAATCATCGACGAGCAGGAATTGCGCGCCCAGCTCGATCACGCCCGCTCCATCAGGTTCGCCAAAAAGGAGCTGATCTGGCTCGCCGGTAATACGTTCTACGGCAAGACCCAGATGTTCTCGCCCGATTTCATCAACTGGCTGGCGACGTTCCGGCTGCCCGAATACGAGCTGCGCAAGGTCGACGGCCAGTACGAGTTGCACTTCCACGGACCCTGGACCCACACCACGATGTGGGAGATTCCGGCGCTCGCCATCCTCAACGAGTTGCGATCGCGTCAGGCGATGAAGGGGCAAGGCCGCTTCGCCCTCGACGTGCTCTACGCCCGCGCCAAGGCCAAGCTGTGGACCAAGGTCGAGCGCCTGCAAAAACTGGACGGCCTGCGGCTGTCCGATTTCGGGACACGGCGACGCCACGGCTTCCTGTGGCAGCGCTGGTGCGTCGAGGCGGTCAAGGAAGGCCTTGGATCGTCCTTCACCGGCACCTCGAACGTCCTGCTGGCGATGGACAACGACCTCGAGGCGATCGGCACCAACGCCCATGAATTGCCGATGGTCGCGGCCGCCCTGGCCGACAACGATGACGAGTTGCGCTGGGCGCCGTACCGGATTCTCGATCAGTGGCGCCATACCTATGGCGGCAATTTGCTGATCGCCCTGCCCGACGCCTTCGGCACCAAATCGTTCCTGCGCGATGCGCCCGAATGGGTGGCCGACTGGACCGGCTTTCGTCCGGACAGCGCGCCGCCGATCGCTGCCGGCGAGGAAATCATCAAATGGTGGAAAGAGAAGGGTCAGGATCCCAAGGAAAAGCTCTTGGTCTTCTCCGACGCCATGGATGTCGGATCGATCGAGGAAACCCACCGTCACTTTGCCGGCCGCGTCCGGATCAGTTTCGGCTGGGGCACCAACCTGACCAACGACTTTGTCGGCTGCGCGCCCGACGGTTCGGCCAACCTCGCTCCGATCTCGATCGTCTGCAAGGTGACCTCGGTCGACGGAAGGCCGGCGGTAAAACTCTCGGACAATCCGGAAAAGGCGACCGGCAACGCGCCGGAAATCGAACGTTATCTGCGGGTGTTCGGCAGCGCCGGCCGCGTGCGCAGCCCGGTGCTGGTCTGATCGCTGGGCGCGGGCGGTCTGCGCTTATGCGATGTAGCGAACGAGGACGAGGCTCACGACCATCAGGAACAGCAACGACAGCGTCACCGCAGCGGTGACCCTTCCGCCGACCCGGCCGAGTACGCGCAGGTCGACCCCGAGGCCGAGGCCAGCCATCGACATGATGGTCAGGACGTTGGCCGTCTTCCGGATCGGGAAGATGGCGGCGTCAGGCAGCAGCGACAGCGAGCGCAATGTCGCCAGCACGAAGAACGCCACGATGAACCACGGCACCGTCTGAAAGAACTTTGTCTGCCACGAACCAGCGGGTGTTTGATCGTTGCGGAGGCTTCGCCCGAACACCGCAATACATGCGACGAGTGGACCGAGCATCATCACCCTGATCAATTTGACCAGCGTGCCGATCTGCGTGCTCACGAGGCCGGCCGGCACGGTCGCGGCCAGCACTTGCGGAACAGCGTAGACCGTCATTCCCGCCAGAATGCCGTATTGCGTCTC
>JBBQUA010000095.1:0-18212 GCA_038212905.1 Hyphomicrobiales bacterium
CCATAACCCCTGTCGTCTGTTGTTTTGCGCGCTTTTCGAACATCTCGCTTCGATCGATGGCACAACGCGGTATGGGTCCCTGCGTTCGCAGGGACGACGGAGAGCTATCCCCCCAGAGCGCCCTGTGTGTTGACATACAGCGCGTAGATCGACTGGCTCGCGGCCATGAACAGCCGGTTGCGCTGCAGTCCGCCGAAACACAAATTCGCGCAACGTTCAGGCAGCGCGATGCGGCCTATCATGACGCCGTCGGGCGCAAACACCACGACGCCGTCGAGTTCGGGATCGCCCATGCCCCAGCCGCACCACAGATTGCCGTCGATGTCGGCGCGCATGCCGTCGGGGGTGCCGAGACCGGCATCGACGAAGGTGCGCTTGTTGGCGAGTTTTTCCCCGTTGGCTGAGACGTCATAGGCCAGGATCTTGCGGGTCGGTACGCCCCTGGATTCGATGATGTAGAGAATAGTTTCGTCCGGCGAGAAGCACAGGCCGTTCGGCCCCAGAATGCCCTCGGCGACGATGCTGGCTTTACCGGTGGCGCCGTCGATCCGGTAGACGTTCATGTCGATCTCGGGCTCGGCCTTGTAGCCCTCGTAATTGCCGAGGATGCCGAAAATCGGATCGGTGAACCAGATCGAGCCGTCGGATTTTACAATGACGTCGTTCGGCGAGTTCAGCCGCTTGCCGTCGAACGAATCCATCAGCACGGTAATGGCGCCGTCATACTCGGTCCTGACAACGCGGCGGCCGCCATGCTCGCAGGTCACCAAGCGGCCCTGACGGTCGCGGGTATTGCCGTTGGCGAAACCCGACGGTTTTCGAAATATGCTGACGGCGCCGGTTTCTTCTTCCCACTTGATGATGCGCTGGTTGGGAATGTCGCTGCACAACAGATAGCGCCCGTCACCGAACCACACCGGGCCCTCGGCCCAGCGCAGCCCCGTGGACAGTCGCTCCACCGCCGACAGTTTCCACCAGTATTTTTCGAACCGCGGATCGAGCGCTTGAATCGCGGGATCGGGATAATAGGTCGCCGGCTGCCAGCCGGCGCGGGGTAAAGCCTCGGACATTTGCTGTTCTCGTTGCTGTTGCGTTTCCTCGCGTTCTGGTTTGCTATCATTGTCAGCAAACGACCGCAAATCGGTCGCAGGAAAGAGGGAAGAAATGCCACGCATATTGATGACCGGCGCCGCAGGAGGAATCGGCACGAGCCTGCGCAAATTGCTGCCGCCGGTCTATCCGGACCTGCTGCTGAGCGATCTGAAGGCGCCGGACGACCTCGGCAAGGACGAGAAATTCAAGGCGGCCGACCTCGCCGATCTCGCGCAGGTCGAGGCGATCTGCGAGGGCGTCGACGGCATTTTGCACTTTGGCGGGTTTTCGGTCGAAGGACCCTGGGACGATATCCTGCAGTCCAACATCATCGGTTGCTACAATCTGTTCGAGGCAGCGCGCCAGAAGGGCGTCAAGCGCGTGGTGTTCGCGTCGTCGAACCACGCGGTCGGATTCTATCCCCGCCATCACCGCATCGGCACCGACGTGACGCCGCGGCCGGACAGCCGCTACGGCGTCAGCAAGGTGTTCGGCGAGGCGGTCGGCGCGCTCTATGCCGACAAGCACGGGCTCGGCGTCACCTGCCTGCGCATCGGCAATTTCGGCGAGGTGCCGCTGGATCACCGCCGGCTGTCGATCTGGCTGAAGCCGGAAGACCTGGTGCAGCTGTGCCGGATCGGGCTCGACCACTCCGACATCCATTTCGAAGTTCTCTACGGCGCCTCCTACAACGAGCGTAGCTGGTGGGACAACCACCGCGCCTACGATCTCGGCTATCGCCCGACCGGCCGCGGCGAAGATCATCGCGAGCATGCGATGGCCGAGCAGGCCAGGCTCAAGCCCGATCCGGTCGGCGACTTTTATCAGGGCGGGGCGTTCTGCGGCATGGAGTTCGACGGGGACATGAGCCGGATCGTGGACTGGAAATGATCTCGGCTGTCATTCCGGGGCGATGCGCAGCATCGAACCCGGAATCTCGAGATTCCGGGTTCGCGCGAAGATGCGCGCTCCGGAATGACGGCTGTTAGCCCACGCTCTTCTCCCCCGCGATCCGCCCGAGATAATCCGACTTGCTGAATTGCATGTGGTCGACGCAGAGCTGCGCGAACGCCCAGTTGTCACGGCCGCGCAGCAGATCGATCATGTATTCGTGCTGGCGGCGCGACAGCGCCAGGCCTTCGCTGTCGGCGAGGTTTTTCGCCCGCATCGGCAAGGTCAGGCTCATGTAGTCCTGCAGCGAGCGCACCAGATAGGGATTGCCGCAGGCGGAGAACAGCGCGACGTGAAAGGCGTCGTTGGCTTCATGGATGCCGCGCAGATCCTGCGCGTCGGCCCTGGCGCAGTATTGCCGCTGCAGTTCGGTGAGCTGCTCGATCAGGCTTGCCGGCGCGGGCAGGGCGATCATCAGCGCCGCCTGCCGGGTCAGCATTTCCCGCACCTCGTAGATCTGCCGGACCTCCTCGCTGGAATAGAACCGCACGGTGGCGCCGATGTTCTTTTCGCGCAGCACGATGCCCTGCCGCTCCAGCTGGAACAACCCTTGCCGGACGAAATGCCGGCTGGCGCCGTAACGCGCCATCAGGGTATCCTCGACCAGTCGCGAGCCCGGCGCGAAACGGCCGAAGATGATGTCCTCTTCGAGCCGGCGGATCACGTCGGCCTGCTCCTCCTCGCGCGTCGGCGCTGATATATCGGGTGATGACGCCGGCAAGGTCATGGCTTGGCCTCCCAGCCGGACAAGCGGTAGCAGTCCTCCACCAGACGCAAGGTCTCGATATTGTCCTCGGGCGCGGTTTCGAACGGGGTGTCGTCGCGCAACGACTGGACGAAGTGCGCGATGGTCCTGTTGTAGGAGCCCTGATATTCGGCGGCGAGATCGTAATGCTGTTCCGCCGGTGAGGCGCCCGCGCAGGTCAGTAGTGCCCCGTCGAGCCGGATCGAGCCGGCATCGCCGAGGATGTCGAGCCGGTCGACCTGCGCGGCCGGAAATCCCTGCGCCGCAAAACTGGCGAACACGGTGACGGCGCAGCCGCTGGCGGCCTTGAGCTGGATCACGGCGCCGTCTTCGCCCGCCATTTCGGCAAAGCTGCGGCTGAGTTCGGCTGCCGTCACACGCAACGGCCCCAGCAGTATGCGCAGCGTGTCGAGATGATGGATCAGCACTTCGGCGACCAGCATGCGTTTTTCCCGGCGCATGAAGGGCTGCCGCTCCAGCGCCGGCCGCAATCCGTCGGGACCCGGCAACACCCCCGATGTCAGCAAGGTTAGTTGCGCCTGCTTGACCTTGCCGATGCGGCCCTCGCGCAGCCACGCCGCGGCGTCGCGGTAGTAGCTGCGAAAACGCCAGTTCTCGTGCACCATCAGGCGCGTTTGGCCCCTGACCTCGGCGGCGAGTTCGATGGCCTCGAACAGATTGGACGCCAGCGGCTTCTGGCATAGCACCGGCAAGCCTCGCTTCGCGGCGAGCCGCACCAGTGGCGCGTGCATCTGGCGCGGCGCGGCGATATCGATGGCGTCGAGTTCGGTCGCCGCCAGCATCGCTTCGGCATCGTCGAAGGACTTCGAAATTCCGAATTCGGCCATCCGCCGAGCGGCATTGTCCTGCGATGGATCGGCGACCGCGACCACTTGAGCCTGACCGGCAAGCTCGGCCCAGGCCAGCAGATGATGACGGCTCACCATGCCGGCGCCGATCAGGCCAATGCGCAGCGGCTTGTTCATGCGTTATGCCCTTCAGCTCATGCAGGAAATCAGCACGCAGTCATTTCATTGTCAATAATAGCGATGTTTTCTCTGTAGATATGGTGCAGTTCAGGGGCACAATATCAAAGATTGACAATAATTCTGCGGACTTCATAAGTGTGCGAAACGAGCGATAGGGAACGAACACGATGGCGGACGGACTGCGCAAGGGTTTGACCAGTTACGGCGACGCCGGGTTCTCGCTGTTCCTGCGCAAGGCCTTCATCAAGGCGATGGGCTATTCCGACGACGCGCTGAACCGCCCCATTGTCGGCATCACCAATACCCACAGCGACTACAATCCCTGCCACGGCAACGTGCCGCAGATTATCGAGGCGGTGAAGCGCGGCGTGATGCTGGCGGGCGCCATGCCGATGGTGTTTCCGACCATCTCGATCGCCGAGAGTTTTGCGCATCCGACCTCGATGTACCTGCGCAATTTGATGGCGATGGACACTGAGGAGATGATCCGCGCCCAGCCGATGGATTCCGTGGTCGTGATCGGCGGCTGCGACAAGACCTTGCCGGCGCAGATCATGGCCGCGCTCAGCGCGGATTTGCCGACCGTCGTCATTCCGGTCGGGCCGATGGTGGTCGGGCATCACAAGGGCGAGGTGCTGGGCGCCTGCACCGATTGCCGGCGGCTGTGGGGAAAATACCGCGCCGGCGAAATCGACGATGTCGAGATCGAGGCCGTCAACGGCCGGCTCGCGCCGTCGGTTGGCACCTGCATGGTGATGGGCACCGCCTCCACCATGGCCTGCATCACCGAAGCCATGGGCCTGTCGCTGCCGATGAGCGCGACGATCCCGGCGCCGCATGCCGAGCGCTTCCGTTCCGCCGAGGCCAGCGGCAAGGTGGCGGCCGAGATGGCAAAGGCGAAGGGACCAAAACCCAGTGAGTTCTTGACCAAGGCATCGTTCCGCAATGCGCAGGTGGTACTGCAGGCCATTGGTGGGTCGACCAACGGCCTGATCCATCTCACCGCGATCGCCAACCGCACCGAGCATCGCATCGATCTCGAGGGTTTTGACGAACTCGGCCGCGAGGTGCCGGTTCTGATCGACCTGAAACCGTCGGGCGATCACTACATGGAGCATTTCCATCATGCCGGCGGTCTGCCGAAACTGATGGCGCAACTCGGCGATCTCATCGACCTCGATGCCAAAACCATCACCGGCGCGACCTTGCGCGATGTTGTCGCCGCCGCCGAAGAGGTGCCGGGACAGGACGTCATCCGCCCGCGCGAAAGTCCGATCAAGCCGGAAGGCGCGATGGCCGTGCTGCATGGTAATCTGGCGCCGCGCGGCGCCGTGATCAAGCATTCGGCGGCAAGTCCGAAGCTGCTGCAGCATACCGGCCGTGCGGTGGTGTTCGAATCCGTCGAAGACATGACACTGCGGGTCGACGATCCCGATCTCGACGTCAACGCCGACGACGTGCTGGTGCTGCGCAATGCCGGTCCCAAGGGCGCGCCGGGCATGCCGGAAGCGGGCTACCTGCCGATCCCGAAGAAATTGGCACGCGGCGGCGTCAAGGACATGGTGCGGATTTCGGATGCGCGGATGAGCGGCACCGCGTTCGGTACCATCGTGCTGCACATCACGCCGGAATCCGCTGTCGGGGGGCCGCTGGCGCTGGTCAGGAACGGCGACATGATCCGGCTCGACGTCGCCAAACGCAGCATCGATCTGCTGGTCGATGCCGCCGAGCTCGCAAAGCGGCAGGCGGCGCTGACGCCCGCAACGACGCCGGAATGGGCCAAGCGCGGTTACGCACACCTGTTCAACGAGACCATCCTGCAGGCCGACGAAGGCTGCGATTTCGATTTCATGCGCGGCCAAGGGAAGGGTTGACGGTCCTCATGGTGAGGAGCGCGTCTTCGCGCGTCTCGAACCATGAGAGCCTGTCTGCTGCCCATCCTTCGAGACGCCGCGCGAAAGCGCGGCTCCTCAGGATGACGATGGAGTTGCGGCGACGGAATAGAGCCGAAGGCTCGCGGCGTACTGGATCATCTGCTTTCGCGGATGATGTCAGCTATCAATCGATCTGCTCCGCCGGCTACTTCGACTTGCTCGTGAATTTTTTCACTGCGTCACGGAATTCATCCGTATGCATGGCGTCGATGATCTTGGTTTCCTCGGCGTCGAGCTGCTGTTTGGTCGGGGTGGTCGCGGCCTGGTAGACCAGCGACTTGGTGCCCGCGATGGCGGCCGGCGGGTTTTGCGCCAGCCGTTCGGCGAACTTTCGCGTCTCCGCTTTCAGTTCTGCCGCCGGAACGACTTTGGCGACCAGGCCCCAATCATAGGCCTGCTGTGCGGAAAAACTGTCTTCGCTGAGAAATATCTGCAACGCGCGGCGGACGCCGACGGTGCCGACCATGCCCACCGTGCTGCCGCCATCCGGCGAGACGCCGATCTTGGAATAGGCCGGCGTGAAGCGGGCTGTATCGGCTGATATGCAGAGGTCGGCGACGAAGGCGAGGCCCATGCCGGCGCCGGCCGCCGAGCCGTGAACGCTGGAGAGGACGATCTTCGGCATCCGCCTGACGGTCTCGATGAAGGCGTGATAATGCTTGAGCAGTTCACCGACCACGGGCGCGATGGTGTCCGCCGCGGCGGCCGCCCCGATGGTCTGCAGATCGCCGCCGGCGCTGAAAGCGCGGCCTTCACCCTCGATCACCAGCACCCGGATGTCGTCGTTGGCCTCGACCTCGGCGCCGAGCTGTTCGAGCTTCTTCGCGATTGAAAGGTCGATCGAGTTGAAGGCGCCGGGCCGGTTCAACGTGATGGTGGCGATCGCGCCGTCGATCCTGAGCAGCGCCGGATCGTCAGGCAGGGAAGCGGTAGCCGGTTCGGGTGTCGGCATTTGCGGGGGACCTCGGGGGTTTAAGGGCGCGGACATTTAAATCGAAGAAGGGGACTGGTGACAATCCCGGCGAAGTCTGCGAGGCTTGGTATTCAAGGCTTGGCGCCAGCCCTCATGCACGAGCCATGAGGTCGAGCGATGCTCCCGTCCTGCAAGATGCGGCCACGAGCGCCGCCACTCGGGATGAGGTGGGCAAGCACCCGATCGGTTGATATCAAGGAGATGACATGGGTTATCCCTGTGCCCTTCCAGTTGGGCTGTCCCGATGACGCAGGGAACGGTCGTTATTGTCGGCGCCGGCCACGCCGGTTTTCAGGTCGCGGCATCGTTGCGCCAGCATGGCTTTTCCGGGCGCATCTGCCTGCTCAACGATGAATCCCATCTGCCGTATCAGCGGCCACCGCTGTCGAAGGCCTATCTGAAAGGCGAAGGACGACCGGACAGCCTGATGTTCCGGCCGGACAAATTCTACCGCGATCAGACCATCGAGCTGACGGCCGATCGCGCGGTCGGGATCGATCGCGGCGCGCGAAGCGTGAGGCTCGCGTCAGGCGCCTCGCTGGATTATTGGCATCTGGTGCTGGCGACCGGCGCGCGCAATCGCCTGCTCGATATTCCCAACGCCGGTCTCGAAGACGTGCGTTATCTGCGTACGCTCGATGAAAGCGAGGCGTTGCGCCAACGGATCGTGCCGGGGCAGCGCGTCGTGGTGATCGGCGCTGGTTTCATCGGGTTGGAATTCGCCGCCACCGCGCGGGCCAAGGGCCTCGAGGTGGATGTGCTTGAGCTCGGTACCCGCGTCATGGCGCGCGCGGTGACCGCGGAAATCTCGGAATATTTTCAGGCCAGGCACAGCGCGGCCGGTATCCGCATCCATCTCGGTGTGCAGGCGACCGCCATCGAGGGCGAAGGCGGCCGCGTCACCGGGGTCAGCCTCAGCGACGGTGGTCATATCCCGGCAGACCTCGTCGTGGTCGGTGTCGGCGTTCTGCCCAATGTCGAGCTGGCGGGTGAGGCCGGCCTGAAGGTGGCGTCGGGTGTCATCGTCGACGAGCAATTGCTGACGTCTGATCCCGATATCTCGGCGATCGGTGACTGTGCGCTGTTCGCAAGCCCGCGCTTCGACGCCTCGCTGCGGTTGGAGTCGGTGCAGAACGCCACCGATCAAGCCCGCTGCGTGGCGGCGCGGCTGACCGGCGACGCCAAGACTTATGACGGCCTGCCGTGGTTCTGGAGCGACCAGGGCGACGACAAGCTGCAGATTGCCGGTCTGACTACCGGGTACGATCGCGTGGTGGTGCGTGGCGACCCCGCGCAACGATCGTTCTCGGCGTTCTGCTATAAATCCGGGCAGCTGGTCGGCGTCGAGTCGGTCAACCGTGCGTCGGATCACGTGTTCGGACGCCGGATCCTGGCGTTGAACCGCTCGATCGAGCCGGAACAGGCGGCGGATTTGAGCTTCGATCTGAAGGCGGCCCTTACTTAAGTTGACATGACCGCCACTTGCATCCGCTGTGCATTTCGGCGACGTTGGCGCTCCGAAGACCCGTCAACGAGGTCTCGGTAATAATTCAAGGGGAGGGAATCATGTCCGTCTGGACGCGCCGTCTGGCGCTATCATCGGTAGTCATCATCGCAGCAGCCATCGCAGGTCCGGCCTCGGCCCAGACCAAGCTGAAATGGGCGCATGTCTACGAGGTCGCCGAGCCCTATCATACCCAAGCGTTGTGGGCCGCCGAGGAAATCAAGAAACGTACCTCCGGCCGGTATGAAATCGGGGTGTTCCCGGCGTCCCAGCTCGGCAACGAGAACCAGATCAATGAGGGCCTCGGTCTCGGCACCGTCGATATCATCTACACCGGCACTTCGTTCGCCGGCTCGATCCACAAGCCGCTGGCGATCTCCGGCGCGCCGTTCATGCTGCGCGACTTCAATCACTGGAAGGCCTACCGCGACAGCAAGCTGTTCCGCGATATTGCCAAGGGCTACGAGGACAAGACCAAGCACAAGATTGTGGCGCTGACCTATTACGGCGAGCGCATGGTGACCGCCAACAAGGAAATCAAGAAACCCGAAGACATGAAGGGTATGAAGCTGCGGGTGCCGCCGGCGCCGCTGTATCTGATGCTGGCGAAATCGGTCGGCGCCAATGCCACGCCGATCGCCTTCGCCGAAGTGTATCTGGCGCTGCAGCAGGGCACCGTTGACGGCCAGGAGAACCCGCTGCCGACCATCATGGCCAAGAAATTCTACGAGGTGCAGAGCCACATCATGCTGACCGGGCATATCGCCGAATCGCTGCTGACGATCGTCGGCACCCATGTCTGGTCGAAGCTGTCGGACGCCGACAAGAAGGTGTTCGAAGAGGTGATGGTGCAGGCGGCGGCCAAGGCTTCGGATCAGATTCGGGAGTCCGAGCAGAAGATCGCGGACGAGCTGCGCAAGCTCGGCAAGACCGTGGTTACGGTTGACCGCGAAGCATTCCGCAAGGCGGCGATCCCGCTGCATAACGATGCTTCGGCCGGCGCCGGCTGGACCCAGGCGCAATACGATGAGTTTCAGGCGCTGAAGTAAGAACTCTCAACGGGTCGTCCCGGCGAACGCCGGGACCCATACGCCGTGCCGTCTCGTTTTTGGCTTTGTGACAGATACCTTTTATCGTCACAGCCGCCGGTGGTTATGGGTCCCCGCTTTCGCGGGGACGACGGCTCTTAAATCTTGAGACCTCCGCCATGAACACCAGTCCCAGACCTACCAACGCCGGGCCGTCTGACGACGTCCACCTGATCGTCGTCGAGGACGAAGAGGTCGTGATCGAGCACCATCCGGAGGACTGGATCGCATTCGTGCTGTTCTGGGCGCTCGCCTTCATCGTCTTCCTGCAGTTCTTCACCCGCTATATCATGAACGACAGTCTGGCCTGGACCGAGGAGATCGCGCGCTACGGCTTGATGTCGCTGGCGTTCATCGGCGGCGCGGTGGTGACGCGCAAGAAGGCGCACATCGCAGTCGAGCTGGTGTCGAATCTGATGGTCCCCGGACCCCTTCGGGCTGCGTTGCTGGCGACGGTCGATTTCGTCACGCTCGGCTTCATGGGCCTGATGGCGTTTTTCTCGGTGACGATCGTCGAGCGGATGCATTCGCAGCCGATGACCGTGTTCGACCTGCCGATGAGCCTCGTTTACGGCCTCGTTGGTCTTGGCTGCTTCATGATGCTGGCGCGCCAGATCCAGGTGGTCTGGCGAAATGCGCGCGACGGCTGGCGCCGGGCGCCCGGCGTCACCGACCAAATTCACGCCGATTGAAAGCCGGGCTGACCGATGCCGATCCTGATTTTCGTTTTCTTTGCGACCTTGCTGGCCGGAATTCCCGTGTTCATCGCGCTGGCGTTCTCGTCGCTGCTCTACACCCACTTCATCGCGGGGATTCCCGATTTCGTGATCCTGCACCGGATGGCAGGTGGGCTCGACAGCTTTCCGCTGCTGGCGGTGCCGTTCTTCATTCTCGCCGGAAATTTGATGAATTCCGCCGGGATCACCAATCGCATCTACGATTTTGCGGTTGCGACCTGCGGCTGGATGAAGGGCGGCCTCGCCCACGTCAACATCTTCGGCTCGGTAATCTTCGCGGGCATGTCGGGCACCGCGATTGCGGACGCCGCCGGCCTCGGCACCATCGAGATCAAGGCGATGAAGGACCACGGCTACAGCACGGAATTCGCGGTCGGTGTCACCGCAGCCTCCGCTACTCTCGGCCCGATCATCCCGCCGTCGCTGCCGTTCGTGATTTATGGCATGATGGGTAACGTCTCGATCGGCGCGTTGTTTCTCGGTGGCTTCATCCCCGGCGTCGTCATGACTCTCTTCATGATGATTTACGTGAGCTATTGTGCGCGACGTTACGGCATGGGCCGCGATCAGGCGTTTCGCTGGGACGTGCTGTTTCGGACGTTCATCGCCGCCTTGCCGGCGCTGATGACGCCGATCATCATCGTCGGCGGCATGACCTTCGGCTGGTTCACGCCGACCGAGGCCGCGATCGCGGCCTGCACCTGGGCCCTGATGCTCGGTATCTTCCTGTACCGGTCACTGTCGCTGAAGCAATTCTACAAAGTCTCGATGGATACCATCGAGACAACGGCCGGCGTGCTGCTGATCGTCGCCGCGGCCTCCTTGTTCGGATGGGTGCTGACGACGACGCGGCTGACGGAAGCCGGCGCCGAGGCGTTGCTGCAACTGACGAACAACAAGTACATCATCCTGCTGCTGATCAACGTGCTGTTGTTGATCGTTGGCTGCTTCCTGGAGCCGATCGCCTCGATCAGCATCCTGGTGCCGGTGCTGATGCCGATCATCCTCAAGGTGGGTATCCACCCGGTTCACTTCGGCGTGGTGATGACGCTCAACCTGATGATCGGACTATTGCACCCGCCGCTCGGCATGGTGCTGTTCGTCTTGTCCAGGATCGCAAAACTATCAATCGAACGCACTACCATGGCGATCCTGCCGTGGCTGATTCCGCTCATGATGTCGTTGATCGCGATTACGATGATCCCCGAATTGACGCTGTGGCTTCCGCGCACCATGGGGATGTTGAAGTAGTTAGTGTTCGTCAGGACGACCGGCGGAGAGTACTGCCTCAACCTCCGCCGCCGTGGGCATCGACGGCGCCGCGCCCATTCGTTGTACACAGATCGAAGCCGCGGCGTTGGCGTAATCCAGCGCGTCGGCAATGGATTGGCCGGCGGCGAGTTGTGCTGAGACCGCGCCGACAAAGCAATCGCCGGCACCGGTGGTGTCGATGGCGTTGACGACATGGCCCGCAACGATTGTTGCTTCGCCATCGATGAGCGCCAGCACGCCACGCCCGCCGAGGGTCACGCAGATGATCCCGTCCTTTCCGATCGGCAGCGAACGCGCGGCCTCGATGAAGCGCACGGGATCGTCGCTGTCCTGAAGCGCGGTTTTTGTCAGCAAGCCGAGTTCGGTCTCATTAAGGATCAGGATATCGACGATATCGAGCAGCTCGGTGCCGAATTCCACCGCGGGCGCCGGATTGAGGATGGTGGTAGCGCCGGCGGCACGGGCGCGCTTGAAGAAGGCACCGATCGTGGGCAGCGGAATCTCGAACTGACTGACGGCGATGTCGCCCTTCGCTAGGACAGGCGAGGCGACATCGGCGGTGCTCACCAGCGCATTGGCGCCAGGAATAACAACAATGGTGTTGTCGGCATTGGCCGTCGTGATGACGGCGGTTCCGGTATGGGCGTCGGCTGTTGCCTGAACGAAACGCAGGTCGACGCCCTGTGCGCCTAGGAACGCCTTCAACTGGTCGCCGAACGCATCCTTGCCGAGTCGGCCGATCAGCGCCGTCGGTGCGCCGAGTTTTGCCGCCGCCACGGCCTGGTTCGCGCCCTTGCCGCCGGGAAAATAGAGCAGCGCGGTGCCGGCGACGGTCTCGCCGATGCGGGGATGCCGGGCGGCGGTCGCCACCACATCCATGTTGATGCTGCCGGCAACGAATACGCGGCCCATGGCTATTCCTCGAAGCGCCTAATCCCAAAACTCCTTCTTGCGCCCGACCTGAAACTCCTGCTTGACGGTTTCGATATCGGCCAGGGTCGGCAATCCGGCTTCGTTGCCGAGGCGCTGAATCTTGTAGGTCGATGCGGCGCGCGCAAACTCGAAATGATCCTTCCAGCTTTTGCCGGGATTGGCGAGATAGGAATGGATATAGGCGCCGTGAAAGACGTCGCCGGCGCCGTTGGTATCGATCACGCGCTCCGGCGGGATCGGAAGCGCGGGCATGGTGCGAACCGCACCGGTCTCGTCATACCAGAGCAGACCCTTTTCGCCCTGGGTGACGCCGCCGACCCGGCAGCCCCGGCTCTTGAGATAGTCCAGCATCTTCTCCGGCGTCATATCCATCTGCTCGCACAGACGCTCGGCGACGATGGCGACGTCGATGAATTCGAGCAAATCGTGGGTGTTGGTGCGCAGGCCGCCGCCGTCGAGCGAGGTCAGGATGCCGGCCTCGCGGCACAGTTTGGCATAGTGGATCGCGGCGTCCGGCTGGTGGCCGTCGACATGCAGCGCGCGGCAGCCGCCGATGTTCAACAGCGGGAAGGGATGGATATGCTCGTCGTCACGGCAGCGTACGATCGCGCGCTTGCCGTCTTTCGGCATGATGAAGGACAGCGACGAGGCGTTGACCTTGCGCGGATGGATCTCGATTCCATATTTGGCGCTCATGTCCTGGAACATCCGCCCCAGCCAGTCATTGGCGACGGTGGCGATCAGGTCGGGTACGATGCCAAGCTTGGCGCAGCAAAATGCCGCGGTGACCGCGTTGCCGCCGAATGAAACCGCATAGGCCGAGGCGACATGTTTCTCGTCGCCGGTCGGCATATGGTCGGTGATGAAGGTAACGTCGATATAGGTCTGTCCGATGAAGAGCGCCTGCATAAATCTGTCCGTCGTGGCTGAGGGGTGGTCCCGGCCGGCAGCGATACATTAGCACCGCTGATGGCGGATTATTCGTTGAAATTATTCGCAAGCCTGCCATCTTAATCGCTTGAGATAGCCACAGGGCGGGACTACGACCGTCCCCATGTGTCGTCAACGTGCCCGGGGTAACGGCCCATGCCGGCTCCAGGTTCCTCACGACAGAACAGAAGGGGAGGGAACGATGACCGTCTATTCCGGTCCGGTGTTCGAAATGGCGGTCAACCAGTTCGGGGTGATCGCCAATCATTTGTCGATCCCGATGGACGAGCGTGACCGCCTGCTGCTGCCGAAGCGGGCGGTGATCGTCTCCTGTCCGATCCACCGCGATGACGGCTCGATCGCCGTGTTCGAGGGCTACCGGGTGCAGCATCATCTCACGCTCGGCCCGACCAAGGGCGGCACAAGGTTTGCTCCGTCGGTCGATATCGGCGAGGTGGCAGCACTGGCGATCTGGATGAGCTGGAAATGTGCCCTGGTGGGCCTGCCCTATGGCGGCGCCAAGGGCGGCGTCCGGGTCGATCTCTCCAGCATTTCGAAGCGCGAACTGGAGTCGCTGTCGCGCCGCTATATGCAGGAAATGATCCCGTTCGTCGGGCCGCATACCGACGTAATGGCGCCGGACATGGGCACCAACGAGCAGGTGATGGCCTGGTTCATGGACACCTATTCGATGTATCAGGGCCGCACCGTGACCGAGATCGTCACCGGCAAGCCGGTGGCCTCCGGCGGCACGCTCGGGCGGCGCGAAGCCACCGGGCGCGGCGTCGCCCATCTCGCCAAGCGGGTGTTGAACGAACTGTCGATCAGCCTGAACAACGCCAGCGCTGTGATCCAGGGGTTCGGCAATGTCGGTTCCTACGCGGCGCTGAAGCTGCAGCAATTCGGCCTCAAGGTGATCGCGGTCAGCGATCACACCGGTGCGCTGCACGATCCCGCCGGCCTCGATATCCCGGCGCTGATGCGGCACGCCGGCGAACACGGCAGCATCGCCGGGTTTTCCAGCCAGCTGCAATTCGATCCCGGAGATATCCTGACGCTGCCCTGCGACGTGCTGGTGCCGGCAGCGATGGAACGCGTGATCGACGCCAAGGTCGCGGAAAACCTGAAATGCCGCGTGCTGGCGGAAGGCGCCAACGGCCCGACCACGCCGGACGCAGACCTGGTGCTGGAAAAACGCCAGCACGAGATCTTCCTGATTCCAGACATCCTCTGCAATTCCGGCGGCGTGGTGGTCAGCTATTTCGAATGGGTGCAGGATCTGCAGCAGCTGTTCTGGGAAGAAGAGGAAGTGATGCGGCGCGAATATCACATTCTCGACCGCGCCTTCGAGGCGATGGTGGCGCGCTCCAGGACCGACAATATTTCGCACCGCACCGCCGCCATGGCGATCGGCGTGGAAAAAGTCCGCGCCGCCAAGAACACCCGTGGCCTGTTCCCATGATCAGCGGGCTCGACCATGTCGTCATTCTGGTCAGCGACCTTGCTGCTGCCACAGCGTTCTACCAGACCCTGTTTGCGCGCACGCCGGCATGGCGCAGCGGCGGCGACGGCGCCGAACGCGTGCTGTTCACGCTCGACAACATGACGCTGGAGCTGATGTCGCCCTCCGGCGAGGGCGCGACTGCCGATCGGATCCGCGGTGTCATCGCGGCGCAGGGCGAAGGACTGGCGAGCCTGTGCTTCCGCACCATTGATATCAGCCAGATGCATCGCCGGCTGGAGCGGCTGTCGCTGAAGCCGGAGCCGGTCGCGGAGGCCGACAGCCAGGATGCCGAGACCGGCGCCACCCTGTCGTGGAGGCGGACGCGTGCGGCGACCGACGCCACGCGCGGCGTACGGCTGTTCTTCCTCGAACTCGCCAAAGAGCGCCCGCTGTCGGTGCGCACCGAGGCAGCCTCGGTCACCGCGATGGACCATGTCGTGGTCGCGACCGGCGATCCCGAGCAGGCGGCCGCGCTGTACGGCGCACGGCTCGGGCTCGACATGCGGTTCGACCGTTCGCATCCGGACTGGGGCCGACTGATGTTCTTCCGCTGCGGCGACCTCGTCGTCGAAGTCGTGCACCGGCCCGGCAAGGACCTCGATGCCGCGCGCGACCGGCTGTGGGGCCTGAGCTGGCGCGTCGCCGACGCCGATGCGACGCGGGCCCGGCTCGCCGCCGCCGGCGTCGAGGTGTCCGAGGTGCGCACCGGCCGCAAGCCGGGCACCCGGGTGGTCACCGTGCGCAGCGGGAGCTGCGGCATCCCCACGCTGCTGGTGGAGCGGTCGGCGGGAGGGTAAGCGTAGCGAGCTCATTCTTTCTCAAACAGCGGCGCCCGTGCTACATCCGCATCCACACTCTCACCGGGCACTCATCTTGGCCAAGGCAAAACAAACTCTGAAATGGCAGCGCGATCCCGAGGGCATGCGGATTCGCATCCTTGAGGCCGCCAAGCAGGAATTTGCCGCCCATGGTCTGGCCGGGGCGCGAGTCGACCGGATCGCGGCCAAGGCCGGCGCCAACAAGCGCATGCTGTATTACCACGTCGGCAAGAAGGACGATCTCTACCTCGCGGTGCTCGAAGGCGCCTATGAGCAGATCCGGGCTGAAGAGCGCGGGCTCGACCTTGAGCATCTCGATCCGCCCGACGCGATCGAGCGGCTGATCGGCTTCACCTGGAATTATTTTATCAGAAACCCGGAATTCCTGGCGCTGCTCAACACCGAGAACCTCGCCAAGGCGCGGCATCTGAAGCGTTCCACAAAAGTCAAATCGATGCACTCGCCGTTTGTCGAGATGATCCGCACCGTGGTGAGGCGCGGCGTCGAAAGCGGCGATTTCGTCGTCGCGGTCGATCCGGTGCAGCTTTACATCTCGATCGCGGCGCTTTGCTTTTTCTATCTGTCAAACAGCGCCACGCTGAGCGTCATTTTCGGCCGCGACCTGCTCAAGCAGGAAGCCAGGGACGAGCGGCTCGCCCATATGGTGGCGCTGGTGCTGGCGGCGCTGACGGGGAAATCGGCGGCCAGTTTCGGCAAGCGCAAGACGCCAAAGGTGCGTGCGGCGGCACAGCCGCCGGCGTGATTTGGGCTTGCGCGGCAGGGAACGCGATGGGTTCCATCCTGTTAAAGTTACGCCTTAACCAATAGTTAAGTATGTGTTTGTGGGCGAAAAAGCGTCGTCCTAGCTTGCGCGGGGGACCTGCTCAGTAACCAACGGACGAGTGCGTATCATGGCGTATCGAATGTATGGAGCGTTGATCGCTCCCCTCAGCGTCGCAGTATTGATCCTTGCGGCGAATGACAGTTTTGCCCGGTCTGGGCAAGCAGGTCCCCGTGCAGGCGTTGCTTCGCCGCATTCGTTTCCCCGAGCGCCGGGTGCAGGGCCTCACCGGCGAGGCCATCCCGGGGCGTTCTGGCCGGCGACCGGAGGCTACGCCTTTGGGCCGTCGTCCTATGGCGAGCAACCCATGGCCGCCGACGTCAATCAGACGATCAAGGGTGACATCCGCTATACCCACACTCAGGACGTTCCCTGGGATTGGTCGCATCGCTTTCCGCCGATGGTGACACTCTCCGACCGCCCCTATGTGCAGAGTTGCAACGCGGAGACCGTGACCGTTCCCGGCCGCAACGGCACGGATCGGACCGTCAACATCATGCGGTGTTACTAATGAAGTACGAACCGAGCGGCCATCGCCACGCGTCATCCCCGCGCATGCGGGGAGATAGTACGCCGCGACCCCTCGACCCAATTCTCCCGCCTCTGGAATACTGGGTCACCCGCTTTCGCGGGTGATGACAGTGGTGTGTGCCCGCGCTCTCGCGGAGGTCTACCATCGTTTCAGTGCCAAATTGACGCCCGAACCCCCTAGACAGTATTTATCCAACAAGTTAATTTGTCCTCCAAGACGAGACAGTCAGGGAGTGAAGCGTGGTGGAGCCGAAAGGCCCGGGAGCGATGTCGAAGGCGCTGAATGCGGCCTGGATTCGGCCGGTTCTGTTCCTGTTGTTCATCGTGGTGGCCTGGGATCTCACCATCCGGCTGTTCCGGATTCCGCCGTATCAGATCCCGGCGCCCGGCGATGTGCTGGCGGTGCTGTGGACCGACTGGCCGGAACTGCTGCGGCAGGCGTGGCCGACGACTTACGCGACGATCTGCGGCTTCCTGTTGTCGGCGGTGTTCGGCATTCCCGTCGCCATGCTGATCGCCGGATCGAAGACGGTGGAAAGCTATATCTATCCGCTGCTGGTGTTCTCGCAGTCGGTGCCGAAGATCGCGATCGCGCCGCTGTTCGTGGTCTGGTTTGGTTTTGGCATCATCCCGAAAGTAATCTCGGCGTTCCTGCTCGGCTTTTTTCCGGTGGTGGTGTCGGCGGTGCAGGGTTTTAAATCTGTTGACCCCGACATGGTCGATCTGGCGCGTGCCATGCAGGGCAGCCGCTTCAAGGTATTTTGCGCGGTCAACCTGCCGCACGCGATGCCGGCGATTTTTTCGGGGCTGAAGGTTTCGGTGACGCTGGCGGTGGTCGGCGCCGTGGTCGGTGAATTCGTTGGCTCCAATTCGGGCATCGGCTATGTGCTGCAACGCTCGATCGGAACGTTCGACCTGCCGACCATGTTCGCGGCGCTGGTGATCCTGGCGCTGCTCGGCGTGGTCCTGTTCTGGATCGTCGACCGCATCGAGCGTTTTGTGATTCCCTGGCATGTCAGCCAGCGCGATGAGTTTTTGGTAGCGGTGTGATTGAGAGAAGTTAGGACGTCATTGCGAGCGCAGCGAAGCAATCCATCTGGCAACAGTAAAAGTATGGATTGCTTCGCTGCGCTCGCAATGACGAAAAAATAAAACAACGGGAGGATGACATGGTGCGATTGATAATGGCTGTCACGGCGGCCCTGATCTGGACGGCGCTGGCGGTGGTTCCCGCGGCGGCGGCCGACAAGGTGGTGCTGATGCTGAACTGGTACGTCTATGGCGAGCACGCGCCGTTCTATTACGGCAAGGCCAAGGGCATCTATGCCGCCGAAGGCATCGACCTCGAAATCCAGGAAGGCCGCGGTTCC
>JBBQUA010000096.1:0-18085 GCA_038212905.1 Hyphomicrobiales bacterium
TGACACCGGACCCTGCGGTCCCTGCTCGGAGATATTCATCGACCGCGGCGAGCACATCTGGGGTGGTCCTCCGGGCAGCCCGGAGGAGGATGGCGATCGCTTCCTCGAATTCTGGAATCTCGTCTTCATGCAGTTCGAGCAGGTGACGAAGGACGAGCGCCAGCCGCTGCCGCGTCCCTCGATCGACACCGGCCTGGGGCTGGAGCGCATGGCCTGCATCCTGCAGGGCGTCGACAGCGTTTTCGAGACCGATCTGTTCCGTCATTTGATCGATGCCACCTCGTCCGCGCTCGGGACCGGACCGGAAGAGCCAACCGTAGCATCCTTCCGCGTCATCGCGGACCATTTGCGCTCCTCCGCCTTCCTGATTTCCGACGGCGTGCTGCCGTCGAACGAGGGCCGCGGCTATGTGCTGCGCCGGATCATGCGCCGCGCGATGCGCCATGCGCAGTTGCTCGGCGCCAAGGATCCGCTGATGCATCGTATCGTTCCGGCGCTGGTGCGCGAGATGGGCCAGGCCTATCCGGATCTGGTGCGGGCGGAGAAGCTGATCGAGGAAACGCTGCGGCTGGAAGAAACCCGTTTCCGCAAGACGCTGGAGCGTGGTCTGTCGATCCTCGACGAGAAGAGCAGCTCGCTCAAGAAGGGCGACATGTTCGACGGCGACACCGCGTTCACGCTGTACGACACCTATGGCTTTCCGCTGGATCTTACCCAGGACGCGCTGCGCAATCGCGGCATCGGCGTTGACATCGCCTCCTTCACCGATGCGATGGACCGGCAGAAGACCAAGGCGCGCGCGGCATGGTCGGGCTCCGGCGATACCGCCAGCGAAAACGTCTGGTTTCCATTGCGCGAGAAATTCGGCGCGACGGAATTTCTGGGCTACGAGACCGAGAGCGCCGAAGGCGTGGTCGCAGCCCTGGTGAAAGACGGCAAGGACGTCGAGAGCCTCGCATCCGGCGAGAGCGGCGCCATCGTGTTGAACCAGACCCCGTTCTACGCGGAGTCCGGCGGCCAGGTCGGCGACACGGGCGTGATGACCGGCGAGGGTGTGCGGTTTCGCGTCACCGAGACCCAGAAGAAGGCCGGCGATCTCTTCGTGCATCTCGGCACCGTCGAGCAGGGCGTGCTGAAAGCCGGCACCGCGCTGGCGCTCGAAGTCGATCACGCCAGGCGCTCATCGATCCGCGCCCATCACTCCGCGACGCATCTCCTGCACGAGGCGCTGCGGCAGGTGCTCGGCGATCACATTGCCCAGCGCGGCTCGCTGGTGGCGCCGGATCGCCTGCGTTTCGATTTCGTGCATCAGAAGCCGATCACGGCGGAAGAACTCGTCCGCATCGAGGACATCGCCAACGAGGTGGTGCTGGAAAATGACGAGGTTACCACGAGATTGATGGCGGTGGATGATGCGCGCGACGCCGGCGCCCGCGCGCTGTTCGGCGAAAAATACGGCGACGAAGTGCGCGTGGTCACGATGGGCCGCAGCGCCCGCGCGCACGGCAGCAACGCGCTCGGCTGGTCGGTGGAATTGTGCGGCGGCACCCATGTGCGCCGCACCGGCGATATCGGATTGATCTCGGTGACCGGCGAAAGCGCGGTGGCATCGGGCGTCCGCCGCATCGAGGCGCTGACCGGCAACCATGCGCGTAAACATGCCAACGACACCATGGCGCTGGCCCGGACCGCGGCGGGCGAGCTGCGCACCACGCTCGACGAGATGCCGGCGCGCATCGCCGCACTGATGGACGAGCGCAAGAAGCTGGAGCGCGATCTCGCGGAGGCGCGCAAGAAGCTTGCGATGGGCAGCGGTACGTCCATCGGCAACGGCGCGGCGGCGGGGCCTGCCGGCGTGCGTCAGGTCGGCGACGTCAAGCTGATGGCGCGCGCGGTCGAAGGCATCGAGATGAAGGACCTCAAGAGCCTCGCCGATGACGGCAAAAGGCAACTCGGCTCCGGCGTGGTCGCCATCGTCGGCGTCACCGCCGACGGCAAGGCCGGCATCGTGGTCGGCGTCACGCCCGATCTCACCTCGCGCTTCAGCGCGGTCGATCTGGTCAAGATCGCCTCCGAGGCGCTCGGCGGCAAGGGAGGCGGCGGGCGGCCCGACATGGCGCAGGCCGGCGGCCCCGACGGCGCCAAGGCGGATGCGGCGCTACAGGCGATCGAAAAAGCCATGGACGGCGCCTGATCGCATCCGGGGAACAGCGCGATGCAAGGTCACGATCTGCGCCGCCGGGTTTACGATCTCCTCGAACACGACAACATTCCGAACACGCCGAGCGCGCGGCTGGCGCATCTGATCGTCGCGATCGTCGTCATCAACGTGTCGGTGATGGTGCTGGCATCGGTTCCGGAGATCAATGCGCGGTTCGGCCGGCTGCTCATTGCGGTCGAGATCGGCTCGCTTGCGATCTTTGCTCTCGAATATGCGGCGCGTTTCTGGAGCGTGGCCGGACATGCGCCGGTTCGGGAGATGAGCCCGTGGCGCGCCCGGCTCGACTACGCGACCTCCGGCCTCGGCATCATCGACCTGGTGTCGGTGCTGCCGTCCGGAGTCGCATTACTGGGTAATGAGCGTCCGATGCTGGTGGTGCTCGGCATGCTGCCGTTCTTCAAACTGGTCCGCTATTCGACCGCGATGCGCTCCCTGCTGGAGGCGATGCAGGCGGAGCGCCGAACCCTGTTCGGATGCCTGGTGATCCTGGCCGGCGCGGTGCTCACCTTTTCGACGTTGCTGTACGCGATCGAGCATGAGGCCCAGCCCGACAAATTCGGATCAATTCCTCTCGCGATGTGGTGGGCGATCGTTACGCTTGGCACCGTCGGTTATGGCGACGTGATTCCGGTCACGCCGATGGGCAAGACGGTCGCCAGCTTCGCCATCGTCGGCGGGTTGATGATGATCGCGCTGCCGGTGGCGATCATATCCCGTGCCTTCGCCAACGAGGTCGCCCGGCACGACTTCATCGTAACCTGGGGCATGCTGGCGCGGGTGCCGCTGTTCGCGCATCTGCGTGCGGCAGAGATTGCCGACATCATGCGGCTGTTGCGCGCGCAGACCATCGCAACCGGGGAGATCCTGGTGCGACGGGGCGAGCCTGCGTCATCGATGTATTTCATCACCGCCGGCGAAGTCGAGATCGAGTTGCCGGCGCAGCGGGTGCGGCTCGCCGAGGGGAGTTTTTTCGGCGAGATGGCGCTGCTGCAGCGAACCCAGCGCAGCGGCACCGTCACCGCGATGCGCAAGTCGAACCTGCTCGCGCTCGACGCGCAGGATTTTCACGCCCTGATCGCACGCGCCCCGAAACTCGCCGCGCATATCCAGGAAGTGGTCAAGGCACGACTCGCCGATACCGCACAGGCGCAAAAGGGTGACATCGGTGCCGACGAGATTGCGCTGGCGAAGCCGCCGGACGGCGGCTCCGACTGACCTGCGCCCAGCCGCGGCCTCCCCGCTTGAAATAGCGAAAACAACCCCATGTACAGTAAGGAACACTATGGATTCGTTCGGCTTTTCGTGTTGGCGGAACCGGTCGTGACCCTAACCTGATACCGTCTCGACGGATGAGGAAGTGATGAAACCGCACAAATACTTCGGCCATCGACGCCTCCGGCGAATTGGACGCCACGCTGACGGAATTGGTGCCAAGGACCACGCTCTGAGATAGACGGATAGCGTTCGGCGAATCCTAGCCGTGAGGCCAAATGATCGTCAGGTATCTGCAGCGAATTGCGGCCCGGCTCGGTGCCTTTGCCGCCAACGACGACCCCCTCGTAGCCGCCGGCAACAAGGTTGCGCTGGTGCTGGCAGGCAATGGGCCATTCTATCCGGTCTATGTGATCGCGCTGGCGGGCAGCGATGGGATGCCGTGGCTGCTGATGACGCTGCTGGCCTTTCCGGTGTTCCTCATGGTACCTGCGATCGCGCGCCGCCACCCTCTGCTTGGCAGAATAACGCTGTCGCTCGCCGGAACGATCCACACGGTACTGTGTACCTGGGTGCTGGGAGAAAAATCGGGGACCGAACTTTTCCTGATCCCCTGCATCGCGCTGGCGAGCCTGCTGTTTGGTGCCGGCGAACGGATATGGATGCTGCTGATGGCGGCGCCGCCGTTCGCCGCCTACCTTCTGCTGCATGGAAACTTCGGCGCGCCGCCATACCTCTATGGGGATGACGCCTATGCCGCGCTCTTCTCCATGAACGCCATCAGTGTCGGCACGCTCTCGATCTTCTTCGGAATTGTCTTTTCCGGGCTCTACGCCGCGCCGGCCAAATGCTCGCCGCGCGCTTGAGCAACCGGACCCCTGCAGCGCTGCACGGCAGCGGCCGGACGAAAAATCGCGAAAACAACCCCATGCACAGAAACGAACCCGCTGGATTTGTTGTGCTTTTCGTTTCGGGAAAGCCCGGTCGCGGCCCTAACCTGATACCATCTAACGCTACCGTTGCCGCAATGCCGGCGCGTTCCGGTCGATCCGGTTGGCCCAGATGCCGCCGGCAGCAATGCGAGGTCTTGGGGCCGATCGATCCCGTTGGAAAAGCCTCGCCGTCATAGCGTCCGATGATGAAGACGGTCGAGCCATGATCGTTCAACGGTAGACGAAAACGTCAATGGCAGACCTGCCTGCCATTGACGCAGGGACAGCCGGGCTCGGCCTTGCACGCGGCCGGCCTGCCGCCTCCGCTACAGGCGTTCAGGTTGCTTTTGCACTGTTGCTCCATCTCGAAATTCTCGCGCGGATGCAGGATCTGCGCGGCCGCCTCCATGCAGGTGCGGAAGGCCTGCTTGCAGCTTGGTCGCGGCGCCGGCGCGGGAGCGGCGGCGCGCATGCATTGCGAGCCCGAGAGGAAAAAGCCGGCAGGACAGGTCGGGGCCACGACCTCGGGGCCGCCGCCACCCGCTGACCGGAGTCTGGGGGGACAGTTCTGGTTGGTGGCTCGGTCGAAGACGCGGAACTGGCTGTATTTGTAGGCGCCAGGCCGGCATTGCCCGGATGTCCCGACGTCGCAGTAGGCGCCGGATGATCGCTGGCAGCGTGAACGCAACTGCGTGGAGCCGGATCGGCTCAAATCCTGGCCGATCTTGCAGGAGTCGGCGTCGTGCTGGTTGCCTCGCGCATCGTAATAGCACACCAGCGCTTCCTGGGCGGCGGCGCCGCCGGACGATAGAAGGGCGGTCGGCAGCAGCAAGCCGCATGTAAGGATCAGGGCAAGAAATTTTAGTCGGCGCATCGGGGGATTTCGCGTCTTTCCAAGGGGTGCCATCATTATCCGGTGGAATTTTATCATTCCGGCTGGTTCATTTTATCCAGCACGCGCAGCCGCGACTGATACGCCGCGAACAGGCAATTTTCATCGCCGCGACAATCGTCGCGCTGACGCAGCCAGGCGCGCTGCTCCTTCTTGAAGGCGAGCACGTCAGCCGCGGTGCCGCCGACGGCCGCCGATGTGATGTTGCTGAGCGCCATGCCGTATCCGGCGTCCAGCGCCCGGTCGAGCGACGCCAGCTGGCTGTTGGCGCAGATCACGCGCTCGGCGGCAGAATTGGCGGCGGCGCAATCGAAGCTGGGCCAAATTCGTTGACCAGGTGCGGGAGCGACGGGTTCGGTCGCGGGCAGATTGCTTTGCCGCTGGCCGGGGCGCCAGTCCCCGACCACGAACACCGCACCGTTCTCGCCGCTGAACTGACCGACCGAGATCAGAATTGAATCCTGATGAAAGATCGCGCCATGGGGTTCGAAGGCGCCCGTGCTCAACGTGATGGTCCGTTGCAGCGAGAGGTCGCGGGCGGCAAACACCCAGATCGTGCCCTTGTTGCCCAGCGCCACGACATGGTTCTCGTCGCTGACGATCCTGGTGACGAGCTGGGACATCGTCGCCCGGTGGACTTCGGTCCGGTTCACTGGATCGAACATGACGACGAGACCCGCCTCGTTGTTTTCGTCCTCGCGTCCGCCTCCGAACACGTTGCGCGAGTTTGCGGCGAGGGACCACAGCGACGCGCCGGAAACCTTGATCGACGTGGCATCCAGCGTGTCTTGATCGGCCACGGTGAGGGCTGGGCCACGCGCATGGGCGATCCAGATTTGATTGCCCTGCGCCGTCATGGCCTGGCCCCACTGGCCCAGCTCGTCGGTCCGGCTCTGGCGGCCGTTGCCGCGGTCGACCCGGATCAGGCGGCTCTTGTCGGAACTGCAGTCGGGCAAAGTCAGCACCCACAGCGCCTGGGCGCCGCCGATCATGGCTTGTGGGCATTCGTCGAGCTTCGTCAGGGTGGCGCTGCCGCCATTGGCAGATCGCTTCCAGACCAGCTTGTCGGTAGCTACGAGGACGTCGACGTCGCCGCCCGCCGTGGCGACCATATCGGTCGGCAGGCGGCCGACTTTGGCGCGATCGACAACGCGGCGGGCGGCGAGATCGATTCTGGCCACGGTGCGCTGACCGCTTTCCGCGACCCACAGCGACCTGCCATCCCAAGCCAGCCCTTCAGCCCATTTGCCGACCTCGATGATTTCAGGTGCGATCACCACTTGATCGGGATTCGCCGAGGCGCGGTCGACATTGCCGGCGCCCGCCGCCTTGCCGCAGCCCGCATCGGGGCTGGCGTCGCCGGGCCGAAAGCCGCAATGCAGGATCGACTGCCGGATGTCCCCGGCGTTCGGCTCACCTGGCGTGTTGGGCAGCCGTAGCGCCCAGCGCTCGCAACTTTTCTCCGCGCCGGCAAGGGCGTCCGCAATGGCCACATTGCGCGCCGTCGACCCCACCGCGTCTTCCAGGCAGATGATGTAGCGGATCACCGCCGGATTGGGCGACGTTGACACATATTGCGCATCGCGGGCCTCATAGAATGCCCCGGCCGTCGATGACGCCGAAACGATCGCAGCGAGCACGCCGGCAAGCCACGCGAACCGGAGGGTCGCAATGCGCATCTTGCTGAATCCTTCCAGGTGCTCGCCTAGCACTTCCTGAGGCAGGCGCTTTTCGCGGGAACGCATCTTTGGTCGTGCGCGTCCTGCCTGAGATCGCCGTCCCAGCCCTGCTTGTTGCCCTCGACTTCCACGCGCCTCTTGCAGGCCTCGTAGGCGCCGGCGCAGTCGTTCATGCAACGGCCTTTATTGGAAACCTGCCAGATCGTGGCTTGCGGTTCGGCCTGCGACATGGTGCCGGCGACCCCGCCGGTCGCCAAACCGGTTGCGAGCAGCAGGCTGAAAATCGTTGTTGGCAGGATAAATTTCATGAGTGATCCTCGCGCCCTAATGACATACTTGCTTGCCGTTGACGCAGGGACAGCCTGGCTCCGACCTGCAGGAAGGCCGTGGACGCACCGGCGCATCATCCTGCGCCGAGGTGCAAGAGCAATAGTTGGCCGGCCAGCCATTCCTTTGCATCTCGCGCGTCGTCTTGCTGCACTGCCAGACCTCACCCCTCCGGCATTTTTGCGCCACCAGAATGACAGCGCCGGAAGAATGGTCGAGCGGCGCGACCGAGGAAGCGTAGGCATCATCCGGGTTCACGAGGGAGGTTCTGTCAGGTCCGAGCGGCATCGCCATCGCGCCCGCATACAGCAACAGGAAAGTCGGGATGACGGCCAAAAACAGGCGTAGTGCACGGATCATCATGAAGTCCTTCCGTCATCGCTCAATTCAACATGGGTCAGCGACCATAAGATGCGATTGAGGCATGGTTGAAATCATGCCGCAATGGAGCAACCCGCGCACCGTACGTCAGCGTACCTTCTTCATCGGTCCTGAAGGCACAGCCAATTTGGCAGGGCCTCGAACAGGGCGGAATCCTCGCCGCGCGCTTGAGCATCCGGACCGCTCCGGGCGGCACGGCAGCGGCCGGATGAAAAATCGCGAAAACAACCCCATGCCCAGTAAGCAACGTCCTGGATTCGTTTGCTGTTCGTGCGGGCACCACTGGTCTCGACCCTAACCTGATACCAGTTCGCTTTAGCGTTGCCGCCACGCCGGCGCGATGCGGTCGATCCGGTTGGTCCAGATGCCCCCGGCAAAGCCTGATGGCAACAGGCTGAGATCCTCGGACCGGTCGATCCCGCTTGAAAAGTCCTCGCCGTTATGGCGCCCGATGATGAAGACCGCGGAGCGATGATCGTTCATCCGGTTGAGAAACCGGTTCGGCCAGCCCCACAGCCATGGCGCATAATTGACCGGCACCAGCAGCACGCTGCGTTCGCAGTCGGGCGGGATGGTACCGGACCAGCCCAACAGGACATAGCGGATCACGCAGCGCTTGAGCGTGGCGCCTGACATCGTGGGAATATCGAGCATGTCCCGCGCCGCCGCCACCGGCAGGGCGCCGCCATAGATCATGAGCCGTTGCAAATTTGGTTGCGGCAGCGATTTCAGACGTTCGGCGAGTCGCCGGCCCTCATCGGCATCGTTGCTCTTGATGTGGATCAGGAAACGTCTGTCGGGAAAGGCGCCGAGCACCTCGTCGAGCGAAGGCAGCAGGCCGACGCCGGTGCCGCGCAGCGGAAAGGTCTTGCCGCCATCGGCGGTGTAGCCATGGCCGACGTCGAGCTTTTTCAGATCGGCGAGGCTGTGTTCGCGCGTCACGCCGTGGCCGTCGGTGCGGCAGTCCAGCGTCCAGTCATGGAACACGGCGATCTGGCCGTCGGTGGTCGGGTGAATGTCGAGTTCGACGATGTCGGCGCCGGCGGCGAACGCGGCGCGCATCGAGGGCAGGGTGTTCTCGATGAAGGCGTGCTCGGGCGGAAAGATCCGTGCCGCGGTGCAGGTCGTCGACGTCAGGCCGGTTGCCGGATAGGTCTGCGCCAGTCCGCGATGCGCCAGCAAAGTGCGCGTGGTCTGTGGCGAAACCCAGAACGAGCTGTTGCAGAGCGTGACGACGCCGGCAGCGAGGAAGATGAGAAGCACTGCAAATCGAACGATGCGCGGCATTCTCGTCCCCGAAAATTACGAGCGGACCACGCAGGTTCTTTAGGGCGAAAGCACGGCGCTCCCAAATCGTCATTGCGAGGAGCGCTTGCGACGAAGCAATCCATCTCACGACCCGCGCGGCTGTGAGATGGATTGCTTCGCTGCGCTCGCAATGACGTCGAGAGGGCGTGCGGCCTGTCTTAGGCCGCACGCGTATTCGTCAGGCCATTTCCTTGGTCAGGTTTTCCGCGACCTTGTCGAGGAAGCCGGTGGTGGAGAGCCAGCGCTGGTCGGCGCCGACCAGCAGCGCCAGATCCTTGGTCATGAAGCCGGCCTCGACGGTGTCGACGCAGACCTTCTCCAGCGTCAGCGCGAACTTCGCCAGCGCCTCGTTGTTGTCGAGCTTGGCGCGGTGCGACAGGCCGCGGGACCAGGCGAAGATCGAGGCGATCGAATTGGTCGAGGTCTCCTTGCCCTTCTGGTGCTCGCGGTAATGCCGGGTCACCGTGCCGTGGGCGGCTTCGGCTTCGACGGTGTTGCCGTCGGGCGTCATCAGCACCGAGGTCATCAGGCCGAGCGAGCCGTAGCCCTGCGCCACGGTGTCGGACTGCACGTCGCCGTCGTAGTTCTTGCAGGCCCAGACGTAGCCGCCCGACCACTTCATCGCGGCGGCGACCATGTCGTCGATCAGCCGATGCTCGTAGGTGATCTTTTTCGCTTCGAACTTCTCCTTGAACTCCTTGTCGTAGATGTCCTGGAAGATGTCCTTGAAGCGGCCGTCATAGACCTTGAGGATGGTGTTCTTGGTCGAGAGATACACCGAATAGTTCTTGGCGAGGCCCTGGTTGAGCGAGGCGCGGGCGAAATCGGCGATCGAATCGTCGAGGTTGTACATCGCGAGCGCGATGCCGGCGCCGGGCGCCTTGTACACTTCCCGCTCGATCACGTTGCCGTCCTCGCCGACGAACTTCATCGTCAGCGTGCCCTTGCCGGGAAACATGAAATCGGTGGCGCGGTACTGGTCGCCGAAGGCGTGACGGCCGATGATGATCGGCTTGGTCCAGCCGGGCACCAGCCGCGGCACGTTCTTGCAGATGATGGGTTCGCGAAACACGACGCCGCCCAAAATATTTCGGATGGTGCCGTTCGGCGACTTCCACATCTGCTTGAGGCCGAACTCCTTCACCCGGCCTTCGTCCGGGGTGATGGTGGCGCATTTGACGCCGACGCCGTACTTCTTGATGGCTTCGGCGGCGTCGATGGTGACCTGGTCGTTGGTCTGGTCGCGGTATTCCATCCCGAGGTCGTAATACTTCAGGTCGATATCGAGGAACGGGGTGATCAGCTTGTCCTTGATATATTGCCAGATGATCCGGGTCATCTCGTCGCCATCGAGTTCGACGACGGGGTTGGTCACCTTGATTTTTGCCATGACAGATCGGGCCTTTTTGGGAATAGCGCGTTTCGGATGGGGTGATTGCATGCGCGCTATAGCACCGCTGACCGTCCGGCGGAAGCCAAGGCTCTATGCACTTTCAGCCGATCTTTTGGCTTAAAACGCCGCCTGTGTCGCCGTGCCGGCGACCACGTACCAGGTGACGAACAGCCCGCAGATCAGCGCCCCCGGCAGGCTGGAGCCGGTGCGCCGCCAGGTGAAGGTCGCGATCACGGCGCATATCCCGAGCAGTGGCACGAACTGGATCGCGACGATGGTGGAGAGCGGCACGAAACCGGGATCGGGCAGCGGGTTGAACAGCTTTCCGGTCAACCACAGCGTGCCGTATTGCAGCAACAGCAGCACGATGAAGCCCAGCATCAGCGCCAGAATATTGGTGAGATAGAGCCCTGCGCGACCTGCGCCCATAGTCGAGAAATTCCGGTGCAGCACGTGCAGTGCGACCACGAAAAACGCCGTGAACGGAATGAGGTAGATCAGGAAGATCAGGAACTGCTTCGCACTCATCAGCTTGAGCGCGACGATCCAGAACCGGAAATCGATCTTGAAGGCGAGGTCGGCCAGCCACAGCGCGGCGTAGCCGACGATCACGGTCGCGACCGCGATCACCACGGACTGGCCAACGATGCCGGCGCGGCTGGCGCGCTTCGGCGCCAACGGCATCAGCGCCAGCGTGATCAGGGCATTGATGACAGCCCAGACCATGATCTGGTTGGTGATGCCCTGCGGCAGGTACGCCGATGGCTTTACAAAAGTGCCTGCCAGCGCCAGCGCCGGGTAATAGGTCAGCGCCGGGATAAAGGCCGACAGCACGAATGCCACGGTCCAGCGGCGGCCGTCGGCCGCGACATGCGCCGGCATGGTGCCGTCGGCGATTTCGGGCAGCCGCAGCCGGGAGAACATTTTGGCTTCCAGCAGGCCGTCGAAGGCGCCGATCAGGAGTGCGACAAAGCCGAGCAGCGCGATCAGCGTGCCGATCTCCTTGCGCAGCCAGATCTGGTCGTCGACGGGTTTCGGGGTGCCGCCCTGCAAGGTCCTGGCGAACCAGTCGAGGCTGTAGCCGATCGCCTGATGCGAGATGTGCTCGGCCGGATGGGTGATCGCCGGCGTGTACAGCACCCGCGCCGTACCCAGCGCGATGTCGCCATAGACCTTGCCTGATACGACGGCGCCTTGGGTGCCGAACAGGGTCCACAGCTTCGGGCTTTTGGTGACGTCGCGGGCGAGGTCGACGCCCCACATCAATGTCGAAAACTCTTCGTATTGCGCGAACACCAAAGCGACGTTGCGGGGCCAGCTGGCGGTGCCGTCGGCGGCGAACGGCTTGCCGGTGGAGGAGCCCTCCAGCACCATCGACTTGTAATCGCCGGGCATCGCGGTGGCGGCCGCCAGCACGGCCCAGCCGCCCATCGAATGACCCTCGAGGCCGATATTGTTCTTGTCGACGATGTCGAGGCTGCGCAGGTGCGCCAGCCCATCGGGGCCGCCAAAGCCGTTGGCGAAGGCGGGCGGGTCGCTGTAGCCATGGCCGGTCTGGTCGAGCGCCAGCACGACGTAACCGCGGCGGGCGAATTCGATGGCAAAGCCGTCCTGGGTCTCGCGCGAATTGATGTAGCCGTGAACCGCGAGGATGCCGGGGGCCGGGGTCTGCGCGGTGGCGTTCGCCGGGATATAGAGCAGGGCGCTCATGGTATTGCCCTTGGCGCCCTTGAAGCGGATATCCTGGATCCGGATGCCGCCAGCGGTCTGGGTGAAATGGGCGAGCAGCCCGCCGGCCAGGATCAGGATTACGCCGGCAATCGCCAACGACCATCTGCCACGCATCAACGCCTCCCCTGTGCCCACAGCCGTTCAATCGGCTTTCGGGTTCGCTTTGCTTGTGCTTGATAGCCTATCCGAAAGTCTAATGCGCGCAAGCAGAAGGTGTCCCGGGCCGCATGACGCTTTGGCTGAGCGTTAGATGACGCCACTAACCCTGTTATTTGACTTGAGAAATTCTGTCCGCTGGGCAATCCACTACGGCTGGCCCTTGAGGTGTTGAATCAGATTCTTCGGAACTTGATTCACACTCTTCAGACGTTGATTCAGAAAGTGAAGCGAATGTCCGGATCGGGCACCGACAAAACCAAATCGAGCGTCACGCTTGCCGGACCCGTCGTCATTCTGGTCGAGCCGCAGCTCGGCGAGAACATCGGCATGGCCGCGCGCGCGATGGGCAATTTCGGCCTGACACGTTTAAGAATCGTCAACCCGCGCGACGGCTGGCCGAATATCAGCGCCCAGCGCGCCGCCTCCGGCGCCGACCATATTCTGGATGCGGTCGAGCTGTTCGACACCGTCGAGCAGGCGGTGGCCGACTTCACGCTGCTGTTCGCCACCACGGCGCGCGCCCACGACCAGGCCAAGCCGGTGGTGGCGCCGGAAGCCGCGGCGCGGGAGATCGTGGCTGGCGTCGGCGGCGGCGGCACCGTCGGCATCCTGTTCGGCCGCGAGCGTTACGGTTTGCAGAACGAGGAAGTGGCGCTCGCCAACCGCATCATCACCTTTCCGGTCAATCCGGGTTTTGCCTCGCTCAACCTGGCGCAGGCGGTGCTGCTGATCGGCTACGAATGGTTCAAGCTCTCGACCGCGGGCGCGCTGCCGTTCGCAATGCCGGAGCATTCCGAGCCCGCCTCGCAGCACCAGATGCAGGCGTTCTTCGACAATCTGGTCCGCGAACTCGACAAGGTCGAATTCCTGCGCCCGGCGGAAAAGCGCGAGACCATGCTGGTCAATTTGCGCAACATTTTCAGCCGCATGGACCCGACCAAGCAGGACATGCACACGCTGCACGGCGTCGTCATGGCGATTGCCGAGGGCCGAAAAGGCCCGGCCAAGGGCGGCGTGCTCGACGGCGAACAGGCCACGCGCTTGCGCGCGCTGCTGGCCGAGCACGGGCAGCACGCGCTGCCGTCGGAAAGCGGCACCGTGCGCGGGCTGGCGCGGCTGTTGCGGCGCAATCCCACCGACGCCGAGCGCATTCTGTGGGAAGGCTTGCGAACCGACCGCCGTTTTGCCGGGCAGTTCAAACGCCAGACCCCGGTCGGCCGCCACATTCCGGATTTTGTCAGTTTCGTGCACCGGATCGCGATCGAACTGGTCAACCCCGACGAGACCGAGGTGATCGTGAAGGATCGCGCCGCGCGGCAAGACTGGCTGGAGGCGCGAGGCTACCGGGTGGTCGCGATGGTGTCCGCCGAGGTCGAGGCCGATATATCAGGGCAGCTCGATCGGCTGGAGTCGAGCGTACTGGAGGGTCGGTAGAGCGCGATGGCTGTTGAGTCGGTCGTCCGCGGGTTCGGTTTACCTCTCCCCAGCGGGGAGAGGTCGATTTGCGCAGCAAATCGGGTGAGGGGGCGCTGCCCTAACGAGAGACCGTAACCCCTCACCCGGCGCTGCGCGCCGACCTCTCCCGAAGGGAGAGGTGAATTCCGGTGCCGCTGCAGCTCAACCTAATCCGTTAGGCGGAAGTCGTCGTAAACGCAAAAGGCCTGGCGGCGCGAGCGGGGGCAAGGCCGAGCGCCTTCATGCGCGAGGCCAGCGTGGTCGGCTTGATGTCCAGCATCACGGCGGCGCCGCCGGGGCCGAATACCTTGCCGTTGCAGGCTGCAAGGGCTGCCAGGATATTGCCGCGCTCGTGGTCGCGCAGCTCGGCCGAGGTCATGACCGCCGGCCGCGCTTCCGCCTTCTGGCGGCCGGGACCTGACGGCGCGTGCGGTCCTGATGTGTCCGGCAGGTCGATGCGCAGCCGTCCGTTTTGCGCCAGGATCGCCGCGCGCTCGATCACGTTCTGCAGTTCGCGGACGTTGCCGGGCCAGTCGTAACGCTGTAGCCGCCGTGCGTCGCCTTCCGACAGCCGCAGGTCGGATTTCAGCTCCTTGCTCTCGCTCATCAGGAAGTGTTGCGCCAATAGCGGAATGTCTTCGCGGCGGTCGCGCAGCGGGACCGACTCCACCGGAAACACGTTGAGCCGGAAATACAAATCCTCGCGAAACCGGCCGCGCGCCACTTCCTGTTTCAGGTTGCGGTTGGTGGCCGCGATCAGCCGGACATCGACGGCGCGGGTGCGCTCCTCGCCGACACGCTCGAAGTTGCCTTCCTGCAGCACGCGCAGCAGCTTGCCCTGCAACTCCAGCGGAATTTCGCCGACCTCGTCGAGAAACAGCGTGCCGCCATCGGCGAGTTCGAAGCGCCCGATGCGGTCGCGCACCGCGCCGGTGAAGGCGCCCTTGACGTGACCGAAAAATTCGCTCTCGAACAATTCGCGCGGAATCGCCGCGCAGTTGACGCGGATCAGCGGACGGTCGCGACGGTTGCTCGCCTCGTGAATGGCGCGCGCGATCAGCTCCTTGCCGGTGCCGGACTCGCCGGTGATCATCACCGCTGCGGTGGTCGGCGCCACCAGCTTGACCTGGCGCAGCGTTTTCTGGATCGCCCCGCTCTGGCCGATGATGCCGCGCGGATTGGTCTCGATCCGGATTTCCTCCTGCAGATAGGCGTTTTCCAGTTCCAGCCGCTCGCGCAAGCGGTCGACTTCGGCAAGGGCGGCGTGCAATTTTTCGTCGGCGTCGCGGCGCTGGCTGACGTCGCGAAACACAATCACAGCGCCGACCACCATGCCGCGGTTGCGGATCGGCGTCGACGTGTACTCGACCCAGACCGGTGAACCATCCTTGCGCCAGAACACCTCGCCGCCGACATTGTGCACGGCGCCGTCGCGGAACGCGGCATAGATCGGGCAGTCCTCGTCCGGGTAATGGCTGCCGTCGTGATGACTGTGGTGCACGATCGGATGGATCGCCTTGCCGACCAGTTCCTCGGCGGCCCAGCCCAGCATCCGCTCGGCGGCGGGATTGACGAAGGTGGTCTTGCCCTCGGCGTTGACGCCATAGATGCCTTCGCCGGCGGCGCGCAGGATCAGCTGGTTTTCCCGCTCGATGTCCTGAAACACCCGCTCGACCCGCTGCCACGCGGCGAGCCCGCTGCGCATGTGGTCCTCGGCGGTGGCATCGACCGTGCGGCGGCGCCGCGCTTCGAGATCGCTCATGGTCAGCAGCATCAGCGCGCGCCCGTCATGCGGTAGCCGCGACCCCTGATATTCCAGCCGCAGCGGCTGGCTGGTGGCATGGCGCGGCGTCAACGCGTTGGTCCAGTAGCTGCCTTTGGCGAGCACGGCCTGGGTGAACACGATCAGCGCCGGCAGTTGCCCCGCATGCAGCGCGCTGATCCGCGTCTCCCGCAGCAATGCGCGATCGTAGCCAAGCAAGGCGCAGGCCGCCGGGTTGGCGTCGACGATCTCGTCGGCATCGGGATCGAGCAGCAGGGTCGGCTCGGTCAGGTAGTCGAAGGTGAGGGTGCGCAGATCGAGGTCGCGCGCCGTTGCGGCCGAACCGAGCGGCATCCGTTCCATCACGCTACACTCCGAAAAATCGTAATTGGGCTACGAGTTTTCGTGTATCACGAATTTTCGTAGTCGCCAATATCAGCCTAGATCACTGCGCCAATTGAACAAGCGCGCGAGCCGGGGGCTGGCACGCTCTTTGCCTAATGAAAGGGCAACGAAGCGCAGGAGGTTTCATGTCCACGTTCGACAATCCGTTCGATCCGGCCCGCCGTCTCCATTCCCAGGGATGCAGCTGCGGTCAGCATATCAGCGAGGCCGAGCACGTCACCGCCGCCCAGCTTTCACTGCAGCCGGCCGTCGCCGCATCCGAAGAGGCCCGCTTCGAAGGCGTGGTCGCTTCCGCCGTGATGCGCGCGATGTTTCCGCAGGATGTCGCGCGCCGCGCGTTCCTGAAATCGGTTGGCGCCGCCACCGCGATCGCCGCGGTGTCGCAATTCTTCCCGCTGAAGTCAGCGACCGAGGCGTTCGCGCAAGGCGGGCCGCTGGAAAAGAAGGACCTCAAGGTCGGCTTCATTCCGATCACCTGCGCGACGCCGATCATCATGGCGGCGCCGATGGGATTCTACGCCAAGAACGGCCTCAACGTCGAAGTCATCAAGACCGCCGGCTGGGCCGTCATCCGCGACAAGACCATCAACAAGGAATACGACGCGGCCCACATGCTGTCGCCGATGCCGCTCGCCATCACCATGGGCGTCGGCTCCAATCCGCTGCCCTACACCATGCCGGCGGTTGAAAACATCAACGGCCAGGCGATCACGCTGGCGATGAAGCACAAGGACAAGCGCAACCCGAAGGACTGGAAAGGCTTCAAGTTCGCGGTTCCGTTCGACTTTTCGATGCACAACTACCTGCTGCGCTACTATCTCGCCGAGCATGGTCTCGACCCGGATGTCGACGTCCAGATCCGCTCGGTACCGCCGCCGGAAATGGTCGCCAATCTCAGGGCCGAAAACATCGACGGTTATCTCGGCCCCGATCCGATGAACCAGCGCGCGGTCTATGACGGCGTCGGTTTCATCCACATCCTGACCAAGGACATCTGGGAGGGGCATCCCTGCTGCGCCTTCGCCGCATCGAAGGAATTCATCACCGCGATGCCCAACACCTATGGCGCATTGCTCAAGTCGATCATCGAGGCCACCGCGTTCGCGCACAAGGCCGAGAACCGCAAGCAGATCGCCGAAGCCATCGCGCCGGCAAACTATTTGAACCAGCCGCAGATCGTGCTGGAGCAGATCCTCACCGGCACCTTCGCCGACGGCCTCGGCAATATCATCAAGCAGCCGAACCGCGTCGATTTCGATCCGTTCCCGTGGCAGTCCTTTGCGATCTGGATCATGACGCAGATGAAGCGCTGGGGTCAGGTCAAGGGCGACATCGACTATGCCGGCATCGCCTCGCAGGTCTATCTCGCCACCGACGCCACCAGGCTGATGAAGGAGGCCGGGCTGACCCCGCCGACCGCCACCACCAAGAGTTTTTCGGTGATGGGCAAGGTCTTCGATCCCGCCAAGCCCGAGGACTATCTCAACAGCTTCAAGATCAGGAAGGCGTCGTGAGCGTGATGCGCCAGCATTTGCATCCGTCGTCCCGGCGAACGCCGGGACCCATACGCCGCGGCCTTTCGTTCAGCGACGCCGTTGGACGCCTTTCGCAACACGCAACACCGGGGATTATGGGTCCCGGCGTTCGCCGGGACGACATGCTGAGAGGGCGTGCCCGATGAACGCCTCGCTCCGCCTTCGCGCCGCGATCGTGTCGATCGCGCTGTTTCTCGCCTTCATCGGCATCTGGCATATTGCGACCCGCGGCACCGGCGTGGTCGCCAACATGACGCCGGAATACGCCAGGCTGATGGGACTGACCGCGACCGCAGGCAAATCGGCGATGCCGGGGCCGCTCGATGTCGGCGCCAAACTGTGGGAGCACCTGAAGCAGCCGTTCTACGACAACGGGCCGAATGACAAGGGCCTCGGCATCCAGCTCGGCTATTCCATTGCCCGAGTCGCGCTCGGCTATTTTCTGGCCGTGCTCGTTGCGATCCCGCTCGGCTTCCTGATCGGCATGTCGCCCCTGATCAACAAGGCGCTCGATCCCTTCATTCAAATTCTAAAGCCGATCTCACCGCTGGCCTGGATGCCGCTGGCGCTCTACACCATCAAGGATTCCGGGCTGTCGGCGATCTTCGTGATTTTCATCTGCTCGGTGTGGCCGATGCTGCTCAACACCGCGTTCGGCGTCGCCGCCGTGCGCAAGGAATGGATCAACGTCGC
>JBBQUA010000097.1:0-17855 GCA_038212905.1 Hyphomicrobiales bacterium
GATCGTCAGGGTCACGCCGCTCTGGCCGAGCGACAGCAGCTTCCCTTCGATGTCGCTGGCGCCGTAGACCGGCTCGACCAGCGGTTCGGCATAGGGGCGGCGCCCCTGCCAGTTCGAAAGCGTGCCTTGCGAATCGGTTTCGATCAGGCGGACGCTGTGTCCGGCCTGGATTGCGGCCAGCGCGAGGCCGATGGCGAGCGTACTCTTGCCGCTGCCGCCCTTTTGGGTGGCCAGAACGATCGTATGCATTGTAGTTCCTTTGAATTGTTTTTGAGGGGATTTGCGGTACGCTCTACGATTGCATCACATTCTGCGATGCCGAGCATTCGCGCTCAGGACGTGCCGGCCCGGTCCAGAACTTGTCATGGACCGCGGCTGTCCGAATCACCAAACCCTGCGACGATGCCGCTTGATGAGGCATCTGGCTATTCCGGTACAATACTGGCCTGGAAGCCGACAAAGCGGCAATATCCCCGCCAGGTTTCCATACTCTCCAACATCAAGAGGATGACACGGCTCATGACCAGCAACTGGCGGGATCGCACCGACACCGTTTTCGAGTGCCAGAAGCAGCCCGCATCGGGCAGCCGCGGTATGGTGGTCAGCAATCATCCGCTGGCCTCAGCCGCGGGCGCCGAGATGCTCGCCGCCGGCGGCAACGCCGTCGATGCCGCCATCGCCACCTTGTTCGCGCTGACGGTGGTCGAGCCGATGATGGTCGGCATCATCGGCGGCGGCATGGCGCATATTCGTCTTGCCGACGGCAGCCATCGCTTCACTGATGGCCAGAGCACCGTGCCGCTGGCCGTCCGCCCCGACACCTATCGATCGAAACCGGGTTCGGCGCATGACGTATTCGACACCGTCGGCGACGAGAACCTGAACGGCCCGAAGGCGGTCGCGGTGCCGGGCTCGCTCAAGGCTTGGTGCGAAACCTTGCGGCGGTTCGGCACCATGTCGCTCGCCGATGTCATGCAGCCGGCGATCAGGCATGCCTCGCGCGGCTATGCGGCGACGCCCTACCTGCATGAATGCATCGTCGATGGCGCGGGGGAGATGCTGAAGGACAAGGCGATCTCGGCGATTTACCTGCCCGGGGGAACGCCGCTGAAGGCCGGCGAGCGCGTCGTGCAGTCGGAATATGCCGAAACGCTCACTTATATCTCGCATCACGGCGATGCGTCGCTGTATAGCGGCCCGCTCGGCGACGTTCTCGTGGATTACATGAAGGCCCATGGCGGCTTCATCACGCACCGGGATCTCACCTCCTACAAGACCGTCGAGCGCGCGCCGATCCGGACCGATTATCGCGGCTGGCAGATCCTCGGGCCGCCGCCGCCCGCCGCCTCCGGCGTGCACATCGCGCAGATGCTGAACATTCTGGAGGGTTACGACCTCGCGGAGCTCGGCTTCGGCACCGCGCAGACCATCCATTATCTCGCCGAGGTGCTGAAGATCGCCTTCGCCGACCGCGCCGCCGCCAGCGGCGATCCTGATTTTGTCGGCGTGCCGGTGGATCGGCTGATCTCGAAAGACTACGCCAAAGAGCGTCGCGGCGCGATCGATCCAAAGCGCGCGCAGCAATGGAGCGCCGGGGTGGCGCCGCTCGAGGGCGCACACACCACGCACATGACGGCAGCCGATGCGATGGGGAATGTGGTCGCAACAACGCAGACCATCAACAATCTGTTCGGCGCCAAAATCCTGATTCCCGGTCTCGGCACGGTGCCGAACAATTACATGAACCTGTACGATCCCCGGCCGGGTCACGCGCTGTCGCTGGCGCCGGGCAAGCGCGTCACCACCTCGATGTCGCCGATGATGGCGCTGCGCGACGGCAGGCTGGTCTATGCGCTGGGCCTGCCCGGCGGGAAGAAGATTTTTCCGAGCGCCATGCAGGCGCTGATCAACCTGATCGATCACGGCATGAGCCTGCAGGAAGCGGTCGAGGCACCCAGGGTCTGGACCGAAGGCAATGCTCTGGAGGTCGAGCAGGCGGTGACTGAAAGCGTCCGCGCAAAGCTCACGGCGATAGGGCACCAGGTTCAGGTAATGCCGACGGTGGCCGGCGGCATGAACGGGATCGAGTTTCACGAGGATGGCCGGATGTCCGGCGCCGCCTGCTGGCGCGCCGACGGCACGCCGATCGCGATCGCCGGCGGGCTGGCGCAGGCAGGCGTGCGGTTCGCGCTGAGGTGAGGGCCATGAGCAATCCGATCCGAATTGCTGTGCTACATTTCTCCCACGAGACGGTCACCTTCCTGAAGAACGACACGACGCTCGATGATTTTATTTACGAGGGCTCGCCGGCGAAGGGTGAAGCGTTGTTGCAATACGCCCCGAAATCCTACATGGGCGGCTTTGTGAAAATGGCGCGGGAGTTTGCGGGCGTCGAACTTGTCGGCATCGAGTCGCCACTGTGGCCAAAAACCTACATGGGGTCTGGCTGGGTCACGCGGGAGGCGTTCGAGACTCTTACCGGCAAAATGATCGCCGAGTTGAAGGTGCAAGAACCGTTCGACGGTGTCTATCTCTGTGTCCATGGCGCGATGGCGGTGCGCGGCATTCCCCGGCCGGAGGCCGAGCTGGCGCGGCGGGTCCGCCACGTGGTTGGACCCAGGGCCTTTATCGCCGCGACCTTCGATCTGCATGGCAATGAAGACGAGGCGTTCTTGAAATACGCCGACATGGGCTTTGCGGTGAAATATTTCCCGCATTATGACGAATATCTGCAGGGCGAGCGCGCCGCGCGAACGCTGCTGCGGGCGATCCGGGGCGATTACAAACCCGTGCATGTGACGCGAAAGGTGCCGATCCTGTCGGCAACCGTGCGGATGTGGACCGGCGCCTCGCCCTGGATGGACCTGAGCCAGCGCGCGCTGGTCTGGGAAGCCCGCGAGCCCGATGTTTACGTCAACGTCTTCTTCGGCTTTCCCTTCGCCGACGTGCCCGATGTTGGCATTACCGTTCAAGTCTTGACCAATGGCAATGCCAGGCTTGCCGGCGAGATCGCAAAAGACATTGCCGATCTTGCCTGGCGCAAGCGCGAGGCGCTGCTGACATCGACGCGAATCTGTTCGATTGCGGATGGCGTCGCGCAGGCGAAACAGGCTGTCGTGAAGGGCAAAACGCCTGTCGTGCTTGCCGACCACAGCGATCGCTCCGGTTCGGCGACGTTCCTGCTGCGGGAGATCATGGCCCAGGACCTTTCGCACGTGATCGTCGCGACGATCGCCGACGCCAAAACCGCGGCGGTGCTGAAGGCCAATGGAGCGAAAGCCGGCGACGCCTTCGATATGGAGATCGGCGGGCTTGTCGATGAATCCGCCGGCCAGCCGGTGCGCATCAAGGGCACGATCGTCAATGCGGTCGACGGCTACGGCCAGTTCTGGGTCGCAATCAAATTCGGCCGCGAGAACGTGCTGATCCTTTCAACCTATCTGGTGCAGGTCATGGAGCCCTTCTCGCTGGGCGCGCTGGGGCTCGACATCCACGCCTTCAAGGTGTTCGCGATCAAGTCGCGGGTGCATTTCCGCCGCGGCTTTGACGACAACGGTTTTGCCAAAACCATCTTGCTCGTCGAACCGCCGGAACCGTTCCTCGGAACGGTACACCTCGATGCGCTACCCTACGAGAATATCGATTTGAAGCAGTTTTATCCGTACGGGAATCCGGTGCTTCCGGCCTGACGGCTACTTCCGCACGCAGATCACGCGCACCACGGACGCCTTGGCGTCCGCCGATCCGCCTGCCGCATTGACGCCATGGGCCTTGAGAAAGCCCTGCACGGCGTCGGCCGGCACCAGCGCCGCGGTCCCGGCGTTGGCCGGCCCTGCCAATACGACCGGCTTCAACAGCGCGATCCCTGCGAACTTGCCGTCGGTATCGAGCGCTGCGGCACCGGAAAAACCCAGTGCCGGCGGCGGCGACAGCGCCGGATCGCTGCCGCCGATTTGCGCGACTGACGCCTTGACGCTGCTCGCCGCGCCACCGCCGGCCTGGTTCTGCGGATCGGCGATCCCGGTCAGTTCGACGCCGGATTTTGCCGTGCCATTGCCGAGGTTCAGCGGCGTCAGCCCGCGCGCGCCGTAGATGCGCAGCAGCGCCAGATCGTGATCCTTGTCCTCGGCGACGCGATCGGCGTTGCCATGGCCGGCGATCGCGATCGCGAGGCAGCTGTCGGTAACCTGGCGGTCGGTGATGATGGCGCCGTCGCCACTCACAACGATGCCGGTGCCGTATTCGACGGTTTTGCGCGGTGGCGGCCCGGCGACCTGCGCTCCCGCGGGGAACGGGTTGAACGCGCTCGACATCGCGATCACCACCGGCTCGACGGTGTTTTCGACGGCCTGGTCGTACAGGATGGTAAGGATGCGGACCTCATCGCCTTTGAACGTTCCGCGCACATAGAATTTCTTCAGGCCTTGCAGGCCCGACAGCACGAAGAAATCCGGCTTCACCACGGTGTAATCGATCTTGCGCCCGGCGGGCTCCTTCTTTTCCGCCTCTGCGAGTTTGGCCGTGGTCGGGTTGGCTTGCTTGCGCCGCGACAGCTGGATCTGGACGGTACCGGTGGCGGACGTCCACTTGCTGCCATTGGCGTCGGTCGATTGCTGCGGCACCAGTTTGGCAGGCACGCCGAGCCGCGCTCCGGTACCCATATCGGTGACGATCTTCCAGCCGACGTTTTCCTGTTTGCGCTTCGCCGTGTCGGCGAGGATGCCGCGCTCCTGCGGATTGAGCACGCCGGTCTGCTTGCCACCCCGACCCTTCTGGAATTCCTTGATGGCGGCAACCATGCGCTCGCTGACTTCGCCCGTGATCGCGCCATTGTACTGGCCGACCCAGGCCAGATCCGACTGGATTGCCAGACGCTCCGTCTGCGGCATCGCTTTGGCGGTTTCGGCCGGGGTCTGCAGCGCGGGGCGGATCGGCACGGTGGTGACCGGCTTCGGCTTGGCGCCGGCGGTGGCCGGCGGCGTCAGCTGGGCCTGGGCGGATGCTCCCATCGCTAGGAACATCAATGTTGCCGTCAGCAACGATCTCATGACAGGTCCCGGTCCATTGAAGTCAGCGCAATTAAGCACATCTGCTGGGTCGGCAACAGCTGCGCCATGGTTCAAGGCGAGGTATGGATAGTGGAGATCAAGAAGGATGTAGTCGGATCATGCTGAGTGCTGAGGAACTCGAACGATACGCCCGCCATATCGTGTTGCGTGAAGTCGGCGGCCCCGGCCAGGCCGCGCTGAAGGAAGCCGCGGTGCTGGTGATCGGCGCCGGCGGTCTCGGCGCGCCCGCGCTGATGTATCTCGCCGCGGCCGGCGTCGGCACGCTCGGCGCGGTCGATGACGACCTCGTCTCGTTGTCCAATCTGCAGCGCCAGATCATTCATTCCACGCCGGATATCGGCCGCCAGAAGGTCGACAGCGCCGCCGGGCAAATTTACGCGCTCAACCCTCACGTCCGCTTCGCCGCGCATGCCTCGCGGCTGACGGCCGGCAATGCGATGGAGCTGATCGGCAGTTACGACCTGGTGCTCGACGGTTCCGACAATTTCGAAACCCGCTATCTGGTGTCGGATGCCTGCTTCCTCGCGGGAAAACCGCTGATCACGGCGGCGCTCGGCATGTTCGACGGTTCGCTGACCACGATCCGCGCCCATGAGACCAACGCCGAAGGCGATTTCAATCCGACCTATCGATGCCTGTTTCCCGAACCGCCGCCGCCGGGCACGGTGCCGGCCTGCGCCGAAGCCGGCGTGCTGGGCGCGCTGGCGGGGGTGCTGGGATCGATGATGGCGCTGGAAGCGATCCGCGAGATCGTCGGCTTCGGCGAGGGACTGGTCGGCCGGCTGCTGATGATCGACGCCCGCGCGATGCGGTTCGAAACGCTACGCTACCAGCGCGATCCGTCAAATCCGCTCAACGGCGATGCGCCTGTCATCGTGGATCTCAGCGGATATCTGAACGAGATGTGAGACGCAGCAGGCAACTGCGGATCAGCCCCTCACAGCATGCTTGGCAGCACGCGGTCCGGCGGCTTGTGATTGTCGAGGAAGGTTCGGATATTGATGATCACCTTCTCGCCCATCTCGACGCGGCCCTCGATGGTGGCCGAGCCCATATGCGGCAGCAGCGTTACCTTGCCGGCCTTCGCCAGCCGAACCAGCTTTGGATTGACCGCCGGCTCTTTCTCGAACACGTCGAGGCCGGCGCCGCCGATTTCGCCGGTTTCGAGCAGCTTGATCAGCATATCTTCGTCGATCACCTCGCCGCGCGCGGTGTTGACGATATAGGCGTCTTTCCGGATCAGCTTCAGCCGCCGCGCCGACAGCAGATGAAACGTCGCCGGGGTGTGCGGACAGTTCACCGAAATGATGTCCATCCGCGTCAGCATCTGGTCGAGGCTCTCCCAATAGGTCGCGCCCAATTCGTCGGCGATGACAGGCGCGACCGGGCGGCGGTTGTGGTAGTGGATCTGCAGGCCGAAGGCGCGGGCGCGGCGCGCCACGGCCTGGCCGATGCGGCCCATGCCGATGATCCCCAGGCGCTTGCCGCCGATGCGATGACCGAGCATCCAGGTCGGCGACCAGCCCGGCCAGTTCTTGCCTTCCGTCAGGATGGAAGCGCCCTCGATCAGCCGCCGCGGCACCGCCAGGATCAGCGCCATGGCCATGTCGGCGGTGTCTTCGGTCAGGACTTTCGGGGTGTTGGTGACGGTGATGCCGCGGGCATGGGCTGCGACCACGTCGATATTGTCGACGCCGTTGCCGAAATTGGCGATCAGCCGCAGCTTGCAGTCGGGATCATTGAGAAGTTGTTCCGATATCACGTCGGTGACGGTGGGCACCAGGATATCGGCGGTCCGCACCGCCTCGGCGATCTGTTCCGGCGTCATCGGGGTGTCGTCGAGATTGAGCCGGGCGTCGAACAGCTCGCGCATCCGGGTCTCGATCGAGTCCGGCAGCTTGCGCGTGACGACAACGAGGGGCTTTTTCTTAACCGGCATTTTCTGCACTCACGAGTCTGTGGCTCGCCATCCCCCTGGATCGTCAAACAGCCTCGCTGTTGAGGCCTCATTAACCCGGTTGTTCGACACTGCGGCGAGCCGCGTGGTCCCGGTGTTTGGCTATGGTTTCCTGGATTTCCCAATTTTCCCGCTGGTTTCCGACGGGAAATTCGGGCTCGTCCTGGTTCAGAGCGTTCCGTCCTCTCTAGCAGAAGGCCGGGCCAAGACAAGAACCCCGGCGCCCGCCCGGGAACCAAGGGATCGCGGGGCGCTCGGGATCGGGGGGCGATCGGGCGGGGATACCGGGGTTCGGCATTCCCGGTGTTGCAGCTCGAAGAATTTGAGTTGGGTTCTCGGCAGGAGACGAGTTGATGGTGTTGAGGCGTTTTTGCAGGTTGGTGATGCTCGCGGGCTGCATGCTGGGTGCGTCGGTCGGCCCGGTCTTTTCGGCCAAGGAATCGGGCCAGACCACCAGCGGCTTGCCACTGCCGCGCTATGTCAGCCTCAAATCCGATCATGTGAACGTCAGGGCCGGCCCGACCAAGGATAACGACGTCGCCTGGGTTTACACCCGCTCGGGCCTGCCGGTTGAGATCACCGCCGAATTCGAGAACTGGCGCCGGGTCCGTGATTCCGAGGGCGCCGAGGGCTGGGTCTATCACTCGCTGCTGTCGGGCCGCCGCACCGCCGTCATCACCATGAAGGCCAAGGACGAGCTCGCGCCGCTGTACGACCGCGCCGACCCGGCCAGTGCGGTCGCCGCCCGCCTGCAGGCCGGAGTCGTGGCCCAGGTGAAAAAATGTGTGGCCGGCTGGTGCCGCGTCATCGGTAACGGTTTTGACGGCTGGATCGAGCAGCAGCGGCTGTGGGGCGTCTATGCGGATGAGAAGGTGGAGTAGAAAGTGCGCGGCCCAGTCACTCAACACGTCGTCCCGGCCAAGCGAGCGTAGCGAGCGCTGAACCGGGACCCATACGCCGCGGCCTATCGGTCAGGGCACTCGGTTAGATGCCTTTGAAAACAATTACCATCGGTGGTTATGGGTCCCCGCGTTCGCGGGGACGACAGCTGAGAAGCTCAGCGCTTCTTGCGCAGCCGCACGACCATGTCGACCCGGGCGATTTCGTAGCCTTCGGGCACGTCCGGCATCTTCTGCAGCACCAGATTCGGATCCGGAATGTCGACCAGCTCGTGGCTGTTTTCGAGATAGAAATGGTGGTGCGTCGTGACGTTGGTATCGAAATAGGTCTTGGTTCCGTCGACGCTGACCTGGCGCAGCAGACCGGCATCGGTCAGCTGGTTGAGCGTGTTGTAGACGGTGGCGAGCGATACCGGGACCTTGGCGAGGGTGGCTTCCTCGTAGAGCATTTCCGCGGTCAGATGGCGGGCGCCCTTTCCGAACAGCAGCCAGCCCAGCGCCATGCGCTGACGGGTCGGGCGTAGCCCGGCGGCCTGCAGCATTTCGTTGACGTCGTGCCAGGGGCAGCCGGTCAGTGCCGGCTGGTGGCCCGCGGGGCGGACCGCTGGATGGGTGGCGTCGTCTTTCAAAATCGAAGCTTCCACGCTTATTTCCACGTCAGGCACCGCACTCGTTGTCGCACTACTATTATCCCGGAATATAGAGGGAAATCCGGTAGATGCAAGTATTTCGCAACTGGAATGGGGCCATGGCAACTAGAACGTTCCTAAGGTAAATGGAACTGATAGCGGACCGCGGCGATTTACCCGGCGGGGGTGCTTTGCCACCGGCAGGGCCTATGATAGAGAGCGCGCGGACTTAGCTTTGCGATTCCGGCAAAGGCGAGCGCCGGTTGCCGCAGGACCATCCTGAACTGCGGTATTTGCGCCAACTAGCAATAATTGGCGCTTCCTACGCGAATCGGGTCCATTTCGCTCGAAAACGCTCCATCGGGATTTGAAAGAGGCTCAGCAGCATGCTGGATCGACGCGGCAGTTACGAATACGAGGATCTGCTGGCGTGCGGCCGCGGCGAGATGTTCGGCCCGGGCAACGCACAATTGCCGCTGCCGCCGATGTTGATGTTCGACCGCATCAGCGAAATTTCCGAGACCGGCGGGGAGTATGGCAAGGGCGTCGTTCGGGCAGAACTCGACGTAAACCCGGACCTTTGGTTTTTCGGCTGCCATTTCAAGGGCGATCCGGTCATGCCGGGCTGCCTCGGTCTTGATGCGCTCTGGCAGATGGTGGGTTTCTATCTCGGCTGGAGCGGCGGCGAGGGTCGGGGCCGGGCGTTGGGCCTCAATGAACTGAAGTTTTCCGGTCAGGTGATGCCGAACGTCCGCAAGATTGTGTACAACGTCGACATCAAGCGCGTGATGCGCCTAAAGCTCTGGCTGGGCATCGCCGACGGCTGGCTTTCGGCCGATGGCGAGATTATCTATCGCGCCAAGGATCTGAGGGTTGGGCTCCTGAAGCAGGGTGCCGCATTGCAGCCGGGAACGTAAGTTACCCGCCCGGCCAATGAGGCAGCCTTCGCTTCGGCGGCCATCACATCATAACGCAAACGACAGGCGAGGCGATCATGAGGCGGGTTGTCATCACGGGGATGGGCATCGTCTCGTCCATCGGAAACAACACCCAGGAAGTACTGGCGAGCCTCCACGAGGCGAAGTCCGGGATTACGCGCGCGGATAAGTATGCCGAGCTCGGTTTCCGCTCCCAGGTGCAGGGCGCGCCGACGCTCGATCCGGTTGGTGTGATCGACCGGCGGGCAATGCGCTTTCTCGGCGAAGGCGCGGCGTGGAATCACATCGCGATGGAGCAGGCGATCCAGGATTCCGGCCTGGAGTCGACCGATGTTTCCAACATTCGCACCGGCATCATCATGGGCTCCGGCGGCCCGTCGGCCCGCACCATCGTGGAGGCCGCCGATATCACCCGCACCAAGGGACCGAAGCGGGTCGGACCGTTCGCGGTGCCGAAGGCGATGTCGTCGACCGCGTCGGCGACGCTCGCCACCTGGTTCAAGATCAAGGGCGTCAATTATTCGATCTCGTCGGCCTGTGCGACGTCGAACCATTGCATCGGCAATGCCTACGAGACCATCCAGATCGGCAAGCAGGACGTTATCTTCGCGGGTGGCTGCGAGGAACTCGAATGGTCGCTGTCGGTGCTGTTCGACGCGATGGGCGCGATGTCGTCGAAATACAACGACACGCCCGCGACCGCCTCCCGCCCCTATGACATTAGCCGCGACGGCTTCGTCATTGCCGGCGGCGCCGGCGTCGTGGTGCTGGAAGAACTCGAGCACGCCAAGGCGCGCGGCGCGAAAATCTATGGCGAAATCATCGGCTACGGCGCCACCTCAGACGGCTACGACATGGTGGCGCCCTCGGGCGAGGGCGCGGAGCGCTGCATGCGGATGGCCATGGAGCATGTGAGAACCCCGATCGATTACATCAACCCGCATGCGACCTCGACCCCGGCCGGCGATCCGCCCGAGATCGAGGCGATCCGCAAGGTGTTCGGTGTCGGCGACAAGTGCCCGCCAATCTCGGCGACCAAGGCGCTGACAGGACATTCGCTCGGCGCCACCGGCGTGCAGGAGGCGATCTATTCGCTGCTGATGATGCAAAACGGCTTCATCTGCGAAAGCGCCAACATCACCGAGCTCGATCCGGTGTTCGCCGACATGCCGATCGTGCGCAAGCGCATCGACAATGCCAGGCTCGGCACCGTGCTGTCGAATTCCTTCGGCTTCGGCGGCACCAACGCCACGCTGGTGTTCAAGCGGATGGATGCGTGATCCTGTCATGCCCCGCGAATGCGGGGCATCCAGTACGCCGCGAGCTCTCGAAGCATTCACTGACGTCTCTGGAATACTGGATCACCCGCTTTCGCGGGTGATGACGATGGCAATAAAGGGTTGGGACCAACAATGCAGGACCTGATGAAGGGCAAGCGCGGGCTGATCATGGGCGTCGCCAATGATCATTCGATTGCCTGGGGCATTGCCCAGGCGCTGGCGGCGCAGGGCGCCGAGCTGGCTTTTACCTATCAGGGCGATGCGCTCGGCAAGCGCGTCAGGCCGCTGGCCGAACAGCTCGGCGTTCCCCTGGTGCTGCCCTGCGATGTCGAGGACATCGCCAGCGTCGATTCGGTATTCGCGACGCTGCGCGAAAAATGGGGGCAGCTGGATTTCCTGGTCCATGCCATCGGCGCGTCCGACAAGAACGAGCTGAGAGGCCGCTACGCCGACACCAGCCGCGAGAACTTCTCCCGCACCATGGTGATTTCGTGCTTCTCCTTCACGGAACTGGCCAGGCGCGCGGCGGACTTGATGCCCGAATCCGGCGGCGCGATGATCACGCTGACCTTCGGCGGCTCGATGCGCGTGATGCCGAATTATAACGTGATGGGCGTCGCCAAGGCCGCGCTGGAAGCCTCGGTGCGCTATCTCGCCGCCGATTTCGGTCCGCGCAACATTCGCATCAACGGAATCTCCGCCGGCCCGATCCGGACGCTGGCGGGATCCGGCATCGGCGATGCACGCGCGATGTTTGCGTTCCAGCAGAAGCATTCGCCGCTCGGCCGCGGCGTGACGCTGGATGAACTCGGCGGCTCGGCGCTCTATCTGCTGTCGGAACTGTCGGGTGGCGTTACCGGCGAAATTCATTACGTCGATTCCGGTTACAACATCATCTCGATGCCGCGGCCGGAACAGCTGAAGAATCTGGGAGAGTAGCGGGCGCGATCTGCAATCAGATCGTCATACCCCCGCGAAGGCGGGGTATCCAGTACGCTGCGGCTTCTCGGCTCAATCGTTACTGTCTCTGGAATACTGGATAGTCCGGTCAAGCCGGACGATCACAGTTATGAGTGCGATAAAGCCTATCCCGCCGCCAGTTTCTCCGCGCGCTGGAACGCCGGGCGCGCGGCGCAGCGGTCGAGATAGGCGTCGAACGACGGGCGCGTCGGCACCATCTTGAACATCCGCACCGCGTAATTCAGTCCCGACCCGATGACGATATCGGCGGCCGAGAAGGTTTGCCCAAGAATCCACGGCCCCTTGCTCAGTGCCGCATCGAGCACATCGAACACGCGCTGCGCCTCGCCCCAGCCGGCGGCCACCGGATTCATCTCGATCCTGGTCGCGAGCTGCACGATCGCGGGCTCGATGCAGCCGGGCGAGAAGAACAGCCAGTACAGATATTTCGCGCGCGTGGGATCGCCCGGCGCCGGCGCCAGCCCGGCTTGCGGATAGCGCTCGGCGACGTAGGCGCAGATCGCGGCGGCCTCCGCCAGCGTGGCGTCGCCATCCCCCAGCGCCGGCACTTTTCCCATCGGATTGATCGCGAGGTATTCGGGCGTCTTCTGCGCGCCGGTGGTGATGTCGGTCAGCACCCGCTCGTAAGGCTGCCCGGTTTCTTCCATCAGCCAGAGCGCGGTGAACGACCGCGACCGTGGCGCCCAGTAGAGTTTCATCATGTGATAGCTCCCTGCCTCTTCCATCGATAATATTTCATGACGAACCCCGTCATCGGCTCGACCTGTTCCTGCTCGTAGATAAATCCCTCGCGCTCGTACCAGCGCCACGCCTTTTCATTCTCGCGCACGCAGCGCAGCTCGATCTCGTCGGGCAGCTGCTGGCGCGTGAATGCCAGCAATTGCCGCCCTACATTCCGGCCCTGATATTCCGGCGCGACAAACAGCTGGTCGAGATACCGCTTGGGCAGGTGCAACGCCAGCATCGCCGCAAGATGGCCGTCATCGTCGGCGACGAACAGGCTCCAGCCCTTCTCGATCTCGAGTGGAATCCGCGCACGCAGCTTTGCCAGCAGGAAATGGCTGGCCTCCTCGATCCCCGTCGAGGACCAGCTGTTCATCCAGACCCGCGCGATGGCATCGTACTCGTCGGGGCGGGCGGGGCGCATGGTGGGCGGCGGCATTCAATGTCCTTGGCAGATCAAGAAAAAGCCCCCGCGATACTATCGCGAGGGCTTTGTCGACTTCAATCACAGGCGGCGGTTATTCCGCTGCCTGCAGTTGCGGCTGAGCCAGATCGAACCGGTCGGCATTCATCACCTTGGTCCACGCCGCCACGAAGTCTTTCGCAAACTTCGCCTTGGCGTCCGCGCTGGCATAGACTTCCGCGAGGGCGCGGAGCTGCGAGTGCGACCCGAAGATCAGGTCGACGCGGGTACCGGTCCACTTCACCGCCTTGGTCTTGCGGTCGCGCCCCTCGTATTCGGAGCCGGCCAGCTGCCATTCCGTGTTCATGTCAAGCAGGTTGACGAAGAAGTCGTTGGTCAACGCTCCCGGCTTGCTGGTGAAAGCCCCGTGCTTCCGATTGCCGGCATTGGCACCGAGCACGCGCAGGCCGCCGATAAGCACCGTCATCTCGGGTGCCGTCAGCGTCAACAGCTGTGCCCGATCCACCAGAGCTTCCTCCGGCTTCATGAACTGCGTCTTGCCGCTGATATAGTTGCGGAAGCCGTCCGCGCGGGGTTCGAGCGGCGCAAACGAGGCGGCGTCGGTCTGCTCCTGCGAGGCGTCCATGCGGCCGGGCGTGAACGGCACCGTCACGGTCAGGCCGGCATCCTTCGCCGCCTTTTCGATCGCGGCGCTGCCGCCGAGTACGATCAGGTCGGCGAGCGACACTTTCTTGCCGAACCCCTTCTGGATCGCTTCATAGCCCGAGAGGACCTTCGCCAGCTCCGGCGGATTGTTGACGGCCCAATCTTTCTGCGGGCTCAGGCGAATCCGCGCACCGTTGGCGCCGCCGCGCTTGTCGGAACCACGGAACGTCGAGGCCGATGCCCATGCGGTCGAGACCAGCTGCGGCACGGTGAGGCCGGAGGCCAGGATCTTTTCCTTCAGCGCGGCGACGTCCTGGTCGTTGATCAGGGGATGATCGACCGCGGGGATCGGGTCCTGCCAGATCAGCGTTTCCTTCGGCACCAGTCTGCCGCGATAGCGCACGGTCGGCCCCATGTCGCGATGCGTGAGCTTGTACCAGGCGCGCGCGAACGCATCGGCGAACTGGTCCGGATGCTCGTAGAAGCGCCGCGAGATCTTTTCGTAGGCCGGGTCGAAGCGCAGCGCGAGATCCGAGGTCAGCATGGTCGGGAGGTGCTTCTTCGATGGATCATACGCGTCCGGGATCGAGGGCTCGGCGCCTTTCGCTTTCCACTGCTGCGCGCCGGCCGGACTCTTGGTCAGCTCCCACTCGAATTTGAAGAGATTGTCGAAGAAGTGGTTGCTCCACTTGGTCGGCGTCTGCGACCAGGTCACCTCGGGGCCGCCCGTGATGGCGTCGGCGCCGAAGCCGGCGCCATGCTTGCTCTTCCAGCCCAGGCCCTGGTCCTCGATGGCGCCACCTTCCGGATCCGCACCGATCAGCGACGGATCGCCGGCGCCGTGGGTCTTGCCGAAGGTGTGGCCGCCGGCAATCAGTGCCACGGTCTCTTCATCGTTCATCGCCATGCGGAAGAAGGTCTCGCGGATGTCCTTCGCCGAGGCGAGCGGATCGGGATTGCCGTTCGGGCCTTCCGGATTGACGTAGATCAGGCCCATCTGCACGGCGCCCAGCGGCTCGGAGAGCTGGCGCTCGCCGCTGTAGCGTTCGTCGCCGAGCCAGCTGCCTTCGGGACCCCAGTACAGCTCTTCCGGCTCCCACACGTCGGCGCGGCCGCCGGCGAATCCGAACGTCTTGAAGCCCATCGATTCCAGCGCGACGTTGCCGACCAGAACGAACAGATCCGCCCAGGACAGCTTGCTGCCGTACTTCTGCTTGATCGGCCACAGCAGGCGGCGTGCCTTGTCGAGGTTGGCGTTATCGGGCCAGGAGTTGAGCGGCGCGAAGCGCTGCTGACCGGCGCCGGCGCCGCCACGGCCGTCGGTGATGCGGTAGGTGCCGGCGCTGTGCCAGGCCAAACGAATGAACAGCCCGCCGTAGTGACCGAAATCGGCCGGCCACCACTCCTGCGAGTCCGTCATCAGGGCATGCAAATCCTTGATCACGGCGTCGAGGGCGAGGCTCTCGAATTCCCTGGCGTAGTCGAAGCCTTTGCTCATCGGATCGGCGGAAGGGTGGCGTGCATGCAGCACACCGATATCGAGATGCTCGGGCCACCAGTCGCGATTGCTGTGTGCGCGAGCGCCGTGATTGACCGGGCACTTGCCGGCGCTGTCGTCAGTCTTTTTGTCCATGTTTTTCTCTCCCATTGTCGCGCTCCGCACCGGCCGAGCCGGATTCGCGGAGACCTTGGAAACCCGCACGATCATCGAGTTCTTGCCCCGGATCCGCAGGTTGGTGCTGCTCGCTAAATTCGCTGGAGCCCTACCTTGGAAGATATCTAAGATCAGGTCCAGTCGAATTGTCTTGAGCTCTCGATCAGTTTATCTGATCGGGATGATCACGCTCCGACAGCTTCGTTATCTCTCGGCCCTGGCCAAGCACGGTCATTTCGGCCGCGCCGCCGAGGCCTGTTCCGTGACCCAGCCCGCGCTGTCGATGCAGATCCGCGATCTGGAACGCACTCTCGGCGTTGCCGTGGTGGAACGGCGGCCGGGCGATGTGATGCTGACCGATGTCGGCCGCGAGATCGCGCGGCGGGCTGAGGATGTGCTGACGGCCTCGCGCGATCTGGTTGATTTCGCCAGGCATCGCAGCGGCCTCCTGACCGGGCGGCTGACGCTCGGCGTGATCCCGTCGCTGGCGCCCTATCTGCTGCCGCGGATTCTCCCGCTGCTGCAAAGCCGGTTTCCGGAATTGCAGCTGGAACTGCGCGAAACCCAGACCAGACAACTGATCGAGGACATCAAGAGCGGCGCGCTCGACGCCGCGATGCTCGCTCTGCCGGTGGTCGAGCCCGACATCGATACGATTGCCCTGTTTGAGGATCTGTTCCTGCTGGCGGTGCCGGCGAGCGATCCGCGGCTGGAGACCGCGCGGGTGGCCGCTGACGATATCGATCAGAGCCGGCTGATCCTGCTCGAGGACGGCCACTGCCTGCGCGACCAGGCGCTGGCGTTTTGCGCCACCGCGACACGGGTCCGCAGCGGCGCCGGCACCGTGTTCGGCGCCAGCAGCCTGAACACGGTGATGCAGATGGTCGCGGGCGGCTACGGCGTCACGCTGATTCCGCAGATCGCCGCCGATGTCGAGCGGCGCGACGCAAGGGTCAAATTCCTGCGGCTGGAAAACCCGCAGCCCGGCCGCAGTATCGGCCTCGTGTTCCGCCGCACCTCGCCGCGCAAGGCGGATTTTGCCGCGCTGGGCGAGGTGGTGAAGGAGAGTGTTGGAGAATCGGTGGCGAGCAAGAAGCAGGGCCGATAGCGGCGGCGTTTTCTTCTCCCTTTCCCGCTTGCGGGGGGAGGGCGGGGTGGGGGTGCAGCAGGTTCAACTGCAGCGTTGTACGGAGGAGAGAGCCCCCTCCCTAACCCTCCCCCGCAAGCGCGGGAGAGGGAACCGACTGTCCGCGGCCGAACGACCGCCGATGATTAAATCAAACCCCGAGCGTGCCGGCCTTGGCGGCAGCGTAGCGCTCGGCGATCTTCGTCCAGTTCACCGTGTTCCACCACGCCTTGAGATAATCGGCGCGGCGGTTCTGGTAGTTGAGATAATAGGCATGCTCCCAGACGTCGTTGCCCATCAGCGCGCGCTTGCCGTCCATGATCGGATTGTCCTGGTTCGGACGGGTCTCGATCGCGAGCTTGCCGTCTTTTGTCACCGTCACGAACACCCAGCCGGAGCCGAACTGGCGGCCGCCCGCGGCATTGAAATCGGTCTGGAATTTTTCCAGGCCGCCGAGATCCTTGTCGATCGCTGCCAGCACCTCGCCCTCGGGCTTGCCGCCGCTCGGGCCCATGATCTCCCAAAACATGGTGTGGTTGGCGTGGCCGCCGAGATTGTTGCGAACGGCGAATTTGATGTCGTCGTTGAGGGCGTTGAGGTTGCCGAGCACGTTCAGAATGGCACTGCTGCCGAGCTGCGGATTGGTCTTGGCGATATTGTTGAGGTTCGCGACATACGCGGCATGATGCCGGTCGTGGTGGATTTCCATGGTCTTGGCATCGATGTGGGGCTCCAGCGCATTGGTCGGATAGGTCAGCGGTGGCAGCACGAAGGGGCCGGCTGCGGGCGCGGCAGCGGGGGCTGCGGCGGGCGCCTGGGCGAATACAGCGCGTGGAGCGACGGCGGCTGCGGCGATGCCTGCGGCCATCGTGACGAGATGGCGACGGGATATGGCGGACATGAGAGGTCTCCCTGGGGTGCGAGCATGGGCTGCTCGATCTGAAACATGGTAACGGACGAGGTCGGCGGTTGAAGCTAATTCGATTGCAGACGACCGGCCGCCTGTGACCTGAAGAACGCGCGAGCATCAATTACGTGCCGGGTGGGCCGGCGGTTTCGGCCGATCCTGCGGCGGAATCGCGCATACCGATCAGCGAGATGTGATCGGGCCGGCATGGAAGCCAACAAAAAGGGCGGCTTTTCAGCCGCCCTTCGTTGTCTCTGGTCGTTGCGACGATTACTCGCCGGCGGCTTCGCGGGCCGGAGCTTCGGCCTTCTGACCGGCTTCGAGGTCCTCGCCGGTGGTCTGGTCGACCGCCTTCATCGACAAGCGCGTCTTGCCGCGATCGTCAAAGCCGAGCAGCTTGACCTTGACCTTGTCGCCTTCCTTGACGACGTCGGAGGTCTTCTGCACGCGGCTGGCCGCAAGCTGGCTGATGTGGACGAGACCGTCCTTGGCGCCGAAGAAGTTCACGAACGCGCCGAACTCCATCACCTTGACCACGGTGCCGTCATAGATCGCGTTGAGCTCCGGATCGGAAGCGATCGACTTGATCCACTTGATCGCCGCCTTGATCGATTCGCCGTCGG
>JBBQUA010000098.1:0-17847 GCA_038212905.1 Hyphomicrobiales bacterium
CGAATGGATCGACCGCACTGGAAAACCTGGTTACAAACCCGCGACCGATATCGCATCATCCCGATTGTCAGTCTCGGTCAAAACTCGGGCTTGTCCCGGGCATCCACGTCTTACTCTCGCACGCCAAGACGTGGATGGCCGGGACAAGCCCGGCCATGACGTCGATGTTTTGCAGTCGATCTCAGTGCTGCTGCAACTCGTGGCGTCCGACCACCATCCAGTGTACTTCATCGGGTCCGTCGGCGAAGCGGAGGTGGCGCACGTCGGTGTACATTTCCGACAGCGGCGACCACTGCGAAATGCCGGTGGCGCCGTGCATCTGGATCGCCTGGTCGATGATGCGGCAGGTGCGCTCGGGCACCATGGCCTTGACCATGCTGACCCAGACCCGGGCCTCCTTGTTGCCGAGCACGTCCATCGCCTTGGCGGCCTTCAGCACCATCAGCCGCATGGCTTCGATCTCGCAGCGGGCCTGCGCGATGATCTGCAGATTGCCGCCGAGCTGCACCAGCTTCTTGCCGAAGGCTTCGCGGACCATGCCGCGCTTGACCATGAGGTCGAGCGCCTTCTCCGCCTTGCCGATGGTGCGCATGCAGTGATGGATGCGGCCCGGTCCGAGGCGGACCTGCGAGATCTCGAAGCCGCGGCCCTCGCCGAGCAGCATGTTGGCCTTGGGCACCTTCACATTGTCGAACTTGATGTGCATGTGGCCGCGCGGCGCATGATCGTGGCCGAACACGGTCATCGGTCCGATGATCTCGACGCCGGGCGTGTCGATCGGCACCAGGATCTGCGACTGCTGGTTCTTCGGCGGCGCATCGGGATTGGTCTTGACCATCGTGATCATGATCTTGCAGCGCGGATCGCCGGCGCCGGAGATGTAATATTTCTCGCCGTTGATGACCCATTCGTCGCCGACCAGCTTGGCCGTGGTCGAAATGTTCTTGGCGTCGGACGAGGCGACGTTCGGTTCGGTCATCGCATAGGCGGAGCGGATCTCGCCGGCGAGCAGCGGCTTCAGCCACTTTTCCTTCTGCTCCTTGGTGCCGACGCGCTCCAGCACTTCCATGTTGCCGGTGTCGGGCGCCGAGCAGTTTATCGATTCCGAGGCCAGCGGGTTCTTGCCGAGTTCGGCCGCGATATAGGCGTAATCCAGGTTGCTGAGGCCTTCGCCGGTTTCGGCGTCGGGCAGGAAGAAGTTCCAGAGGCCCTCGGCCTTGGCCTTGTCCTTGGCCTTCTGCAGCACGTCGAGCTGGCCGGGCGCAAAGCTCCAGCGGTCGGTTTTTTTCGCGCCAAGCCGGTAAAACTCCACCGACATCGGTTCGACGGTTTCGCGGATGAACTTGTTGACGTGGTCGAACAGCGGGCGCGCCTTGTCGGACATGCGCAGGTCGTTCAACTCGTCGCCGGGGTCCATCGCATAGCTCGTGGGCACACTGACGTTCTTGTTCATGTTCTTGATCCTCCCAGGATGACAACTTTACAACCGCGCCAGGCGCAAGTCTGGCGCTATTTGATCACCGGGGTTCGAATTATTGCTGTTTCAAACAATGTTCGACCTCGGCAGGTCAACCTAATGTCAGGTCATGCGACACATGGCGCAGATCTTGTTGCCGTCGGGATCGCGCAGATAGGCAAGATAGAGTTTTCCCGCGGCGCCTTCGCGCACGCCCGGCGGTTCCTCGCAGGTGGTTGCGCCATTGGCGATGCCTGCCGCATGCCAGGCGTCAGCCTGCTCGGTCGTGGCGGCGGCAAACCCGATGGTGCCGCCGTTGGCATGGGTGGCGGGCTTGCCATCGATCGGCTTCGACACCGAGAACACGCCGGTTTTGGTCCGGTAGAAAATGCGATGGCGGTCCACTCGGCCGGGGGGAACCCCGAGCGTGCCGAGCAATGCGTCATAGAACGTCTGGGCCTTCTCCAGGTCGTTGGTTCCGATCATCACGTGTGAAAACATCTCGCAGTTCCTCCCATGTTGGCCGAACGGCTGCAGCCGTTTCGTATCGCTGTTGCAGTGTCAGAACGCTGTATAGCCGCCGTCGATCACAAAGCAATCGGCGGTGTGATAGGACGACGCCTGGCTCATCAGATAGACGGCAATGCCGCCGAAATCCGCGGGCTCGCCGAACCGCCGCACCGGAATTCGGGGCATCACATTGGCGACGAATTTCTCGTTGGCCATGATTCCGGCCGTCATGTCGCTCTTGATCCAGCCGGGCAGGATGGCGTTGGCGGTGACGCCCTGGCGCGCCAGTTCGACCGCGAGCGCGCGGCACAGTGCGTTGATGGCGGCCTTGGTGGCGGCGTAATGCTCGTTGCGGGCGGTGCCGAAGATCGATGCCAGGCTCGAGGTCGCGACCAGACGGCCGAAGCGATCGCCGGCCTCGGCGCGTTCGGTCATGTGCCTTGCCGCGGCCTGGAACACGTGGAAGACGCCGTCGAGATTGGTGGCGAACATCTTGCGCCATTGCTCCTCGGTGCGGTCGATGAAGGCATGCCGGCCGCCGCCGCCGATGCCGGCATTGGCGAAGCAGCCGTCGACCCGGCCCAGGGTTTGCAGCGTGGCGGCCATCGCCGCTTTGACCGAGGCGGGATCGCTGACGTCGCAGACGCGCGTGTCGGTCTTGCCTTTGGCGCCCGCCATCGTCGCCGCCGCGGCTTTGTTCTTGTCGGCATTGCGGCCCCAGATCGAGACGTTGCAACCGGCGGCGGTGAGCGCCTGCGCGATGCCGAGCCCGATACCGCCATTGCCCCCGGTAATGACGGCGACGCGGCCGCTGAGGTCGAAAATGCTCATGGGTGTATCCCCTGGGTGTTGCCATTCGTGTCGGCGCACTTCAGCTGTGCATCCGATGGCGGGCAGTTGTTCTGGTCCAACCATGGACAAGGCCGTCCAGAAAATCAAATATGGCTTCGAGATCAATCCCCGAGATCTAACCCTGTGTACCGCAGGGCGAAATAATGCGGGCCGTAACTCACGAGGAAACCAATGCAGTTCAAGCACGTCACGCTGGATATCGACGGTCCGGTTGCCATCCTGAAGCTGGACCACCAGGAGGTGATGAACGCGGTGTCGATGGACATGCTGGGCGGCCTTGCCGAGGCGCTCGATACCATTGAGGAGAAAAGGGCCGAAATTCGCTGCGTGGTGCTGACCGGGGCGGGGCGCGCGTTCTGCACCGGCGCCAATCTGCAGGGCCGCAACAACCAGAAGTCGGGCAAGAGCAATGCGGGCGCCTCGCTCGAGATCGGCTTCCACCCGTTCCTGCGCCGGCTGCGCAACCTGCATTGTCCGATCGTGACCGCCGTCAACGGCCCCGCGGCCGGCGCCGGCATGAGCTTCGCGCTGATGGGCGACATGATCCTGTGCGCGCGCTCGTCGTATTTTCTGCAGGCGTTCCGCCGCATTGGTCTGGTGCCCGATTGCGGCTCGACCTGGCTGCTGCCGCGGATGATCGGCAAGGCGCGCTCGGTCGAACTGTCGCTGATGGGCGAGCGGCTGCCGGCCGAAAAGGCGCTGGAATGGGGTCTGGTCAACCGGGTCCATGACGACGCGGTCCTGATGGACGAGGCCATGAAGCTCGCCCATGAACTCGCCAACGGCCCGACCATCGCGCTGTCGCTGATCCGCAAACTGTACTGGGAGAGCCCGGAAAACTCGTTCGAGGACCAGCTCAACCTCGAATTCGAATCGCAGCGGCAGGCCGGAGCGGCCGAAGATTTCAAGGAAGGCGTCACCGCGTTCCTGGAAAAGCGTCCCGCCAAATTCAAGGGCAGATGATGCAGGAAGCGCTCGGGCGCTGCGTCGCGTCGTGGTGTCCGGGCGCCTCCGGCGTCACCAACGCGGCGCGCCTGTCCGGCGGCGCCAGCCAGGAGACCTGGTCGTTCGACATCGTCCATCCCGACGGCGTCATCGGCGCGATCCTGCGCCGGGCGCCGCAGGGCCACGGCGCGTCGCCACGCGCCGTCGGGCTGGATGTCGAGTCGATCCTGATGCAGCGGGCGTTCGACGCCGGCGTGCCATCGCCACGGGTGCTGCATGTGCTGCAGCCGCAGGACGAACTCGGCACCGGCTTCATGATGGCGCGGGTGGAAGGCGAAACCATTCCGCGCAAGATTTTGCGCGATGCGCAGTTTGCCGAGGCGCGTCCAAAACTGGCACGCCAGATTGGCGGGATACTGGCCGGAATCCACGGCCTGGATCTCGCGCAACTGCCCGAACTTCGCCGCATGACGGCGGCAAAGGAAATCGACGAACTGGAGCAGGATTACCGCGGCTTTGAATGGCCGCGGCCGGTGTTTGCTTTGGCGCTGCGCTGGCTGCGCGAGCGCGATCCCGGACCGTCCCTGAAAGTGACGCTGGTGCATGGCGATTTCCGCCACGGCAATCTGATCATCGGGCCCGACGGCGTGCGAGCCGTGCTGGACTGGGAGCTCGCGCATAGCGGCGATCCCATGGAAGACCTCGGCTGGGTCTGTGTCAATTCCTGGCGCTTTGGCGAGATCGACAAGCCGGTCGGCGGCTTCGGCACGCGCGAGGAATTGTTCGCGGGCTACGAGGCGGCCGGCCGCCACGTCGATCCCGATCGGGTCAAGTTCTGGGAAGTGATGGGCACGCTGCGCTGGGGTGTGATGTGCTGCGGCATGATGCAGCGCTTTCGCATCGGCCCCGAGCATTCGATCGAGCGCGCCATGATCGGGCGGCGCTCGTCGGAAACCGAGATCGATCTGTTGCGGTTATTGGCTCCGCGGGGGAAGTAGCATGCAGGACGAACCGACACCGGAAGAACTGACCAAAGCGGTCGCGGATTTTCTGCGCAACGATATCGCGCCCGTGATCAGCGGCCACAACGCCTTCAAGCTGCGGGTCGCCATCAACGCGCTCGATCTGGTGACGCGCCAGCTCAGGCTGGAGGAGGGAAGCGACGCCGCCGAAGCGGCTCGGCTGTCGCAATTGCTGGGCCAGCAGGGCTCGCTCGGCGAACTCAACCGTGTGCTCGCAAATCGCATCGCGAAGGGGGAGGCGGATTTGCAGACGCCGGGGCTGGCGGAGCACCTGTGGCAGACCACGATGGACAAGCTCGCGGTCGATCAGCCGAATTACGGGTCGTATAAGGGAGAGTTGGGGACGAAGTAGCTTGGCGTCGCCCTAACCGCGTCATTGCGAGGAGCGCTTGCGACGAAGCAATCCATCTTCCATCTCGCTGGCTTTAAGATGGATTGCTTCGCTGCGCTCGCAATGACGTTGATGGAGCGTCGGCCCCCTCACTTCCCCAGCCATTTCGGCGGGCGCTTCTCCGAAAACGCCTTCGGGCCCTCGATGTAATCCAGCGACGCCGCCATCGCCTTCACGGCGGGATATTCGCGCTGCTCGGAGATCGCCTGCTCCAGCGAGACCGACAGGCCCTTCTGGATCGCCTGCTTGGAGGCGCGGATCGACATCGGCGAGTTCTTGCAGATGGTCTCGGCCCAGCGCTCCGCGGCGGCCAGCGCTTCTCCCGCCGGCACCACTTCATTAACGAAACCGAGTTCCTTGCCCTCAGTCGCCGAAACGTGGCGCGCGGTCAGGATCATGCCCATGGCGCGCTTCAACCCGATCTGGCGCGGCAGCCGGTGCACGCCGCCGGCTAGCGCAGCAAGGCCGACGCGCGGCTCCGGTAGCGCGAAGGTGGCATTTTCGGAGGCGATGATGAGGTCGCAGGCCAGCGCGATTTCAAAGCCGCCACCCATGGCGACGCCGTTGACGGCGGCGATGATCGGCTTGTCGCAGTCGAACCGCGAGGTGAGGCCGGCAAAGCCGCCCTTGTCCCAGCCGCGCTTGCCGCCGGCCGCCTGCCATTTCAGGTCGTTGCCGGCGCAGAACGCCTTGTCGCCGGCGCCGGTGACGATCGCCACCCATTGTTCCGGATCGGCGGCGAAATCGTCGAACACCTTGTTCAATTCGAAATGCGCGTCGGTGTGCAGCGCGTTGTACACTTCCGGCCGCGACAGCGTCACGATCGTGATCGGGCCCTTGCGTGTCACCCTGGAAAATTTCAGGTCCATGTTTTCTCCCGTGGATTTTTTCTGTGGCGCGGAATGCTCTGCGGGATACTAGCTGGCTCCCGTAGTTCGTCACCACCCAATTACGCTGGGCGACCGCGCGTGCCAAGCGCCATCCGGTTGCTTGACTTGGGCGCCGTCTTCTCAGCTTAATCGATCCGAACAAGGCCGCGTAGCGCCTTAACGCAAAACAACAAATCGCGATATCTTTGGGAGAGACGCCGTGGATTTCAATCTGCCAGCCGACCTGGTTGCCTATCTCGACGAGCTCGACCAGTTCATCGCGCGCGAGATCAAGCCGATCGAGGCGGCGGACGACAACATTCGCTTCTTCGATCACCGCCGCGAATGGGCGCGCACCGATTTCGACAATGGCGGCCTGCCGCGGCATGAATGGGAAGCGCTGCTGCGCAAGGTGAAAAATGTCGCCGACGCTGCTGGCCACCTTCGCTTCGCGATTCCGAAGTGCTATGGCGGCAAGGATGGCTCCAACCTCTGGATGGCGGTGATCCGCGAGCATTTCGCCGCCAAGGGATTGGGCCTGCACAACGACCTGCAGAACGAGCATTCGATCGTCGGCAATCTGCCGCTGGTCACCATGCTCGACCGTTACGGCCGCGATGACCAGAAGGCGATGATCGAGGGCTCGATCACTGGAAAATACCGCATCACTTTCGGCCTGACGGAGCCCGAGCACGGCTCCGACGCCACCCACATGGAAACCCGCGCGGTCGAGGCCACCCGCGACGGCGTCAAGGGATGGGTGATCAACGGCGAGAAGATGTGGACCACCGGCATGCATGTCGCATCGCATTGCGCGCTGTTCGCCCGCACCTCGGGCAATGACGGCGACGCCCGCGGCATCACCTGCTTCCTGGTCCCGGCCAATTCCAAGGGCGTCAAGATCGAGGAGTACATGTGGACCTTCAACATGCCGACCGACCACCCGCGCGTCAGCTTTACCGATGTGTTCGTGCCCGACGACGCGCTGTTCGGCGAGATCGGCCGTGGCCTGTCGCTGGCGCAATGTTTTGTTCACGAGAACCGGATCCGGCAGGCCGCGAGTTCGCTGGGCGCCGCCGTCTACTGCATCAACGAGAGCGTCGAATACGCCCGCGAACGAAAACCGTTCGGCAAGGCGCTGGCGGAGAACCAGGCGATCCAGTGGCCGCTGGTGGAATTGGCCACGCAGGCCGAAATGCTGCGGCTGTTGATCCGCAAGACCGCCTGGGAGATGGACCAACTGACCCAGGCGCAGGTCGAGCACACACTGTCCGACCGGGTTTCAATGTGTAATTTCTGGGCCAACCGTCTCTGCTGCGAAGCCTCCGACCGCGCCATGCAGGTGCATGGTGGCATGGGCTATTCGCGCCACAAGCCGTTCGAACATATTTACAGGCACCACCGGCGTTACCGCATCACTGAAGGCAGCGAGGAAATCCAGAAACGCAAGGTCGCGGGATTTTTGTTCGGCTATATGGGCGCGGGTAAGCATTAGGCGAGATTACGATCGCTGCTCTGCATTCAATGGTCATACCCCGCGAAGGCGGGGTATCCAGTACGCTGCGGCTTTGCGGTTCAATCGCTGGCTTCACTGGAATACTGGATCATCCGCTGGAGCTTGTCATCGGGCGGCGCGAAAGCGCCGACCCGGTGGCGGGTGACGACAGGGGAGATCAATTCACCTGCCGGTCCTTGCCCGCCCAATAGGGATCGCGCAAATGCCGGCGCAAAATCTTGCCCGATGCATTGCGCGGCAGCGCCTCGATGAAATCGATCGTCTTCGGGGTCTTGAAGCCCGCGATGCGCTCGCGGGTAAAATTGATGATGTCCGATGAGGTCGCCTTCTTGCCTGTTTTCATCACCACGATCGCCTTGACCGCTTCGCCCCATTTGTCGTCGGGCACGCCGACCACGGCGACTTCGGCGACATCAGGGTGGTCGCAGATCGCGCTTTCGACTTCGGCGGGGTAGATGTTCTCGCCGCCTGAAATGATCATGTCCTTGATGCGGTCGTGGATGTAGAGGTAGCCGTCGCTGTCCATGTAGCCGGCGTCGCCGGTGCGCAGCCAGCCGTCGCTGTCGAGCGTTCTGGCGGTGGCTTCCGGCAGGTTCCAGTAGCCGACCATGTTGGAGCCGGAACGGGTCGCGATCTCGCCGACCTCGCCCGGCGGCACTGGCCTGCCGTCGGCGTCGAGGATTGCCAGTTCGATGCCGGGCAGGGCCTTGCCGGCCGATCGCATGCGGTCCAGCCCCTCGACATGGTCTTCCGGCGGCAGCGCCACGATGGTGCCGGTGGTCTCGGTCATGCCGTACATCTGCACGAAGCCGCATTTGAAGACTTCGATGCATTCCTTGAGCAGCGCCGCCGGGATCGGCGAGGCGCCGTACAGCATGTACTTCAGTTTTGAAAAATCCACCTGCCGCGCGCGGGGCTGCCGCACCACGAACTGCATCGCGGCCGGCACCATGAACAGCTTGGTGATTCCGGAGTGCTCGAAGAAATCCAGCACCTTTGTCGGATCGAATTCGCGCGCGATCACGCCGCTGGCGCCGTGATAGAGGCCCATCACGCCCCAGCCGGAGCCGCCGATATGAAAGATCGGCATCGCCACCAGCGAGACGTCGTCGGTCGACCATTTGTTCCAGTCGGGCTTCTGGTCGCGGCCGGTCTCCACCAGATTGAGAAAATTGGCATGCGACAGCATCGCGCCTTTCGGCTTGCCTGTGGTGCCCGAGGTATAGAGCTGGATCGCGATATCCCGGCGGTCGATCGCCACCTTGGGATCGCCGCCGCTCTGGGCGTCGCGCCATGCGGTAAAATCCAGCCATTCCGGCGCGCCACCTTCCGTGGTGATGACCGTGCGCAGGTCAGGCAGTTGCGGTTGCAGGTTGCGGACCTGGGCGATGAATTCAGGCCCGACGAACAGCACCGGCGCCTTGCAATCTCCGACAATGAAGGCGACCTCCGGCCCGGCCAGCCGCCAGTTGACAGGCGCCATCACCACATTGGCCTTCATCGCGCCCATCAGCAGTTCGAAATAGATGTCGCTGTTCTTGCCGAGATAGGCGATCCGCTCGCGCGGCTTGACGCCGAGCGCGATCAGGGCGTTGGCGACCCGGTTGGTCTTGATGTCGAATTCGGCGAATGAGGTCTGGCGTCCCTCGAATTCATAGGCAATGGCATCGCCGCGGGCTTTTGCGCGCGCGCGGACCATGTCGGCAAGGTTAGCCGGTTCCTCTGAGACGGACATGTCTCTCCCGTGGAGTTTTGTTTATTGTCGCGATAGTGGCGTTGTTGTGCGCCAAAGACAATACGGGAGTGGGGCGGCGCGGCGACTCACGAGGGCTGGCTCTGATGGCCTCAGCCGTTCGATAGGGAATTGCTGATCCGGGTCACAGCGGCGTCCCAGCGCTTCTTTTCGGCCGCGGGGTAGTTGATCAGGACGCAGGTAACCAATCCAACGGCGAAATTGCAGCGGTTGTACCAGATCAAATCATTGCGGAAGCTGGACACCACGAAGAAATTGCGGGTGACGCGCCGATAGACGATGCCCGAGGGTGGGTGTTTTTTCGCCAGGAACGCCGAGGGCGTATCGTTGGCATCGGTGCGGAGCGACTGCACCGTGAGGTTGGCGCGGCGATCCGACGTCAGGAACGATCTGCCATATCCGGTCTCCGGTTTGCCGGCTTCCTCGGTGAAAATGTGCTTCGGCACGTCGACGCTGGCGCCGGTCTCGGTGACCACATAGCGTTGCCAGTTCTGTTGCGCCAGCGCCGAGACCGGCCGCAGTGCCAAGACTGTCGCGGCTAGAAGCGAGACCGCGAGTATTCGTGAGGCGTACCTCACTCAATCTTCTCCAAAGAATCCGAACCGCGGTGACTCCATTCGATCGGCAAATTGTTGCGGGTCGCGATCCCTGAGCATCCGCTTCACAGCGACAGCTGCAAGTTCTATCTCGCGCTGTTTCCTTCGTTCCGCCCTTCTTTGCTCTTTGGCGCGCCTTCTTTCGGCCTTCGCCTCAGCGGCGCGCATCTTGTCCGTACTGATTTCCGGCTTCCTGACCTCCGGCTTCGCGGCGCTGTCTTCGGCCGAGGCGCGATCGGGCTCGGTTGGCGCCGGCTCGACCGCTTTTGCCATGACCGGGATGGTCTCTGCGTCGGAAGGTTGTTGGGGAGACGGCACAGGCACTGCTGAGGCGACCAATTCAATGGGCCTCACTTCGGTGATTTCAGGCTTCGCCGCAGGCGCGGCTTGGGACGCCGGGTTCGAGATCGGAGAGCTTGAAGCGACCCGTTGCAGCCGGTTCTGCTCCACATGCCCGGCGGGGGGAGCCAGAAAAAACCCGCCGGAAAATCCGATCGTCAGCGCGGCAACAACGGTTCCGACGCCTGCCAGATAAGACTTTGTGCTGAAAGACATCGCGTGCTCCTGAAGGAATGACAAGGTGCAAACGGGAAAAAGTGGAAACCGTTCCTGCCATCGAACCGAAATTTGCCTGTTCGCGGCGGCGCGTCCGCAGGTTCCGCGAAAATAGCGAGTCGCTCACGGCAACGTGCCCGTTTCAGCCCGAAACCTTCGGGAACATGTAGCGGTCAAACCGATTGACGCTCTGCAGTTTCCAACCCCAGGAAAGGAAACAGCGATGAAGAATTTTTCTAACGCCTCGTTTTCGCCCGATCTGATCGAGGTGATGGATCAAGCGCTGGAGGGTGCGGTGGCGACGCTGCCCGACCCGGTCAGTTCGTTGCGCGTGCAAACCATCGCCGAGAGCATTCTGCGCTGCGCCAAGGATGGCGAACGCGATCCCCGCACATTACAGACGATGGCTTTGGTCGAAATGCAGATTCGATCGGATGAGTGAAGCCGCCTTGCGTGAGCGGCTTCCGGGACAATATTACCCTCTCTGGGCGCGGTCCTTTTCGTTCTGCGCCTTGATGGAATCGCGGGCCCGGGTCCAGTCTGCGTCGGTCCAGTCGCGCATCTCGTAAAAATTTCCGCCGGTGGCCAGCGCCTGGGCGCCGTCCATCGCGATGGTTTCGCCGTTGATCCAGTCGCAGCCGCCGGAAATCAGAAACACCGCGAGATTCTGCAACTCCTCCATCTTGCCGACGCGTCCCATCGGATTCCTGGCGATGGTGCGCGCGCCGGGCTCGTCGCCGGGATTGAGGCGTTTGCTCATGCCCTCGGTCGGGATTTCGCCGGGCGCGATGGTATTGAGCCGGATACCGTAGCGGCCCCATTCCATCGCCAGCGACATGGTCATGGCGTGGATCGCCGATTTGCTCATCGCCGACGGCACCACATAGGGACTGCCATTGCGGACCCAGGTCACGGTGATCGACACCACATTGCCGGGCTGCTTGATGGCGATCCAGCGCCGGCCCACCGCGTGGGTGACATAGAAGGTGCCGTGCATGACGATGTTGGCGATCGCGTCGAAGCCGCGCGGTGTCAGATCCTGGGTGCGCGAGACGAAATTGCCTGCGGCGTTGTTGATGAGGTCGGTGAGCGGGCTCTGCGTGAAGATGGTCTCGATCATTTCGTCGACCGCCAGCGGGTTGCGGATATCGACACCGTGGGTTGTCACCCGGCCACCATAGAGGTCCATCAGTTCGGTCGCGGTTTCGTCGCAGACGCCTTTTCGGCGGCCGCAAATATGGATCTCGGCGCCGAGTTCGAGGAAACGCGCGGCCATGGCTTTGCCGAGCCCGCTTCCGCCGCCGGTGACAAGGATGTTTCGTCCGGTAAGGAGTTTTTCAGTGAACATGGCTGGTTTCCACCTAAAGGGATTGTCTGTTAATTGGTTGATTGACTAAATCCGCCCAACGCCTTTCTGTAAAGCGGCAACAACCTGGAACAAGTGTAAGGGAGCAATGCGATGGAGAAGCGCGTCGAGGTCACGATGTCGGACGGCGTCGCCGATGTCCGCCTGGTCCGGGCGGACAAGATGAACGCGCTCGATGCCGCGATGTTCGAGGCGCTGGTCGCGACATCAGCCCGGCTCGCCCAGGAAAAAGGCCTTCGGGCGGTGGTATTATCCGGGGAGGGGCGGTCGTTTTGCGCCGGCCTCGACATGGGACGATTTGCCGCCATGAAGGAAAAGGGCGGTAACGGGGTTGCGGGCAGAGAAAGACGCGACCTATCCGAGCGTACCCATGGCCTGGCCAATTTTCCGCAGCAGGCGGTGTGGGGCTGGCGTCAGTTGCCGGTGCCGGTGATTGCCGCGATCCAGGGCGTAGCGTTCGGCGGCGGCTTTCAGCTCGCGCTCGGCGCCGACATCCGATTCCTTACCCCGGATGCCCGGATGTCGATCATGGAGATCAAATGGGGGCTGGTGCCCGACATGGCGGGGACGCCGATCCTGGCCAGCCTGGTGCGCGACGATATCCTGCGCGAACTGACGTTTACGGGGCGGATTTTCTCGGCGCAGGAGGCCGTGAGCTACGGTCTCGCCACCCGCATCTGCGACGACCCGCGCGCGAGCGCCTTCGAACTGGCGCGCGAGATCGCCGGCAAGAGCCCTGACGCCATCCGTGCCTGCAAGCGCATGCTCAACAACCTCACGGTCGATCCTGGTCCGGCGCTGTTGGCCGAATCCGTCGAGCAGATGAAGCTGATGGGCGGCCCCAACCAGCTCGAGGCCGTTCGCGCCAACATTGACAAGCGCGCGCCGCGCTTTGCAGATGTGGGATAGACACGCTCACGGAATGTAAAGTTCGTCATTGCGAGCGAAGCGAAGCAATCCAGCTTTTGTGAAACGACAACAAAGAATGGATTGCTTCGTCGCAAGCGCTCCTCGCAATGACGAACTTCCAATTCGACGCGTAGAAGAGACGAAACAGAAAATGTCCACATCTCCACTTTTCCTCGGCATCATCAGCGGCAGCCGAAGCCGTAGCCACGCCGAGGTCGCCGACCGCGCCGACCGCATTGCCGGCGGATTGCGCAAGCTGGGTGTCGGGCAGGGCGACAGCGTCTGCATTCTGATGCGCAACGACCTCGCCTTCATCGAGGCGGCCTATGCCGCGATGCGGCTCGGCGCCTACGCCGTGCCGGTCAACTGGCATTTCAAGCCGGAGGAAATCAATTACATCCTCCGGGATTCCGGCACGCCGGTGCTGATCGGCCATGCCGATATGCTGCATCAGTTGCGCGACGCCATTCCTGCCGGCGTCACCGTTCTCAGCGTCCCGACGCCGCCGGAAATTCTTGGTAATTACAAGATCGATCCGGGGCATCTGGCCACGCCCGATTTTGCCACCGATTTTGAACCGTGGCTGCAAGCGCAGACGCCCTATGACGGCCCGGCGCTGCCGCAGCCGCAGAACATGATCTATACCTCGGGCACCACGGGTCATCCCAAGGGCGTGCGACGCAACGCCCCGACGCCGGCGCAAAGCGCCAACTCTGAAGCCATGCGGGCGATGATCTATGGCCTGAAGCCGGGCGCGCGGGCGCTGCTGCCGGGCCCGCTGTATCACTCGGCGCCGAATTCGTTCGGCCTGCGCGCCGGCCGTCTCGGTGGCGCGCTGGTGCTGATGCCACGGTTCGATCCGGAAGAATTTCTCCGGCTGGTTCAGGACCAGAAGATCGACACCATCTTTATGGTGCCGACCATGTTCATCCGGCTGATGAAACTGCCGGAAGCCATACGCAACAAATACGACATCGCTTCACTGCGGCACATCATCCACGCCGCCGCCCCCTGTCCGGCCGACGTCAAGCGCGCGATGATCGAATGGTGGGGGCCGCTGATCTATGAATTCTATGGCTCCACCGAGTCGGGCGCGGTCACCTTCGCCAATTCGGAGGATGCGCTGAACAAGCCCGGCACGGTCGGCAAGATCGCCCCGGGCGCGGAGCTTCGTTTTGTCGATGACGACGGCAAGGTGCTGCCGCAAGGCGAGATCGGCGAAATCTATTCCCGGATCGCGGGCAATCCGGATTTCACCTATCACAACAAGCCGGAAAAGCGCGCCGAGATCGATCTCGACGGTTTTATCACTTCGGGCGATGTCGGCTACATCGACCAGGACGGCTACGTCTTCATCTGCGACCGCAAGCGCGACATGGTGATCTCGGGCGGGGTCAACATCTATCCCGCTGAGATCGAGGCCGCGCTGCATGCGGTGCCGGGGGTGCACGACTGCGCGGTGTTCGGCATTCCCGACGCGGAATTCGGCGAGGCGCTGATGGCGGTGGTGGAACCGCAGCCGGGCGTCACATTGGATATCGCCTCGATCCGTACGGAGCTCAAGGCCTCACTCGCCGATTACAAAGTCCCAAAGCACGTCGAAATCCAGAAAAGCCTGCCGCGCGAGGATTCCGGCAAGATCTTCAAGCGCCGGCTGCGCGACCCCTATTGGGAGCGGGCGGGGCGGAAGATTTGAGACCCGTCGTCCCGGACCAGTGAGCGTAGCGAGCGCCGATCCGGGACCCATACGCCGTGCCCCATCGTTGAGGCGTGGTGGCAGACACCTTTGGTAAGACGATAAGCCGCGGAGTATGGGTCCCGGATCGGCGCTCGCTACGCTCGCTTGTCCGGGACGACGAAATCGGCCCGCCTCCATCTTTATCTTGCGCTGCGGCAAAAAAATTGCGACTCAGGGATTGCCGGGCAGTTTCTGGAGCAGCCACCATGTCACCCCAGATCGTGCCTTCCGACCCGGATTTGCGTCCCAACCGCGGCGAGGATATCGAGGCGGACGCCCTGCTTCGTGAGGACATCCGGCTGCTGGGGCGCATCCTCGGCGATACCGTGCGCGACCAGGAAGGCGCCGACGTGTTCGACCTGGTCGAGCGCATCCGGCAGACCTCGATCCGGTTCCACCGCGACGAGGACAAAACGGCGCGGCGCGAGCTCGAATTGATCCTCGACAGCATGTCGACCAGCCAGACCGTGCGCATCGTCCGCGCCTTCAGCTATTTTTCGCACCTCGCCAACATCGCCGAGGACCAGAACAACATCCGGCAGATGCGGGTGCGCTCGACGGGCACACCAAGTCCGGGCACGCTGCCGCTGACCCTGGCGCATGCCCGCGCGGCCGGGTTTACCGCGGCCGACCTGCGCAAATTCTTCTCCGAAGCCCTGATCAGCCCGGTGCTTACAGCGCACCCCACCGAAGTCCGCCGCAAGAGCACGATCGACCGCGAGATGGAGATCGCAGCCCTGCTGGACCGCCGCGAGCGGGTGCAACTGACCCCGGAAGAGATTGAGGCGAGCGATGAACTGCTGCGCCGCGAGGTGCTGACGCTGTGGCAGACCAACTTGCTGCGCCGGACCAAGCTCACCGTGCTCGACGAAGTCGCCAACGGCCTGTCGTTCTATGACTATACCTTCCTGCACGAGGTGCCACGGCTGCACTGCGCGCTGGAGGACCGGCTCAACGAAGGCGATGGCGCCGCGCTGGGCGAGCTGGCGTCTTTCCTGCGGATGGGAAGCTGGATCGGCGGCGACCGCGACGGCAACCCGTTCGTGACGGCGGAGGTGATGCGCGGCACGCTCGGGCTGCAGTCGAGCCGGGTGCTGCGCTTCTACCTCGAGGAACTGCATGTGCTCGGCTCCGAACTGTCGATGGCGGCGCACCTGGCCGACGTCTCCAAGGATCTGCGCAATCTCGCCGAGCGCTCGCCCGACAAGTCGCCGCATCGCAGCGGCGAGCCTTATCGCCTCGCGGTGTCAGGCATTTACGCGCGGCTGACCGCGACCGCACTGAAGCTCGATGTCGGCATTACCCGGCGGCCGGTCGGCGAGGCCGCTGCCTATGCCGATGTGGCGGAGTTCAAGACCGATCTCGATATTCTCTATCGCTCGCTGATCTCGAACAATTCCGGCGTGATCGCGCGCGGCCGGCTGCGGCTGCTGCGCCGCGCCGTGGATTGTTTCGGTTTCCATCTCGCCAGCCTCGATATCAGGCAGAATTCCGCCGTGCACGAGCGCACCGTCGCCGAACTGATCGACGCGGCGATGCCAGGCATGTCCTATCTCGCGCTGAACGAGGAGGCGCGGGTCGCGCTGCTTGCGGGCGAACTGCGCAACGCCCGTCCGCTGACCTCCGCCTTCGTCAAATACAGCGAGGAGACCGCGGGCGAACTCGCGCTGTTCCACGCCGCCGCCGAGGCCCATGCCAAGTTCGGCAGCGACGTGATCCCCCAATGCATCATCTCGATGTGCAAGGGCATGTCCGACATGCTCGAGGTCGCGGTGCTGTTGAAGGAGGCCAGGCTGGTCCATCCCTCCGGCCGCAGCGCCATCAACATCGTGCCGCTGTTCGAGACCATCGAGGATTTGCAGGCGTCGAGCGGTATCATGGACCGCATGCTGGCGCTGCACGATTACCGCAAGCTGGTGGATAGCTGCGGCGCGGTGCAGGAAGTGATGCTGGGCTATTCCGACAGCAACAAGGATGGCGGTTTTGTCACCTCGGGCTGGGAGCTCTACAAGGCCGAGATCGGCCTGATCGAGGTGTTCGATCGCCATCATGTGCGGTTGCGGCTGTTCCACGGCCGTGGCGGCTCGGTCGGCCGCGGCGGCGGGCCGAGCTACGACGCCATCATCGCGCAGCCCGGCGGCGCGGTGAACGGCCAGATCCGCATCACCGAGCAGGGTGAAATCATTTCCAGCAAATATTCCAACGCCGAAGTCGGCCGCAACAATCTGGAAATCCTCGCCGCCGCCACGCTGGAGGCGAGTCTGCTGCAGCCGAAACACAGCGCGCCGCGGCGTGAATATCTGGAAACGATGGAGCAATTGTCGGAACTCGCCTTCAAGGCCTATCGCGGGCTGGTCTATGAGACCGACGGTTTTGTCGAATATTTCTGGGCCTCCACCGTCATCACCGAAATCTCGACGCTGAATATCGGCAGCCGGCCGGCGTCGCGGAAGAAAACCCGCGCCATCGAGGATCTTCGCGCCATACCCTGGGTGTTCAGCTGGGCGCAATGCCGGCTGATGCTGCCGGGCTGGTACGGCTTTGGCAGCGCGGTGGAGGCCTGGATCGCTGACCATCCCGACAAGGGCATGCCTTTCCTCAAAGAGCTTTACCGCGAATGGCCGTTCTTCCGCACCCTGCTGTCGAACATGGACATGGTGCTGGCGAAAAGCTCGATCGCGATCGCCTCGCGCTATGCCGAACTGGTGCCGGACGCAGCCTTGCGCGAGGAAATCTTTGGACGCATCCGGCGCGAATGGCACCTCTCGATCGAGACGCTGCTTGATATCATGGAGCAGGAGCACCTGCTGCAGGGCAACCCGTTGCTGGACCGCTCGATCCGCAACCGCTTTCCCTATCTCGATCCGCTCAACCATGTGCAGGTCGAGCTGCTGAAAGAGCACCGCGCGCAAAATCCCGATGAGCAGGTGCTGCGCGGCATTCAGCTCACCATCAACGGGATTTCGGCGGGGTTGCGGAATAGCGGGTAGGGGCATCCTCTCCGTCATTGCGAGCGCAGCGAAGCAATCCATGCATCAACAATAAGAAAGATAGATTGCTTCGTCGCAAGGGCTCCTCGCAATGACGCTGAGAGACCGTCAGTGCCGTAGCTCGGATGGAGCGAAGCGCAATCCGGGACAGCGGCGCGTGGGATTCCCGGGTTTCGCTGCGCTCCACCCGGGCTACATTCTTCGCGTCCTCAGCATATCACGGCTTCAACGCACCCTGCGCGCTGGTGTACACCGCATACAGCGATGACGAGCCGCAGATATACAGTCGGTTTCGCTGCATGCCGCCGAAGCATAGATTGGCGACCGTTTCCGGGATGTGGATCTTGCCGAGCAGATCGCCGTCCGGCATGTAGCAGCG
>JBBQUA010000099.1:0-17737 GCA_038212905.1 Hyphomicrobiales bacterium
CGTCACTGATCCGTTGGTCTATCCAGGAAATTCGCCGCATCGCCATCAGGCTCGCTCGAAAGCGGATCCAACCCGCGCACATCATCGCATGGTCACTCTGGCGCAGAGCGCATCAGGCGGTCGCTCAGCGAGCGCATTTCAAAGCAAAACGGCAACTGTAATGCTAGTCCCCGGCCATCAAGGCGCGGCAGTGCGCCGAAAAATGTCCCCAAGGAAAACGCACTCTTGTTGAGACGATAATCCCGCCGTCACAGTCCGCTTACATGGAGCATAAATCGGGGTACAGATCGGCAATAGGTCAAATAGATAAATAATATCAACGCTATTGCCCGGATGGAGCGCAGCGCAATCCGGGAACGGGCCGGAAGCATTGCCAAGGACCCCGGATTGCGCTGCGCTCCATCCGGGCTACGGATCAGAATTGTCACCGCAAGATCTGACTGAGGAACAGCTGGGTCCGCGCGTGCTGCGGATTGGCGAAGAAGTTCGCCGGCGTGTTGGACTCGATGATCTGGCCGGCGTCCATGAACACGACCCGGTTGGCGACTTCCTTGGCAAAACCCATTTCGTGGGTCACCACCAGCATGGTCATGCCTTCCTCGGCGAGATCGACCATGGTGTCGAGCACTTCCTTGACCATTTCGGGATCCAGCGCCGAGGTCGGCTCGTCGAACAGCATCACCTTCGGGCTCATGCTCAAGGCGCGCGCGATCGCGACGCGCTGCTGCTGGCCGCCTGACATCTGGCCGGGAAACTTGTTGGCCTGATGCGGAATCTTGACCCGCTCGAGATATTTCATCGCGGTGGCTTCGGCGTCTTTTTTCGGGATGTTGCGCACCCAGATCGGCGCCAGCGTGCAGTTGTCCAGCACGGTCAGATGCGGAAACAGGTTAAAGCTCTGGAACACCATGCCCACTTCGCGCCGGACTTCATCGACCCGCCGCAGATTGGGCCCGAGCTCGATGCCGTCGACCACGATCTCGCCCTCCTGGAATTCCTCCAGCGCGTTGATGCAGCGGATCAGCGTCGACTTGCCCGAGCCCGACGGACCGCAGATCACGATGCGCTCGCCCTTGGCGACAGCGAGGTTGATGTCGCGCAGCACGTGAAAATCGCCGAACCATTTGTTGAGGCCGTTGATGGTGACAATCGCGTTCTCGGTCATGTGATTACTCAGTTCCGGCGGTGTGCATTGAGCCTGTTCTCGACGAACAGCGAGTAGCGCGACATTCCAAAGCAGAACACGAAGTAGACCATGCCGGTGAAGGCGAAGCCCGTGAACAATGTCGTGGGCGTCGACCATACGGGATCGCTGAAGGATGCCCGCAACTGGCCCAGCAAGTCGAACAGCGAGACGATCGAGACCAGCGAGGTATCCTTGAACAGCGCGATGAAGCTGTTGACGAGACCGGGGATGACGTGGCGCAGCGCCTGCGGCATCACGATCAGCCCCGTGGTCTTCCAGTAGGACAGGCCGAGCGCGCTGGCCGCCTCGTCCTGCCCGCGCGGGATCGCCTGCAGGCCCCCCCTGATGACCTCGGCCATATAGGCGCCGGCGAACAGCGCGATCCCGATCAGGGCGCGCATCAGTCCGTCGATGGTGAAACCGTCCGGAACGAACAGCGGCAGCATGTAGGTCGCGAAGAACAGCACCGTGATCAGCGGCACCCCGCGCCAGAACTCGATGAACGCCACCGAGAAAACCCGAATCAGCGGGATCGTCGAGCGCCGGCCGAGTGCCAGCGCGATGCCGACCGGCATCGAGGCCACGATACCGGTGACCGACACCACCAGCGTTACCAGCAGGCCGCCCCACAGCCTTGTGCCGACGACCGGCAATCCGCCGCGGTCGAGCCCCATCACCGCTATCACGATGCCGGTGCCGGCAAAGATCGCCAGGCTGATGATCAGCGCGCGCCAGCCGGTACGGACACCGCCATTGAGGAAAAACAGCAGCAGCGAAACAATGACGGCGGTGGTGGCAAGGTCAGCCCAGACCGGGCTGCCGGACGCCCGGATCCCATCGCGCAGCCAGGTCAGTGGCCAGAGGATATAGGCAATGACGGTGCTGATCAGAACGAGGAATTTTCCGAGCAACCAGAGCAGCGGTCCGAGCACCGGGATGGTCTGGCTGAAAGCCGCGAGATTGCTGCCGCCGTCACCGATGCTGTCGTTGAATCCCGACAACAGCCCGGCTGTCCAGCTCACGCCGAAACCGTCCAGTCCGCCGCCATGCAGCAGGAAGAAGGCGACGACGGGAAGCGCAACGAAGAACAGGCCGGCGTTGAGCCCCTTGGCCGGCAGCCGCGGAATCAGCAGCGGCAACAGCAGCAGAGCGGCGAGGACGAAGGTCAGGTTGACCCGCCATCGCTCGGCCTCCGGATAAAAGCCGTAGATAAACTGGCTGAACTTGGCCTCCACGAACGGCCAGCAGGCCCCGACCGTGCGTTTCACGGTCTCCTCGAGACATGCGGTGCGGTCCGTTCCGGTCCAGACCGCATCGATCAGCAGGAATTTTATCGCCGGAATCACCGTGAACCACAGCAACAGGATGCTGACGATGGTGAGCAGGACGTTGGTCGGGGAATTGAGCAGCCGGGTGCGCAGAAATCCGACAAAACCCGTGGTCTTGACCGGTGCGGCGCGCTCGCCCACCAGTTCCTGGCGGACGAAGGCCCGGGTCGAGAGTTCGCTCTCCATCTCGCTCATGGCCCGAGGCTCCGGCTGATCCGCCATCCGTAGAAGCTCATGAGCGCGCTGGTCACCAGCGAGATCAGGAGATAGACGCCCATCGTGATGGCGATGATCTCGATCGCCTGGCCGGTCTGGCTCAGCGTCGTTCCGGCGAATACCGAGAACAGATCGGGATATCCGATCGCCACCGCCAGCGACGAGTTCTTGGTGAGGTTGAGATATTGGTTGGTGAGCGGCGGCAGGATCACCCGCATCGCCTGCGGCACCACGATCAGCCGCAAGGTCGAACCGCGCTGCAACCCGAGCGAGGAGCCGGCTTCCATCTGCCCCTTGTGGACCGACTGGATGCCCGCGCGGACGATTTCGGCGATGAAGGCCGCCGTGTAGGTCGACAGCGCCAGCGTCAGCGCCACGAACTCCGGAATGACGCGCGAGCCGCCGGCGAAATTGAAGCCCCTGAACACCGGAATTTCGAACGTGACGGGCGCGCCGAACAGCAGCGAGCTCAGCGCCGGCAGAACGATCAGCATCCCCAGCACCCAGGGCCAGATCCGGATCATCCGGCCATGGTCGAACAGCTGCTTGCGGGCGTAGCGCTGCAACAGCAGCGAGGCGATCACCGCAATCACGATGGCGGCCACGAAAGGCTCGAATCCGGCATTGCCGATCGGCTTTGGAACGACAAAACCGCGGTTGCTGAGAAAGAAGCTGCCAAACACCGAAATGCTTTGCCGCGGACTCGGCAGCGCGGCCAGCACCGCGAGATACCAGAACAGGATCTGGAACAGCAGCGGCAGGTTGCGGATCAATTCGACATAGCCGCCGGCAATCCGCGACAGCAGCCAGTTCGGCGACAACCGCCCCAGCGCCACCAGAAATCCGATAATCGTGGCAAAGAAGATGCCGATGATCGAGACCAGCAGCGTGTTGAGCAACCCGACCAGGAACACGCGGGTATAGGAGTTGGAGCCGGAATACGGAATCAGCGCCTGGCTGACGTCAAACCCCGCCGTATTCGCCATGAAGCCGAAGCCGGTCGTGATCCGCTGCGACGCCAGATTGGAGCGGGCATTTGCGACGATTTCATAGCAAAGCCAGACCAGCGCCGCGACAAACAGGATCTGCAGCGCAAAACCGGCCCAGCCCGCACGCCCCCCGAGCGCACGCCGCAGTTTGGCGGCAAACTGCGGCGGTGGTTTTCGGGGCTCGATGCTCATCGCCGCGGCCTTCTGGCCAGCGATCAGCGGATCGGCGGCGCGTACTGGATCCCGCCCTTGTTCCAGAGCTGGTTAAGCCCGCGGGCGATCCCGAGCTTGGAGCCGGCGCCGACGTTGCGATCGAACGACTCGCCGTAATTGCCGACCGCCTTCACGATCCGCGACAGCCAGTCCTTGGTCAGGCCAAGCTGTTCGCCGAGATTGCCGTCGGTACCGAAGGCGCGCCGGAGTTCGGGCTTGTTCGATTTCGCCATTTCATCGGCGTTCTTCTGGGTGATGCCGAGTTCTTCCGCGCCGACCATCGCAAACAGCGTCCACTTGACGATGTCGAACCACTGGTCGTCACCATGACGCACCATCGGACCGAGCGGTTCCTTGGAGATCACCTCCGGAAGCACGACATGATCGGCCGGATTGGCCACCTTCAGCCGCTCGGCATACAGCTGCGAGACATCGGACGTGAAGACGTCACAGCGACCGGACTCGTAGGCCTTGATGGTCTCGTCGGCGGTGCCGAACGCGATCACTTCATACTTCATGTTGTTGCCCTTGAAGTAGTCGGCGAGGTTCTGCTCGGTCGTGGTGCCGGTCTGCACGCAGACGGAGGCGCTGTTCAGCTCCAGCGCCGAATTGACCTTGAGGGACTTCTTCACCAGAAAACCCTGGCCGTCGTAATAGGTCACGCCGGTGAAATTGGCGCCCAGCGAGGTATCGCGGGAAAGCGTCCATGTCGTGTTGCGCGACAGCACGTCGATTTCGCCGGATTGAAGGGCTGTGAAGCGGTCCTTGGCCGACAACGGCACGAATTTGATTTTGCTCGGATCGTTGAAGATCGCCGCCGCGATGGCGCGGCAGATATCGACGTCGAATCCGGTCCAGTTGCCCTTGTCGTCGGGCGACGAGAAGCCCGGCAAGCCCTGGCTGACGCCGCAGGACAACATGCCCCGGTCCGTGATCGTCTTGAGCGTTTGCGCGGTGGCAGCCTCGGAGGAGAAGACGGCGGCGAGAGCAAGGGTGAAAACCAGCGATACACGTTTCATGGCAAGGCCTTTCAAGGGTCGTCCGGAACGGATGCCTATCCTCGTTCACGCCGACGGGCCGATCCGATAATCCACCCCTGCAAACGGCATGCCTGACGGGCGGCTTTATGCCCAGTCCGGTCAGGCGGTGGATCGACGGTCGCGGCAGGCCCCTCAACGTGCAACGACTGAATAGTTCGCCTGCATCACAGAACGACTGGCGAGCCGGGTCAAGGGGGTGACGGCCCTCTTCAGCATTCTGTTATGAGCCAACCCGACCCGAACCCGCCGTCCGGCAGGGCATTCGGAGGTCGCCGCCGGGCATAAAGCGAGGCGGGCGCAAAGGCTTTCAGGGAAAGGCCGACCAACGAACCCGCGCAGGGCCGAAAAGCGCCGGCCCCGGAAGTCACAGGGATCATCGCATCACTTCCGGGTGTTCACCGGTGCTAGGCCTTGACGTCGACCAGCGCTTGCTGCTCGGCCTGTCGCTGAACCGCGACAAGCGCCCGCACGTCGCTGTTGATGACAGTCGCATGCGCTTTTGCGGTTTCGTCGATGACAAGCTGGATCTTGGCCTGCGTCACCGCGGCAGGCACGGGATAAATCACCATGGCACCCTCCTGGACGGCTCCAGACTGCCAGCGGGGCGTTTATGATTTACAAATAGACGGGGTTAATGACGATTCTTTAACCAGTCACCCGAGCGGATTTAGCGCCCCCTGTTCGTTCTCCGTGAACAGAAAGAGTCCATCGGACCGCGCGACATGGCTCGAAAGCCGGGCCACCAGCCACACCCGCAGAATTCAGGGACCAGGCACGCAAAAAGCGCCTTGCGCGCCTCGCCAAAACGGCAGAAGCAAACCGGCTCAGGGCCGGTCCTTGCCGCTTGCATTTTCACGCCCCCTGTCCTGCCCGTCGATGCCCATTGAGGAGCCCATGTGATGCTGAACGATCGCGAAAACATTCTGACCGCGCTCCGTGAGAAGCCGCTCAAGATCTATGAGGTCATGAAACGCGCAAACCTTCCCAACGAGGAGGCTTGCCAGTCGTTGCTGATGAAGATGCGGAGCGAAGGCGCGGTCAAGTTCGACATCCACAAGGGCCGTTGGCTGATCGGCTGATCGAGGCGACCGCCGCGACCGCTCGCGTGCGCGATACACCGGCGATCGACGCCAACGATCACCCCCCCCCCCGTTCCGGCTCCTATCATTGCGAACAAAGAGATTGCTTCGCCGTGGTTTGCCGATAGCCTGATCTTTCGACTCAACTTCCGAAGAGCTGAAGATCATGGGAAGCGTGGTACTTCTCGACCTGATGGGCGGCGTGGCGTTGCTGCTGTGGGGCCTGCACATGGTCCACAGCGGGATTCTGCGCGCCTTCGGCCCCGATCTGCGTCAGCTGCTCGCCAGGGCCCTGAGCAACCGCTTCACCGCCTTCACAGCGGGCATCGGCCTTACCGCGCTGTTGCAAAGCAGCACCGCGACCGCCCTGATCACCAGTTCCTTCACCGCCGAGGGCCTGGTCGGCCTGGTTCCGGCGCTCGCGATCATGCTCGGCGCCAATGTCGGCACCACGCTGATCGTGCAGATCCTGTCGTTCAACATCGCCGCGGTGGCGCCGGTGCTCTTCATCATCGGCCTGGTCGCCTTCCGCAGCGGCGCACGTTCGCGCATCAAGGATGTCGGCCGCGTCTTCATCGGTCTCGGCCTGATGCTGCTGGCGCTGCATATCCTGCTCGACTCGCTGGCGCCGGCGGAAATCGCGCCGGGCATGCGGGTGTTCATGAACGCCATCACCGGCGACCCCGTGCTCTGCATCCTGATCGGCGCCATCGTCACCTGGGCGGTGCATTCCAGCGTCGCCAGCGTTCTCCTGGTGATGTCGCTGGCCTACGCGCAGTTCATCACCCCCTATGCGGCGCTGGCGCTGGTGCTTGGCGCCAATCTCGGCAGCGCCATCAATCCGTTGTTCGAGGGCGCCCGCCGCGACAACCCCGCCAGCTACCGCCTTCCGGTCGGCAATCTCGTCAACCGGCTGGCCGGCGTGCTGCTGGTGGCGCCGTTCCTGCGGCCGATCACCGACATCCTGCAGGCCTGGTTGCCCGACCTCGCCAAGATGACCGCCGCCTTTCACATCGTCTTCAACGTGGCGACCGCCGTCATCTTCATCGGCCTGCTCGACGGCATGGCGCGGCTGCTGAAAAAGTTCCTGCCCAGCAAGGTTCAGGAAACCGACGCGTCGCGGCCGCGCTATCTCGACGAGAGCGCGCTGGAGACGCCCTCGCTGGCGCTGGCGGACGCCGCCCGCGAAACCCTGCACATGGGCGACCATGTCGAGGTCATGCTGCGCAAGGTGATGGCGGCGATGATGACCAACGACCGCGCGCTGGTCGACGAAGTTTCCCGCATGGACAACAGCGTCGACAACCTCGACGAGGCCATCAAACTCTATGTGACAAAGCTGACGCGCGGCAGCCTCGACGAGCGCGAGGGAAAGCGGGCGATGGAAATCATTTCCTTCGCCATCAATCTCGAGCATATGGGCGACATCATCGACAAGAACCTCAGCGAACTCGCGACCAAGAAGATAAAACGCCGGTTCCAGTTTTCGCCCGAGGGCGCCGAGGAACTGTCGGCCTTCCACAAGCGCACCGCGGATTCCCTTCGGATCGCGTTCGGCGTGTTCATGTCCGGCGACGTCAACGAGGCACGAAAACTGCTCGCCGAGAAGACCAGCCTGCGCAATGTCGAGCTGGCCGCCACCGAGCGTCACCTCGACCGCCTGCGCGAGGGCCGGCCCGAAAGCATCGAAACCACCTCGCTGCATCTCGACGTGCTGCGCGACCTCCGGCGTATTCACTCGCACATCTGTTCGGTCGCTTATTCCGCGCTCGAATCCGCCGGCGAAACGCACGCGCACCGGGCGACGGAGAGCGAGCTGGTGGCGCTGCCGTCGGGGACGGTGCAGCCCTCGTCGCGGTAGGCAATGCATCTCCGTGTCCCGGACGCGGTGCAGCGTTCTTCACGCTGCTCCGCAGAGCCGTGACCCACACTTCTGCTGCAATGGACCCCGGATCAGCAGCGCACCACGCCGCAAGAGCGGCGCGCTGCGCAGCATCCGGGGCACGAAGACCTCATCTCTGGCACTACGACGGCACCGCTCCCGGCGTCTTCGTCCGGTTCACGGCCGGCCACTGTTCGCTCAGCATCGGCAACAACACCGGTTACGTGGCTTCGCTGCAACAGTTGGCGAACAAGAGCCGGGCCTCCTCTGACTGCATGACGCCGGGCAATTGTTGCGCGCGTAGGCAGGCACATCGCATTCGATCAACCCTTCAGGAGGGCTCCGTGAAAAACTCGAAATTGATCATTTCCACCGCCGCTGCGGTCGCCTCGTTCTTCGGCATCGGCGCGGCTTCCGCGGCCGATCTTGCCGTGAAGGCGGCTTACGCCGCCCCCCCGGCCTTCAGCTGGACCGGCTGTTACGCCGGCGTGCACGCCGGCGCCGGCGTGTTGCTCGACCAGGGGTTTGAAAACGGCGCTGCCGACAGGCACGGCATCGGCGGTCTCGCCGGCGGCCAAATCGGCTGCAACTACCAGACTGGCATGCTCGTCGTCGGTATCGAGGGTGAAGGTTTTTGGTCCGGCATGCGCGTGACCCAGGATCAGTTTTTCGGCCCCAACAACGCCCTGAGTTCAAGCGCCAGCATCAAGAACAAGTGGGACTTTGACATTGCCGGCCGGTTTGGCGTCGCGTTTGAGCGGGCGCTTGTCTACGGCAAGGCAGGGTGGGTTTTCGGCGGCTTCGACTGGAACTTTACAACGGTCGACGGGGTCTTTAGCGACCGCGCCAGCGCTACCATGAATGGCCTGCTGATCGGCGTCGGTCTGGAATACGCCTTCCTGAACAACTGGACCGCGAAATTCGAGTACGATTATTTGGGATTCGGCGCCAAGAACGTCACCTTCAATTCTACCTGCACGGCTTGTAACCCGGTGAACCAGACGTTCATTCAAAGCGTGAGCGCCGACAAGCATATCTTCAAGGTGGGCGTGAACTACAAGTTCTTTTAAGGCCGGCTCCTTCGCAAGCGCCAAGCCGACGAACAAGCCGACGAACGTCAAGAACCCCGGGAGATATCCGGGGTTCTTTTGCCGTTGGGGAAGTACAGATCAAGCCGGCACCGTTGCCGATTTCGTCGCAGGCTGAAGCACAAACTCGGCTCCATCGTTACTGATACGCCGCCACAATATCCGACACCGCCCGCTCCAGTTGCTTCGCCGTCGAGCACTGCCGCACCACGGTGCAGAACGCGCCATAGCGGGGCATTTCGGAATCGCCCCAGCCCCAGGCCATCCGCCCTTCCGGGTTGAGCCAGACCAGCCGCTTGGAGCGCTCCGAAATCGTGCGCAGGATGTCGGCGCGCGGATCGAGGTTGTTGGTGCGGGCATCGCCGAGCACGATCACCGTGGTCTTCGGCGTCACGCTGCGCAGATACTTCTTTTCGAAATCCACCAACGAGCCGCCATAGTCGGATGAGCCGAACCCGACCTTCGACATGATCTCGCTCATCGCTTCCTCCGGCGATTTGGTGTCGAGGATGTCGGAGACCTCGATCAGGTTTCCGGAGAACGCGAACGAGCGCACGTCGTCCACCACCTCGTGCAGGCTGTGGATCAAGAGCAGGAAGAAGTCCGACACCTGCGCCACCGAGCCCGAGACGTCGCAGATCGCCACGATCTTGGGCCGGTCGCGATGGCGGCGTTTCCAGGAGGTGAGGAACGGCACGCCGCCCCAGGCGGCGTTGCGTCGCAGCGTCTTTCTTGTGTCGAGATGGCCGCGCCGCTGGCGCTTGCGCGGCTTGGAGTAGCGCTCGCGCAGCCGCCGCGCGATGGCGCGGATCAGCGCTTTCATCTGCTCGACCTGGCGGCGTTCGAGCCGGGCCAGCGGCGCGTTGCGCAGGATCTCGTTGCGCAGGTTCTCGGTTTCCTCGCGGCCGTACAGCACCAGCGCCTGGTTGACGACCTCGCGGACATTTTCGCGCAACGCTTCGAGTGCTGCCGCCAGCCGTTCGGCGTCGCCGGGATTGCTCGCCGTCAGCGCGTCCAGGTCGTCGCGCAGCCGCTCGATGCCGAGCGCTTCGAGTATCCGTGACGAGAAGATGCCACGCTGGGTGAAATAACGGATGTCGGACAGCGAAGCGGCATTGCTCGCCGCCGCCATCGCGGCCGCGAGCGCGTTGCGGTCGCGCGACATCAGCATCTGCGCGAGATCGCCGAGCTCCGGCGCCGGCGTATCGGAACCGCCTTGCTCATTCTCGTTTGGCGTGGCATCCGCGCCCTTGCTATCCGCGGCATCCTCCGGCTCGGTTTGCTCCGGCACTTCGGGCTGGCTGAAGAACAGATCAAAGCAATCGCCGAGCGCCTGCTTTTCCTCCTGGCTCTTGGCCAGCGTCAGCAGCAGCGTGTCGCGTAAAATGCCGCGCTCGGCAAAGCCGACATCGGCCACTGCCTTCATGGCATCGATGCTTTCCGCAGGGCTTACGCGTACGCCGGCGCCGCGCGCCGCCCGGAAGAACCGATGCAGTTCCTCGCGCATCAGCCGAACACGCCGTGGCGGCCGGATTTTGCCACGAAGCCCGAAACCTGCGGGATCGTGGTCTCGATGTCGGCCTCGTATTTCAAGAGCACGTTGAGGGTGTCCTTGACGGTCTCATGGTCGAGTTCGCTGGCCTGCAGCAGCACCAGCACGCGGGCCCAGTCGATGGTCTCGCTGACCGAAGGCAGCTTCTTCAGGTCGAGCGCGCGGACCTGGTTGATGAAGCCGACGATCTGCTTGCGCAAGGTCGCGGAGACGCCGGGAACGCGGCTCTCGACAATGCGTTCTTCCAGCTTCTGCTCGGGGAAGCCGATATGCAGATGCAGGCAGCGCCGCTTCAGCGCGTCGGAGAGGTCGCGCTCGCCGTTGGAAGTCAGGATCACCGTGGGCTTGACGATTGCCGAGACGGTGCCGAGTTCGGGGATCGAGACCTGGTAGTCGCTGAGGATTTCCAGCAGCAGGGATTCGAATTCGGCGTCCGACTTGTCGATCTCGTCGACCAGCAGCACGCAGCCGTTGGCCTGCTCCAGCGCCTGCAGCAGCGGACGCGGTTCGACGAATTCCTTGGAGAAGAACACGTCGCCGAAATCATGCAGCTTGCCCAGCGCCGCGGCCAGCGTGTCGGCGCCTCCGAGCACTTCGCCGAGCTTGTCCTTCAGGATCTGGGTGTAGAGCAGCTGTTTTGCATACTTCCATTCGTACAGCGCCTTGGCTTCATCGAGCCCTTCGTAGCACTGCATACGGATCATCTTCAGCCCGCGCCACGCCGCCAGCGCTTTTGCCAATTCGGTCTTGCCGACGCCGGCCGGGCCTTCCACCAGGATCGGCTTCTCGATCTTCTCGGCCAGATACACGGCCGTCGCGATCTGCTTGCTGGCGATATAGCCGGCTGACGCCAGCCCGCGGGTGACGGCCTCGATCGAATCCGCCGGCAATTGGGTATTCATTTTATTGGTTCTCGCTTCCGATTGAATTACCAAGCCTGATCTGCCGCACTTTTCGCGGCTCGCGCGCCACCGAGGCCAGCATGTCGAACGCGGCCAGCGCCCGAACCGTGGCGTCGTCAGCCGCAGCGCCCTGCCCCAGCAGCTCGCGGATTTCACCGACGATGTCGCGCGACAGCAGTCTTACGCCGATCACCCGCGCCGGAACATCTTCTCCCTCGCCATCGAGTGCCGCCACCGCGAGCCGGCTCGCCGCCTGCACCAGCGACAACAGACCCGCGATGCGCCCGAGCCGCAAGGCATTCTCTTCCGTAAGCTCGATCCGCGCGGCGGCTTTCTCCAGCAGCCAGTCTAGCAATCCCGCGACATTCGCCGTTCCGACGGTGTCCTCGATATCGCGAAACGGCAAGGCCATCGCCGGATAGGCGTCGGGCATGTCGCCGATTTGCGCCTGTAACGGCACCCGGCATCCATCAAGCTCCAGTTCGCAATGCGTCGCCGGCGCCAGCGCATCCAGCGACTTCATCGGCTTGATCGTCAGGCCGGCGGTGTCCTTCGGGACCAGAAACAGCCCATAGCGCTTGCGTCCGTCCTCGACCGCGATCACCGCCAGCACCAGAAAAATGTCCGCGTCCGGGCCATTGGTAACCCAGGCCTTGCGTCCCTGAATGACAAATCCCGCGTCGCGGGATTCCGCCGTGGTCTGCAGATGTTTTGGATGCGCGCCGGCGCCGGGCTCGGAGATCGAGATCGCCGTGCAGACCTCGCCGGCCGCGATGCGGGGCAGCCATGTCGCGCGCTGGTCGGCGTCGGCGAAGCCCGCGATGAAAAACCGCGCCGCCATCTGCCGCGCGGCAAACGCGCTGGCCAGCCCCAGCAGCCCGGTCTTCGCGGCAATCGCCTGTTCGGCGGCGGCTATCGCCCTGTAGCTGTCGAGCACTGCGGCAGCTCCCGGCAAGCCGATCTGGAACAGGCCAGCCTTCGCCATCGGCCCGAACGGGTCGGCGAGGAAATCGTCCTGCGCGATCGACCACCAATGATCGATCCGCGCGGACACTTCCGGGCTCGAACGATGCGGCATCTATTGAAACACCCTGGTTTCGAGAAGGGGCCCGCTGCAATAAAGGTAATTAAACACCTCTAAAACAGCCGTTCCAGCGGAATGAAACACTATATTTTACAAAGAGTTGCTTACTGTGCATGAGGTTGTTTTCGACTTTTTTTGTTGAGGGACCCCGCAGGGCCTCCGCCGCGTCCGGGCATCATCGTCAGATCGACGTCGGGAACGCCTCGCCTATTCTTTCACCGACGACTGCCGTCCGTTGACAACGATAAAATACAGATTGCGGAAATACACCACGAGCCCGAGCGCCTGGCCGGCGATGAACACGGGGTCGCGGCGGTACAGCGCATAGATCAGCAACAGGACGCCGCCGCCGATCGAGAAGAACCAGAACGCGACCGGCACGACGCTCTTGCGCGCACGCTCGGAGGCGATCCACTGCACCACGAAGCGCATGGTGAAAAATCCTTGCGCCGCGAACCCCAGGATGACCCAGCCATCGAACTTGATGACGAAGACCTCGTGCAGATAGGTGGCGAGCATGTTGAACAGGTCAGTCATGAGACATCACCTCGGTCGCAACGGGCGTTGGTTTCTTGCGGCGGATCAGCCACCACACACCGGCGAGATCCATGATCCCGATCCATAGCCGATCGAAAAATCCGTAATTCGACACGCCGGAATGTCGGGGACGGTCGATGACGTCGACATAGACAATGTCAAAACCCTCGCGGCGCACCAGCGCCGGCAGAAAGCGATGCAGCCCGTCGAAATAGGGCATCATCAGGAACACCTCGCGCCGGAACGCCTTCAGGCCGCAGCCGGTATCGCGGGTGCCGTCGTGCAGGATGGCATTGCGCACGCCATTGGCGGTGCGCGACTGCAGTCGCTTGAAACCGGTGTCCTTGCGTCCGACCCGCTGGCCGGCGGCAAGGCCGACGCGGCTGCCGCCATTCTCGACCGCCGCGATCAAATCCGGCAGGAACGCCGGGTTGTTCTGCCCGTCGCCGTCGAGCGTCGCCACGATGGCGCCGCGCGCGGCGCGGACGCCGCTGCGCACCGCGGCCGACTGCCCCGATGACGTCGCATGCCGGATCTGGCGCAAATTAGCGCGCGCTTTCATCAAGGCCGCAAGCCGCTCGCCGGTCGCATCGGTAGAGTCGTCATTGACATAGATGATCTCATACGCCCATCGGCCGTCGAGCGCGGCGGCGATTTCCGTAATCAGCGGCGTCACATTGCCGGCCTCGTTGCGCACGGGAACGACGATGGAAACGGCCACTTCTGTCGCGTCGGATGAAGGCAAATCGATGCTCGTCGTTTGGGTTGGCAGCTGGAACCGGGACGCCTGCAACGTCCGCTTCTTATGGGGATGACGCCCCTCCGGCAACCCTCTTGAGGTGACCCAGCGAGGGTCCCGGAAGCGGCACGATGGCGCCGTCGCCGCGGATCGCGAAGCCGAGGCGGCGCGCGGCAAACCAGTAGCGCACCGCCATCGCGCCGATCACGCCGACCAGCGCGCCCGCCACCACGTCGCTCGGATGATGCGCCAGCAACACAAGGCGGCTGAGCGCGATCGCCACGACATACGCCAGCATCACGGGACGCGCCTGCGGCCACAGCGCGGAAACCGCGAAGGCCAGCGCGCAGGCGGTATTGGCATGGCCGGACGGGAAGCTGGCAAAGACTTCGCTGCCGCCGAAATGCCTGAAGTTGAAGACGTTGCCCTCGCCGCCAACGAACGGCCGGCCGCGTCCGACGGCCCATTTCAGGACCTCTCCGATCAGGGCCGGCGCCAACACGGCGAAAAACATAAATTGCAGACGCGTCCCCAGGCCCAGCAACAGCGCCCGCGCCTGCCCGCGCAATGCCGGGGAAGCAAAGGCGACGACGCACAACAGCCCGGCCAGCGCCCATAGCACATAGGCGGATTTGCCGAAGTCGGTCAGGATACGGATCGGCCAAAGGCTCGGCGTGCCGCGCTTCGGCATCCAGCCGATTTCGGTCGCGTCCAAAAAGTACATCAGCGCGATGATCGCGGCGCCGAGAATGGCGCTGACCTGCACGACATGGCGCGCCGATCGCCGCGCCGCCTCGGCCCGGCGCGAATGCGACGGCGAGCGCACCAGTTGCGCCGCCGACTGCCACATGACGGCCAGCAGTCCCGAGACATAATTCGATGAGGCGCCGGCCCGGGGAGGCATTTATTCGGTGCCTTCGGAGCGGAAGATCGCGATCGAAACCGCCTTGCCCTGCGAAAAATTATAGCCATCGATACGGCTGGCCACGTTGTAACGCAGCCCGATGGCCTCCGCGCGCGCCGCAAAACTGCGTTCCGAGCGCGATTCGACCAGCGCAAACCGGCAACTGCCCTGCCCGAGGAAATCCGCCGCCCCCGAACCGTCGGTCAGCAGTGTCGAGGTTCCCGTCATGAAGACGAGACTCGGCTCGTGAAAGCCCGCGGCCGCGGCTTTGGGTCCGACGCAGACGACGTTACGCAACGCGCGGGCGATTTCGGGGCTCGGGAACAGCGGCGTCAGCGACGGCAACACGATGCCGTAGACCGCAATCGCCAAAAACATCGCCGACACCACCGCGTTGAGCAGCGAGCGTTCGGCGCGGCTGTCCTCGTAGAGCCACCACGCGAACAGCCCGAAGATCAGCGCCGCCGCGATGAAAGGCCAGGCCAGAAACACCGGCTGGCGCGTCAGTGCGATCGCGCCGACCACGGCCAGCACCGACGCGCCGGCCGGGATCACGAACCACCAGGCCGCGCCCCGCATCAGCCACGATCGCGACAGGATGCGGCGTTCCAGCGCGCCGACCGTCAGGATCGCGATCGCCGGATAGAGCGGCAGCACGTAATGCGGCAGCTTTGTCATCACCAGTTCGAACACGATCCATGACGGCATCAGCCACGCCAGCAGATACTGCGCGCCGGGCTCGCGCCGCGCCCGCCACACCGCCGGCGCCGCCATGCCCGCCAGCGCCGCCCCCGGCCAGAACGTCACCCAGAACAGCAGCAGGTAGAACCCGGGCGGCGCGCCATGGGATTCCTGCGCGGCGAATTTCGCCAGCATGTCGCGGCCAACTGAATCGGTGAAAAACGTATCGCCGGCACGCCAGTAGATCGCGACGAACCACGGCAGCACCAGAACCAGCATCCACATCAGGCCCCAGACCGGACGCAGCCGCCACAACCATGTCGCCGAGCGGTCGAGGATCGCCAGCGTGGCGATCGTGAGCACGACGAACAACAGGATCAGCGGCCCCTTGAGCAGGATGCCGGCGGCCAGCGCGGTCCAGAAGATCGCCGGCCAGGACCATGGCGGCCGCACCGGATCCTCGCCGCGCTGCCACGACAGATAGACCCGCGCCATCGCGCCCATCGCCGCGACCACGGTCAGCAACAGCATGGCATCGGTTTTCGCCAGCCGCGCTTCGACGCCGAGCAGCACCGAACTGGCGATGATCAGCCCGGCCAGGATGGCGCCGCGCCGGGTCACGAACGCCAGCGCCGTCCAATAGGTCAACAGCACCGCGCCGATCGCGCCGATCAGCGAGGGAATGCGGTAAAGCCAGATACGAACCTGCGCCCGCGGCAGGCCCAGCGCGGTGGCGGTCTCGACCACGGCCGACTGCATCCAGTAGATGCCGACCGGCTTCTTGTAGCGAACATCGTCCTGGAAGCGGATATCTACGAAATCGCCGCTCTCGACCATCTGCTTGGTCGCCTGCGCGAACCGCGCCTCGTCACGATCGATCGGCGGGATATTGAAGAAGCCCGGCAGAAACAGCACGAGGCAGCAGAGCAGCAGGAACAGCGCCGCCCGGACGTGACTGGCCGCTACAAGGTCAAGCAAACCGGCAAGCCGGCTACCCGGATTGACCCGGTTCTTCGGCTCGCGCGGCTCTCCAAATCGGGGACGGGCATAGGTCTCGACCATTGGTTCCGCATACGCCGAAACCGCTATTCCGACAACCGGTTAGGTCCCCTTTATTGAATTCGGATGACAACTGTGTCCGCGGCGCCCACCGCGTCGATCACGGTCAGCCGGGCAAAGCCCGGACCGGGCGGTTCCACCAGCCGCTGACGCCGGCCGTCGATTTCACCTACCGACACGCCGTTCACCAGCATGGTGAGTGGCAGCACGCCGCCGGCGATCTTGACGGGCATCGCGGAGAATTGCCCGCCATTGCCGCGATCGACGTCGATCCGTGAGCCATTGAGCGGAAACTGGATGCGCGGCGCCTGATCGGCGCCGGTACGGACCAGTTCCCCGACCGGCCGGAACCGGCGCAGCGGCAGCGGCAGTTTGGCATTGCTGGCCAGCAACGCGCCCTTCGGCGGTTTCGGCAGCGCCGCGGGCAGCTTTCCGGTGCGGGCGAAGGCATCGAACAGGATCGGCGCCGCGGCGGTGCGCCCGACCAGCCCCGGGACCGGCGCGCCATCGGGCCGCCCGACCCAGACCCCGATGGTGAGGCGGCCGTCGAAGCCGACCGACCAGGCATCGCGGTAGCCGTAGCTGGTGCCGGTCTTGAACGCGATCCGGTTGTGCGCGGCATTTTCCGGCGGCGGCGTGCCGATCAGCACATTGCCGACCTGCCAGGCGGCGGTTTGATCCATCAGCCGCCGGTTTTCGCGCGCATCGCCGGTTGCCTCGACGATTTCGCGCAGCGGCCTGGTATTGCCGAGCCGCGCCAGCCCGGAATAGAGCTGCACCAGGTCGTGCAGCGTGACGCCGACGCCGCCGAGGCCCATCGCGAGGCCCGGCGCCTCGTCCTTCGGCAGCACCAGGTTGGCGCCCGCCTGCTTCAGCCGCGACGACAGGCGGCTGGAGCCGACCCGGTCGAGCAGCGCGATCGCCGGCACGTTGAGCGACAATTGCAGCGCCTTGCGCACCGGCACCGTGCCCTGAAAGCTCATGTCGAAATTTTCCGGCGCGTAGGAGCCGAACCGGATCGGCCGGTCGTCGATCAGGCTTTCCGGATGAACCAGGCCATCTTCGAAGGCGAGACCATAGATGAACGGCTTCAGGGTGGATCCCGGCGAGCGCACCGCGCGGGTCATGTCGACCTGCCCGGCGCGCCGGTCATCGAAATAATCGGGTGAGCCGACCCGCGCCAGCACGTCGCCGCTCTCATTGTCCACCGCGATGATGCCGATGGAAATGTTGGAACCGAGCGCCAGCGCGCGGTCGC
>JBBQUA010000100.1:0-17379 GCA_038212905.1 Hyphomicrobiales bacterium
CTGAAGAACTGGTTGGAGAGCGCGGTGAACAGCAGCGGCGCGGTCTCGCCGGCGACGCGGGCGGTGGCCAGCAGCACGCCGGTGATGAGGCCGGCGCGCGCCGCCCGGTAAGCGATGCGCTTGATGACCAGCGAACGCGGCAGGCCGAGCGCGGAAGCCGCCTCGCGCAGCGGATTGGGCACCAGCAACAACATGTCCTCGGTGGTGCGGACCACCACGGGAATAACGATCACCGCCAGCGCCAGACTGCCGGCGAAGGCCGAGAACCCGCCCATCGGCACCACGACGGCGCCGTAGATGAAGAGGCCGATGATGATCGAGGGCGCGCTGAGCAGGATATCGTTGATGAAGCGGATCACCGAGGTAAGCTTGTCGTTCCTGCCATATTCCGCCAGATAGGTGCCGGCGAACAGGCCGAGCGGCGCGCCGACGCCGACCCCGATTGCGGTCATGATGATCGAGCCGACGATGGCGTTGAGCAATCCGCCGGTGGCCGAACCCGGCGGCGGTGTATTCTGGGTGAATAGCTGCAGGCTTATTCCGGCGATGCCGTTGTAGAACAGCGTGAACAGGATCAGACCGAGCCAGGTCACGCCGAAAATGGCGGCGCCGAGACACAGGAACTTGATGATGAGATCGTTGCGACGGCGGCGGACGTAAATCGGATTCATCGTCAGTTCCCCGCCTTCTTTTCCAGCCGCGCCAGCATCAGCCGCGCCGACGCCAGGACGAAGAAAGTCAGCACGAACAGCAGCAGGCCGAGCAGGATCAGGCCGGATTGATGCAAGCCGTCGCTCTCGGCGAACTCGGAGGCGATCGCCGCCGAGATCGTGGTGCCCGGCGAAAATACCGAACCCGTGATGCGGAACGCGTTGCCGATGATGAACGTCACCGCCATGGTTTCGCCGAGCGCGCGGCCGAGCGCCAGCATAATGCCGCCGATCACGCCGACCCTTGTATAGGGGATCACCACGTTGCGAACGACTTCCCAGGTGGTGCAGCCGACACCGTAGGCGGCTTCCTTCAACACCGGCGGCACCGTCTTGAACACGTCGACTGAAATCGCGGTGATGAACGGCAGCACCATGATCGCGAGAATCAGCGCCGCGTTGAACAGGCTGAGATAGGACGGCGGGCCGGCGAAGATCGTTCCCAGCACCGGAACGCCCTCAAACAGCCTGATCATGAGCGGCTGAAAACTCTCGGCCATGAACGGGCCAAGTACGAAGAAGCCCCACATGCCGTAGATGATCGAGGGGATGCCGGCCAGCAGCTCCACGGAAAGGCCGATCGGCCGGCGCAGCCATTGCGGGCAAAGCTCGGTGAGAAAGATCGCAATGCCGAGGCCGACCGGGACCGCAATCATCATGGCGATGACAGAGGTGACCAGCGTGCCGTAGATCGGGCCGAGCGCACCGAGCACCGGCGGATCGGCCGATGGCGCCCAGCGCGACGTGAACAGGAAGGAAAATCCGTATTCCCTGATCGCCGGCCACGCGCCCGCGATCAGCGAGACAATGATGCCGCCGAGAATGAGCAATACCGAGATCGCGCAGGCCCGGGTGATCCAGTAGAAGGTAACGTCGCCGAGCTTGAAGGCGCCGAGCGCCTTGGCGCGATCGTATGGTCCGGCGGAATCCATCACATCGCTCTGAACGGCCATGTCTGCCACGCCAATCCCCTGTTACTTTATACACTATCTGCCTGAATTTCGATCACGCGTTTTGGCAAGCGTGCCGAGAATTCCACTTTCACCCCTCCCCTTGTGGGAGAGGTCGGATTGCATCGTCAGATGCAATCCGCACTTTTCGTGTGGCGCAAGGCGTGGGCTCAACGCGTGAACTTCAGCTCTTGATGTCGGCCGACCAGGTCTTCTCAATCAGCTTGACCACGGGCTCCGGCATCGGAATGTAGTCAAGTTCCTCGGCCATCTTGTCGCCCTTCTCGAAAGCCCATTTGAAGAACTTGAGCGCTTCCTTGGCGTCGGCCTTGTCGGTCGGTTCCTTGTGCATCAGGATGAAGGTCGCCGCAGTGATCGGCCAGGAGGCCTCGCCCGGCTGGTCGGTCAGGATCAGATAGTAACCCGGCGCCTTCGCCCAATCCGCATTGGACGCCGCGGCCTGGAATGCCGCGATCGTCGGCTGCACGGTCTTGCCGGCCTTGTTGATCATGGCGGCATAGGTCAGCTTGTTCTGCTTGGCGTAGGCGTACTCGACATAACCGATCGAATTCTTGGTCTGGCTGATATTGCCGGCGACGCCTTCATTGCCCTTGGCGCCAACGCCTGCCGGCCATTCGACCGCGGTGCCGGAACCGACCTTGGATTTCCAGTCGGCGCTGGCCTTGGACAGGTAGTCGGTGAAATTGAAGGTGGTTCCCGAACCATCGGAGCGGCGCACCACGGTGATGGAGGTGTCCGGCAGCTTCAGCTTCGGATTGAGCTTGGCGATCGCCGGATCGTTCCACTTAGTGATCTTGCCGAGATAGATGTTGGCGAGCGTCGTGCCGTCGAACACCATTTCGCCGGACTTGATGCCTTCGAGGTTCATGACGGGAACGATCGCGCCCATCACCATCGGCCACTGCGACAGGCCGTCCTTGTCGAGCTGTTCCGGCTTCAGCGGCGCGTCGGTGGCGCCGAAGGTGACGGTCTTGGCCTGGATTTGCTTGATGCCGGCGCCGGAACCGATCGACTGATAGTTCAGGCCGTTGCCGGTCTCTTTCTTGTAGGCGTCGGCCCATTTCGAATAGACCGGGAACGGGAATGTCGCGCCCGCGCCGGTGATGTCGGCAGCGAATGCCGACGTTGATGCGGCGACCAGGCCGGCAGCAACGATAGCTTTCATGAAATTCATGGTTGTCTCCATTTGTGAGCGAAGCGCCGGATGCGCCCGATAGCGCTCATGCCGTCCGTGTAGGGACGGTACACGGAGCTTTTACGACGGTTCGGTGACAGCTGGATGACAGCGCCAAGCAATTGAAATCGCTTGGATTTAGGTCGCTTCAGGGGGCTTGGCCTGGGGAAAAGCGGCGGTAAAAGTCGCGCCCTGTTTGGGCACGCTTTCGATCAAAAGCCGGCCGCGATGGCGGTTAAGAATATGTTTCACCAGCGATAAACCGAGGCCGGTGCCGCCCTGGGCGCGGCTGTCGCCGACATCGACCCGGTAGAACCGCTCGGTCAGCCGCGGCAGATGTTCGGGCGCGATGCCGGGGCCGAAATCGCGCACCATGACCCGGACTTCCGGCGCGCCTTCGCCTGTCAGCGCCTGACTGAGCGAAACCACGACCTTGCCGCCGGACGCACCGTATTTCAGCGCGTTCTCGATCAGGTTCTCGAACAGCCGCAGCAATTCCTCGCGATCGCCCGCAATCGAAACCGGCGTATCCGGCAGCTCAATGTCGATGGTGACCTGGCGTTCATGCGCCAGCGGCTCCAGCCCGTCGGCGACCTGGCGGATGATGGGAACCAGATCGACCAGCGTGTCGGGACGGACATGGGCTGACAGTTCGACCCGCGACAGCGACAACAGATCGTCGATCAGCCGCGCCATCCGCGTCGCCTGGTTGTGCATGATGCCGAGAAAGCGCTCGCGCGCCTTGACGTCGTCCCTGGCCGGCCCCTGCAGCGTATCGATGAAGCCCGACAGCGCGGCCAGCGGGGTGCGCAGCTCGTGGCTGGCATTGGCGACGAAATCGGCGCGCATTTCCTCGACCCGGCGCAGCGGCGTCTGATCGTGAAACGTCATCAGCATGCATTTGTCGGAGCCGCCGAACAGGGTCGGCACCGACACCGGCGTGATGGTCAATTCCAGCCAGCGATCGACCGGCACATGATCCAGATAGGTCGCGCGCCGGATTTCCGCGGTCGCGATGGCTTCGCGCAGCGCGGTGATGATTTCGGGCGAGCGCAGCGCGAACTGCGCCAGCTCGTTCTTGCGCAGCGCCGGCGCGAGTTGCGCCGCCGCCGCGTTGAGATGGAGGACGCGGCCGGCGCGGTCGAGCAGCACGGCGGGGTCCGGCATGCCGGCGACAACAGCGGCGACCGCCGCCGCCTCGACCGGATTGACCGCGCTGACGTCATCGCGCGACGCCGCGACATCGTGCAATCGCCACGGCACCAGCGCGGCCGCACCGATGCAGATGAAGGCCACGGCGGCACGAACCACCGCTAGATCGCCGAACACGACGAGCACGGCCAAAGCAAGACCCGCGACCAGCAGGATGATGGCCGAATGCCGCAACCGGTCCGGCCACGGCGAGAAGAAGGAAGGAGAAGATTCGTCTATCGCCATCGGGCCGACTTAGCTTCCGGTTCGGGTCCGTATCGTCAGGCGCCGGTGTCCCCACGCTCACGTACATAGACGGCTTCGTGTTTCGGTGCGGGATCGGCGACTGACCTCTTCAGCTTCAGCCGCTTCAACCGGGCGCCCAGAATAACCTCCCGAAGCGTCAGCAGGATTACAGATAGGACGAACGGCGCAATGTAGTAAAGCAGGCGAAACAGCAGCATGCCGGCGAGCAGGTCTTCGCGGTCCATCTGCCACAGCCCGACCAGCATGGCGGCGTCGAACACCCCAAGCCCGCCGGGGGAGTGGCTGGCGAAGCCCAACAGCGTCGCCGAAACGAACACGACCGCGACCACGACGAAGCCGAGATGAGGCTCATCCGGCGCCAGCACATACATCGCCAGTGCGCAAAAGCTGAGATCGATAATGCCGATCGCGATCTGCAGCAGCGTCAGCGGACCACCCGGCAGCGTCACGGTCCAGGGCCCGCGGCCCACCCCGCGCGGCTGCACCCAGACCCAGGCGACATAGGCCGCCAGCCCGATGAGAATGGCGAACGCGGCCAGCCGGTTCAGCCAGGGGGGCAGCTGATCGATCGCGGATGCCGCTTCCGGATGATAGGCGATGCCGAGACCGAGCACCGCGGCATTGCCGAGCCAGAACGTCAAGCCGGCCAGAAAACAGACTTTGGCGACATCGATCGCGTTCAATCCCCACGCGGAATAGATCCGGTAGCGCACCGCGCCGCCGGTAAAGACGCTGGCGCCGACATTGTGCCCGATCGAATAGGATGTGAATGCCGCGAGCGCGTTGATGCGGTAGGGAATATCGGTGCGACCGATCGCGCGAACCGCGAACAGGTCGTAGAATGTCAGGGTGAAATAGCCCGCCGTCACGAACAGCGCTGCAAGCAAGACCTGGCGCAGCTCGGTCCGCTTGATGGCATCGATGACCTCGCCGGTATCGATGGTGCGCAGCATATGGTAGAGTACGTAGCACGCGATCCCGATGACCGTGATGCTGACCACAACACCTAGCTTGTGCAGGATTTGCTTCTGGCGCAGAAACGAAATCGCCCTGCGTATTGCTTCAAGCATCTCCACCTCTAAGTGCGATCCCAACCATGCGGCTGCCGGACGATCTTTGCCGCCCCGGTGCCACGCTTGTTCCCCGACCCGAACTGGTAGCGCGTTTTGAGCCGGAGTGGAATTCGCTCAGGCGGAATAAAACGCGCTCCTTCAACATATTAGGGGGCATTCGTGACACCAGATGCACAGATTTGCTGCATTCACCGTCGCTGACAGGCCCGGCGGGCTGCGAACTTGCGCCGGCAGCAGTGAAGTTTTCGTGATTTCCGCGCAAACGTCTGGCGATTGTCCCCTGCCAAACCGGTTCCCGCCTGGCGCCAACACGGCGGTTCGGGTCCGGATCATGCCCGATGCCGCGAAATGACCCGGTCGCGCAGCCAGGATCCGACCGCGCAGCCGACCAGATATAACGCGAACATGATCAGGCCGAGGTCGAGCCAATAGCCGAAGCGGCCGGGAATCACATGGGCGAGCGCCGCCGCGACCAGCGCCGCCGCCAGCGCCGCCAGCCAGCGGGCGGTCGTCTTCGAGACGCCCTGGCCGCGTTGAACCACCGCGATCCAGCCCATGGCGAGACCGAGCAACAGCGACGCCAGCAACCAGCCCCAATGGAATGTCGCCAGATAGGTCATTCGCCTTTCCTCACCACGAAATCGATGCGGCGGTTCTGCGCCTTGCCTTCATCGGTATCATTGCTGCCCAAAGGCTGGGTGCAGCCGTAGCCGATCGGCGTAAACCTGCTGGCGGGCAGGCCCGCTTTGACCAGATAATCGGTCACGGCCTGCGCGCGCTTTTCCGACAGATCCTGGTTGAAGGCGGCATCGCCATCGGCGTCGGTATGCCCTGCGATCTCGATATTGACGGTCGAACAACGCATCGCGGTTTCGACCAGCCGATCGAGCAGCGCCGCCGAATCCGGATCGATGGTGGCGCGCCCGGATTCGAAGCTGATTTTTGCCTTGGCCAGCAAATCCGCCAGCAGCTGCTGACAGACAGTGGCATCGACCGGTGCCGCCGCGGGCCTGACGGAAATTTCCGGCTTGAACTGCCAGCCTTGCGGGAAGTTCTTGCCGAGGCCGGCGCGGATCTGACCCGCCGCGCCTTCATAGAGAGCGTCGCCGGACAGCTTGACCTCCCGGTCGGACACCACAAGCGTGCCGGTCGACAGCCGCGCCAGCGCGCCCAGCGCCGGCGCCACCGCATTGGCAAAGCCCGCGGGCGCACCGACGCTGGCCTTGAGATTGTCGACCACTTTTTCCCTGAGAAACTTGCGCCCGGCGGCGGTCACGATCGCGGCATGGACGTTATTGTCGGGCACATAGCCGGTCAGCGTCACCGTCACCGCGACCGGGTCCTTGTAGGCCTGGAAGACATAGGGCGGCGCCTTGACCTCGTTGGCGGCGACCGAAAAACCCTCCGGGAGATTCTTCAGCGCCGCCGCGATCGCTTCCCGGCCGCCGAGGTCCCGCGCCATGCCGGAAAGGCTGACCTTGGCATCTGAAACGCTGACCTTGCCGTCCTTCAATTTCCCGATCTGATCGAGCAGCAGCAGCGCGGCATTGTCGAAACGCGGCGGCGCGCCCCGCGCCAAATTCATCCGGTCCACCACCTCGACCCCGCCGAGACCTGCGCGGGCGGCCTCCAGCAACCTGTTCTTGATCGCCGGCAGCGGCGAACTGCCGCCCAAGGTGACCCGGACGACATCCCGCTCAGCCGACCAGGCGAATGGCTTGGCTTCAGGGACAAGGCGGGTCTGGTCGTCGACCAGCCGCACGCCCGGCACGGCCTCCACCGACGCCACCGCGCTGCGACGGCCGTCTTCCGAGAAGGCGTCCGCTGCAAAGGTGACGTCGCGTCCGGCGACCGCCATTCGCGCCTTGTCGAGCACGGTATCCTTGAGTGCGGCATTAGAGCGCGCGGCCAGATCGGCTTCCAGAGGGATGGTGCTGTTCCAGGCCGCGAAGGCCCAAAGGACGGCCAGAGGAATTGTGCCCGGCCACCATTTGCTGCTCCACCTGAAAAGTCCGTACATGGGCATCCCGGGGGGCCTGGCGCCCCGTTTCCGAAGTTCGTGAGCTATCGCGGCACCCCCTGACACGAACTTCGGAAACAAGGGGGCGCTAGCACTGGAGAACAGAGAGAAAACAAACCCTTGCGGGACTGTCAAACTGGAAATAGCACGAAAATTGTCCGGTAACGCGGTGCCGTCCGACTAACTGTTTCTTCAGCGGTCACCCGCTAGCTTCGGAATCTCGTCGCAACGGGCCAGCTCCAGGATGAAACTGCTCCGCAACAACGTTATCCGCGCCGGCCTCGAGGCGCTATATTTTACCGGCGCGCATCATCTGATGCGACCGCTGTTTGCGGGCGTCGGCGCGATTTTCATGCTGCACCATGTCCGACCGCGTGGCGACGCCGATTTCCAGCCCAATCATCACCTCGAAGTCACGCCGGAATTCCTGCGCATGATGCTGACGCATCTGCGGTCGTACGGCATCGACATTGTGACCATGGACGAGGTGCATCAGCGGCTGATCGACCGCAATTTTTCGCGGCGCTTCGCCTGCTTCACCCTCGACGACGGCTATCGCGACAACCGGGATTTCGCGCTGCCTGTGATGCGGGAGTTCGACGCCCCCCTTATCGTCTATGTCGCCAGCGATTTCGCCGAGGGCACCGGGCGGCTGTGGTGGGCGGCGCTGGAAAGAGTGATCGCCAGGGCGTCCTCGATCGAGGCCAGGATCTGTGACGTCACGACCCGCCTCGATACCTCCACGACATCGGCCAAGCAGGAGGCGTTCGACCGGCTGCACGACTGGCTGCGTTCATTGCCGGGAGAGCACGACGTTGCCCGCGAAATCAGCGCGCTGTGCGCGCGCCATGGCGTCGATGAAGCCGCGCTTTGCCGCGAGCTCTGCATGTCCTGGGATGAACTGAAAGCATTCGCTCGGGAGCCGTTGGTCACGATCGGTGCGCATACCATCACGCATTGCAATCTCGCCAAGCAGACCGAGGCCATGGCGGCCGACGAGATCGACACCAGCCGCGCCCGGATCGAAAGCGCGTTGCAGCGTCCCGTCCTCCATCTCGCTTATCCCTACGGCGACAGGATCGCGGCCGGCCCACGCGAATTCGCGCTGGCGCGCGCAAGCGGCTTCAAGACCGCGGTGACGACGCGGCCGGGCATGATCTTTCCCGAGAGCGCCGATCATTTGACCGCGCTGCAGCGCGTCTCGCTCAACGGCAACTACCAGGAGACGCGGTTTCTTCCCGTGCTGACCTCCGGCGCCGCGACCGCGCTCGGCAACGGGTTTCGCCGGATCGACGCGGCGTAGTTTTCCGTTCCCTTCTCCCCTTGTGGGAGAAGGTGGCGCGGAGCGCCGGATGAGGGGTCTCTATCCGCGGAAACAAACCCCTCACCCGTCCGCGATACTTCGCATCGCGTCCACCCTCTCCCACAAGGGGAGAGGGGAAGGTCCACATTCCTTGACTCACCACACCGCCGCGCCCAAAACCCTCGGCAAATCCAAGGGAGGAACGCATGTTCAAGGATCTGTTTTCGCTGAAGGGCCGCATCGCGCTGGTGACCGGGGGATCGCGTGGTATCGGCAAGATGATCGCGGCAGGATTTCTCGCGCAGGGTGCGGCGAAGGTCTACATCACCGCGCGCAAGGCCGGGCCCTGCGAGGCGACCGCCAGGGAGCTTTCGGCCGCCTATGACGGCGAATGCATCGCGCTGCCGATCGACATCTCGACGGTCGCGGGCTGCGAAAAGCTCGCCGGCGAACTCGCCAAACTGGAACCGAAGCTCGATATCCTCGTCAACAACGCAGGCGCTGCCTGGGGCGCGGAGTTCGACGAATTTCCGGAAAGCGGCTGGGACAAGGTGATGGACCTCAATGTCAAGTCGGTGTTCTTTCTGACCAAGGCGCTGGCGAAACCGTTACGCGCGGCGGCAAGTCATGAACGGCCCGCCAAGGTCATCAATATCGCCTCGGTCGACGGCATCTTCGTCAACCCCGGGGAAACCTATTCCTACGCCGCCAGCAAGGCCGCCGTGATCCATCTGACCCGGCGCATGGCGACCAAACTGATCAAGGACCATATCAACGTCACCGCGATTGCACCGGGCGCATTCAAGTCCGACATGAACCGCGCCGCCCGCGACCACTCAGACGATGTGGCAAAACGCATTCCGGCGCAGCGCATCGGAACCGACGAGGACATGGCGGGGGTCGCGATCTATCTCGCCTCGCGCGCCGGCGATTACGTGGTCGGCAACACCATCGCGGTCGATGGCGGCGTGGTCTACGCCAATGCGGGGCTGGAGATCGCGGGGTAGGATCGAGAACGGCGTCACAACCATCGACCGTCATACCCCGCGAAGGCGGGGTATCCAGTATGCCGCGGCCTCTCGAATCTTGCCTCACTGCCTCTGGGATACTGGATCACCCGCCTTCGCGGGTGATGACAGTCTTTGTTATCTCGCGGGCCAGCAGATCACGTCTCGATCTTCACATACTCGAAATCGCCGGGCTTGTTGTCGATGCCGACCTTGGGCGGCGAGATCCAGGGGGCGTAGCTGCCGATGTCGGTCACCGGCACCATCAGCGAGGCGATGAAATCGCCGTCGTCCACCGACGGCAGCCAGTCGTGCTTGCGCTTGTTCCAGGTGGCGTCGTCGATCAGGAGGCCGTCGGGCGTGGCGTGGATATCCCTGAACTCGCCGATCTGGCGATGGAACGCGACGTTCGGCAACACCAGTTTGAAGTCGTAGCCCGATGTCGAGATCACCTTGTTCCAGCGCAGCATGCCCTTGGCGCAGTCATGGGTGTAGTCGTCGCGCAGCCGCATGTTGAGGGCGGTGAGCGCCGGTTCGTCGACGCGCTTGATGACGCCGTCGACCAGCTTGAGCACCGGATAGGTGTCGTTCTTCAGCTGGTGGTCGTCCTCGATCTGGGTCTCGCGGTAGCGGCCCTTGACCCCGGCATTGAAGGCATTGGCCGCGTTGGTGGAGACCTCCGAGCCGAACAGATCGAGCGACAGCGTGTAATGCAGATTGAGCTTCTTCTGCATGGTCGGCAGGTCGATCACGCCGAGCGCGCGGACTTTTGCGACATCGTTGGGATCGCTGATCCCCGCGGCCTTCATCGCCTCGCAGGTGCGCTGCAGGATGCGGCTGATGCCGGTCTCGCCGACGAACATGTGGTGCGCCTCTTCGGTCAGCATGAAGCGGCAGGTGCGCGACAGCGGATCGAAGCCGGACTGCGCCAGTGAGTGCAGCTGCATCTTGCCGTCGCGATCCGTAAAATAGGTGAACATGAAGAACGACAGCCAGTCCGGCGTCGCCTCGTTGAAGGCGCCGAGCATGCGCGGTGAATCGGCGTCGCCGGAGCGGCGTCGCAGCAGATCGTCAGCCTCCTCGCGGCCGTCGCGGCCGAAATATTTCTGCAGCAGGTAAACCATCGCCCAGAGATGACGGCCTTCCTCGACATTGACCTGGAACAGGTTGCGCAGGTCGTAGAGCGAGGGCGCGGTCTTGCCGAGATGGCGCTGCTGCTCGACCGAAGCCGGCTCGGTGTCGCCCTGGATCACGATCAGGCGGCGCAGCATGGCGCGATGCTCGCCCGGCACTTCCTGCCAGGCCGGCTTGCCGAAATTCTCGCCGAACGGAATAACCCGGTTTTCTTCCTGCGGCGCCAGCAGGATGCCCCAGCGGTAGTCCGGCATCTTGACGTAGTCGAACTTGGCCCAGCCGCGCGGATCGACCGAATAGGCGGTGCGAAGATAGACCAGCGACTGCTGAAACCCTTCAGGGCCCATGTCGCCCCACCAGTTCATGTAGCCGGGATGCCAGCCTTCCAGTGCCTTCAGCACCTGCCGATCCTCGCTGAGATTCACGTTGTTGGGAATCTTGGTGGAGTAGTCGACGTTCATGATATTGGCGTTCATGGCGTGCTCCTTGATCGGTCTCGTGACGAGCTTTGCGTCTTGTGCTGCCGTCATCCTGAGGTGCGAGCGCCTCTTGCGCGAGCCTCGAAGGATGCTGGTGCGATAATTGTTTCCACAACCATCCTTCGAGGCTCGCCTTGCTGCGCAAGGCTCGCACCTCCCGAGTAAGCGCGAACGCGCTTATCCGGGGATGACGGCGGTACTTGTTATTCCTATACCCGCGTCATATCGAACTGCGCCTTCTGGCCGGTGCCATAACGGCGCAGCGCGCCGTCTTCGCCGACCGCGTTGGGGCGCTGAAAGATCCAGTTCTGCCATGCTGTCAGGCGCGAGAAGATCTTTGACTCCATGGTCTCCGGGCCGACGAAACGCAAATTGGCCTCCATGCCGGTAAGGCTGTCGGGCGAGAAAGAGGTGCGTTCCTCGAAGAACACCCTGACCTCATCGTCCCAGTCGATATCATCGAGCGCGAAAGTGACGAGGCCGAGCGCCTCAGCCTGCTCGGCGTCGAGCCCCTCGCCGATTTTGGCCTGCGCGCGCGCGACGTCTTCAGGATCGGCCTGAAACCGCGACTGCAGGCGCGTGAGGCCGTGGCTCATCGGATAGGGACCGAAATTCATCGCTGAGAGCTCGATGGTCGGCGCCGCGCGGTTGTCGCCCTGCCGCGAGCCGATCAGCATGTAGGAGCGGTCGGCCGCGAACACCAGTTCGGCCAGCGTGCCGACGAAGCAGGAACCGGGCTCGACCAGCGTCACCAGCGTGCGCGAGGTGACATCGATGCGCTTCAGCACCCGTTTCCAGTATTGCCTGATCTCGTTGACCAGCCAGTGCGCCTTGTTGGCTTCGAGGAAGGCGTCGTGCCCAAGCACATTGGCGCGGTCGCCATGCGATTTGAACACCAGCATCGCGGTCTCGAGTTCGTTGATGCGCAGATGCAGGATCGCGTCGTCGAGCTCGCGCGCCACCTGCAGCGGCCAGAACGCATCGCCCTGCCCGATCATGCCGTCGATATCGGCTGATGGAGCCGCCTCCGGCGCCTTGATCGAGATGGTGGCGATGCGCTGCGCGCGGTCGATATCGACGCTGACGAACCCGTAGCGGATGCCACTGTCGTCGATGGTCCGGTTGAGCTTCGTCAGGACAATGCCCTTGCCGTTGCCGTTGCGCTTTGACGCCGCGGCGAATTCCCGTGCGCGTTCGGCGACTTTGGCGTCGAGCTTGCTGTTCGGCACGATCTCGTCGACCAGCCGCCACGCGACGGCACGCTTGCCCTTGATGCCTTCCTCGATGGTGCAGAAATAATCGGCGTGATCGCGGCGCACCTTGCGCTTGTCGACCACGCGCGTCAGCCCGCCTGTCCCCGGCAGCACTGCCAGCAGCGGCACTTCCGGCAACGCCACGGCGGCCGCGCCATCATCGGCGAGGATGATGTGATCGGTCGCCAGCGCCAGTTCATAGCCGCCGCCAGCCGCGGTGCCGTTGATCACGGTGACAAAACGCTGGCCGGAATTCTCGCTGGAATCCTCCAGGCCGTTGCGGGTCTCGTTGGTGAATTTGCAGAAATTGACCTTGTGGGCGTGGGTGGCGCCGGCCAGCATCCGGATATTGGCGCCGGCGCAGAACACCCGGTTCTTGCCCGAGCGCAGCAGCACGACTTTGACGCCGGGATGCTCGAAGCGCAGCCGCTGCACCGCGTCGGCAAGCTCGATATCGACGCCGAGATCATAGGAATTCAGCTTGAGCTGGTAGCCCTCGAACAGGCCGCCATTCTCGTCGACATCCATGGTCAGGGTCGCGACATCGCCTTCGACGGCCAGCTTCCAATGCCGGTAGCGCGACGGGTCGGTCTGGAAATCGATGAACGTCGCGCCGCCTGCGAGGACGCGATCTTCGCCAGGCTTTCCGTCAGCCATGGGGCCACCCTTGGATTGGTTTTTGAGATTTGGTCCGCTAAATCAATATGCACAATAGTGCATGTTTTTGAAGAGGTCTAGCTTGAAACGCAGAAAGCTGCATTTTGTTGCACATTATAACCTTGACAAAGCAGAACCCCAAATGTAGGATTTGGGCATTCTGGAGCGATTGCCATGGCCGACCTACTCAAAAACCCGATCTTCCAAGACGAAACCGCAGCCCGCGAATGGCTTGAAGCCCGCGTTTGGGCCAACGGTCGGGTTTGCCCGCATTGCGGCAACGCGGATCAGGACAAGCTGACCAAGCTGGAAGGCAAGGCGCATCGTCCTGGCGTGTACCAGTGCAACGAACCGCAGTGCCGCCAGCAGTTTACCGTGACCGTGAATACCGTATTCGAGCGCTCCAAAATCCCGCTGACCAAGTGGCTTGCGGCGCTGTTCCTGATGACTGCTTCGAAGAAAGGCATTAGCGCGCATCAGGTCCACCGTATGCTTGGGATCAGCTATAAATCGTCGTGGTTTCTTATGCACCGCTTGCGTGAAGCAATGCGCGTTGGCGGCTTTGCCGTCCCCATGGGCGAGGATGGCGGCGCGGTAGAGGTTGACGAAACGTTCATTGGTCGTCGCGCTGGCGTTAAGAAGGCTCGCGCTGGCGGCGCTCATAAGAACACGGTCCTGTCTCTGCTAGATCGCGACACCGGCCAAGTTCGCAGCTTCCACGTTGCGAATACGACCGCCGATGCAATCTTGCCCGTGGTTCGCGCCAACATCTCTAAAGAAGCGTACCTGATGACGGACCAAGCGCGCGTTTACGAAAAGGAAGGCACTGAATTTGCGAACCATGGCGTAGTGAACCATGGCGAAGATCAGTACGTCCGCTATTGGAACGAAGAAACCGGCGAAATGCGCCCCGATGGCAAGCCGGTTGTCAAAACCACCGTCATTACCACCAACACCATCGAAAGCTACTTCAGCGTATTCAAGCGCGGTATGCGCGGCACTTACCAGCATTGCTCAGAGAAGCATCTGCACCGTTATCTTGCGGAGTTTGACTTCCGCCATAACAACCGCATCGCGCTCGGCGTGAACGATACTGACCGCGCTACAGAGCTTGCCAAGGGCATCGTCGGCAAGCGCCTGACCTATCGACGGCCTGACCGCAAAAACGTTCAAGCATAAGGCGCTGCGCTTCCTGCACTGGCGCGAGAAGCTGCCGAAACCCAAGCCCAAGTTCATCAAATACTGGCGAACAAAATAGCTTTTGACTCGACTCTAAGTAGCGATTCGGCCCACCATCAGCGTTCGGGTCTCAGGAACTAGGGAAGCGGTTCCCGGTCAACCTGAGGCAACCCGTGTAAGCGTCGGCTTGATTCCAGCAGACACGATAAAGGGACGGCCTGAAAAGGCTGGCCTCGGAGGTCGTGAACCCGACAGCTGGATAGAGACACCAACGACGCCTGTTAGCGGCGATGCTAGCTCGCCGATGATGGGCCGATACTCCAGTGAACGGCCGGTTGTTTGCCGTTGATACTGGGCGCTACACGCAACCCTCACGGATTGCGCCGGCGTGATCCGAGGGCTTCACCATGAAACCTCGTGTCACACTAAACATCAGCGTCAACGTTGCGCTTTGCCTCTTCGGCATTGCTGCAATAATTAGGGCACTGATGCACTAACAGAAGGGGGCAGTCGTCCCTTAGGCGGGCTTCTGCTTCCCTGCTGTTTTCTTTTTCCCCGTTTTTTTCTTCTTCGCTACCCGATGCTGCGGGGGACTTTTCGCGACCGCCTTCACGGCACGCTCAAAGCGCTCCATAGCGTCGGGATGAAATTCAATAGGGTCTTTCGCCATGACCACCGCCGATGAGATTTTGCAAATCACTCTGACGGATACACCATTAGATCACCCCGACAAAATGGCAGATGCCGCCGAACTCTTTCGAGTGATCGGCCTAGCCACCTCATCTTGGGCTAGGTTGGAAACCCACATAGACATGGTGTTAATCCTGCTGAATCAGCCGAAGCACTCACTGGAATTGTATCAAAAAGATCATCCAGTATCCTTCAGTAGTAAGGTCAAGCTGCTGAAGCGATGGTTCAACAAACACCCCGCGCTTCAACCCCAAGCGGGGGCTCTACGAACCATCACCCCCCAATTCCTGGAGCTTAGCAAGCAACGGAATATATTTCTTCACTCAATCCTGTCCGACTATGATCCGGCAACAAAGCAAGCGATCTGGCGCGGCATTAAGCCGGAGGGCGAAGCGACCTTCCGGATAGGCAGGCATGTGGGGTCTGTCGATCAGCTAATTAACTTTGCAGCCGCAGCGCACGAAGCGCACGTCCAATTCTCGAAGGTCTGCCGGAACTTGGACAATTCTGGAGTTTTTGAACAACTCCGAAAATCCTCGCAGCACATTCTGCGTCTAACTCGTCTGTATCGCCGCTTGCGTGCCTATTTACGATTCTAGCGACAGCATCGAGGCAAGCCGGGGTCATCCCGGCTGGCAGGATAACCCCTCGATATTTTTTACTTGCGGGCGCGCCATCCCCTTGCGGGGTAGGCGAATCATTGCACATCTGGTACCTGCTTTGTCAAGGTTATAATGTGCATTTTGTTTCATGTGCGCCCGACCGCGCCCATCTTCACCCAATCGGCCTTGGAGAGCTGCTGCAATGCCAGTTTGGCCTGCAGCAGCGCCGCCAGCGCAGCGGTCGGAAAGCTGTCTGCGAACCCGTCGCCACCGGCCACCGCCTTGCGCAGGCTGAGCGCCCTGAGTTCTCCGAGCGCTTCGCCGAGCAACCGGCTCGCGGCTGGAAACTTCAGCATCCGGAGTTTCAGATTGGCGCCGGCGATCCGGGTGCAGGCGCGCAGCAGGATCCGCTCGCGGCCGCCCTGCGGCGCCGCCGCCCACACGGCTTCCAGCACCTGCTGCGACTCCCAGAAGAAGCCATGGTCGTTGAGAACAAGCCCGTAGCGCAGCGCCGGGTGGCGCGCCGGGACGAAGTCGCGGAATCGGGAGGGCACCAGCGCCATCACCTGCGCCAGCGTGTCGTAGTCGGCCTCGGCATCCGCGGCCACGCCGGGGACATATGCCCAGCGTGGCAGCGGAAGGCTGGCGCCTGATGACGAAGGGATGCTCATCGCGGCATCACCTGACCAATGTTTTAAGCGGCGCGCCCCTGCGAGCCTTCATGCGTGTATAAAATGCGTCTTGCAAAATCAGAGATGGTATTCAGCGTCTTTTCCGGCGCCTCGCGATGCGGCGAATGTCCAGCCCCGGAAATCTCCGTCACATCAACCGGACAATAGCACTCTTCTTTGGCAATCTCGACCTGACGGATTGTCCCATACTGGTCGTCGGCCCCCTGCAGGATCGCGACCGGCACCCGAATATAGGCGAGATATTCCGAAATATCCCAGGAACGAAACTTGGGGTCGAGCCAGGCGTCGTTCCACCCGTAGAAGGCGTTGTCGACGTCCCTGTGCCAACGCGAAAGTTTTGATTTCAGCTCCGACGTCTCGTAGGCCTTTCTGATTTCCGCGATCGAACTCACCGAAATATCTTCCACGATAAAATGCGGCGCGATCATCGCGATGCCCTGCACGCGATGGTCCTGATGCGAGCCGGCATGGATCGCCGCGATCGAGGCGCCATCGGAATGGCCGACCAGAATCCCCCTGCGAAAACCTGTTGCGTCGAGCAGTTTTGGCAGCACCTCGCGCGCCTCGCTATGCATGTAATCGAGCGGGCGCGGCAGCGCTGCCGGCGTCGAGGCGCCATAGCCGGCGCGCGAATAGACCAACACGCCGGCCGAGGTCGCGGCCTGCAGCTTGTCCGGAAAATCGCCCCACAGCCCGACACAGCCGAGGCCCTCGTGCAGCATGACGATGGTCGGCGCCTGATCCGGCGCGGGCCCGATCATGCGGTATTCGAGATCGGACGCGCCGATCTTGAGGAAGCCGGAGGGGGCGAGATTGGTCATGGTGTCAAGCTTTCGAAAATAGTCGAGATGTCGCAAGCCCTCCGCTCGTCGTCCCTGCCTAGTGCGCAATTGCGCACGGGGCGCAGGGACCCATAGTCCCGGGCGTTCGTTGTGAAAGAAGGTCTCGCACACGGTGCATCAACGAGCGGCCGCGGC
>JBBQUA010000101.1:0-17355 GCA_038212905.1 Hyphomicrobiales bacterium
CCGGGAAAAAATCCGCGACGAACTGCCGACGCTCTTGAAACTCTATCGTGCCGACAAATTCCTGGTGAACCGGATCGTCGCATCCGCGACCACGTTCTTCGAGGAAGTGAAAAACGATCCGAAGCATCCGTTCCGCGACGAGTTCAATCGCATGCTGCTGTCGTTCGTCGACCGGCTCGGCAGCGACCGGGCGTTCGCCGATCGCATCGACGGATTGAAGCGCGATCTGCTGGCGCGTCCGGAACTCGGCGATCTCGCGCGCAACATCTGGTCGAATACGCGATCCTTCATCGAGCGCAGCGCTTCGGGCGAGAGCCAGGTGCTGCAGCAGCATCTGGCGGGCATGTTCGTGAAGGCCGGCGAGACGCTGGCGGCCGATGCCGAGCTGCGCGCCGAAATCAACCAGGGCCTCGTCGCGGTGCTCCGGAGTTTTATCGCCGATCAGAAGAGCGGCGTGTCGAGCTTCATCTCCGATCAGGTCAAGGGCTGGGATATGGGCCAGCTGATTGCGCTGATCGAAATCAACATCGGCAAGGATCTGCAATACATCCGCTTCAACGGTTCGCTGATTGGCGGGCTCGCCGGATTGGCGTTGTACACCGTGGAATTACTGGTTCGGATGCTGTGACCAAATCATCACGCAGTTCCTTTTAAGTGTGGCGACCTATTGTCCCACGGCGGGGCAACCGCTTGAATGACGGAATCAGCGCCATACCTCGATTCAAGTGATGTTGCGTTGCGGAACGATTTTACGAGGTTTGCGTCTTCCTATGGTCCGTTGGCTGGCTGCCGGATTGCAAGGGGCCAGCTCAGAGAGGAGCTATGATGTCCGCGACTACCCAGACGCTGCGCGCGCCGTCCAAAACCCTGATGTTCATGGAGGGGCGCGCCCTTCACGAGTTTGGCGCCTTTCTTGGCGCCCTGCCGCTGCTCAGTCTCGCCCCCAGGGGTGACGGGCATCCGGTGCTTGTGCTGCCCGGGCTGGTCGCATCCGACACCTCGACGCGGCCACTGCGCAGCTTTCTCAGGAATCGCGGCTATGCGGTCAGCGGCTGGCGGCAAGGCCGTAATCTCGGCCTGCGCCAGGGCGTCCAGCACGCGATGGTCGATCTGGTGCATGAACTCAGCGACACCCATGGCCGCAAGATCAGCCTGGTTGGCTGGAGCTTGGGTGGCCTCTACGCACGCCAACTGGCGAAAGTGATGCCGGACCGGGTGCGCTCGGTGATCACGCTCGGCAGCCCGTTCGCCAGCGGGCCGAAGGCGACCAACGCCTGGCGGGTCTATGAGATGGCGAGTGGCCGCAGCGCCGAAGAGGAAGACCACCGCTTCGGTGGCGCGCTGTCGGAAACGCCGCCGGTGCCCACAACCGCGATCTTCAGCCGCAGCGACGGCATCTGCGCCTGGCAGGGCTGTATGGAAAAGACCTCGGCAATGTCGGAAAGCATCGAGGTCGAAAGCAGCCATTGCGGCATGGGCCATCATCCCGCCGTGGTCTACGCCGTGGCCGATCGTCTGGCCCAGGCGGAAGGCACATGGGCGCCGTTCCAGCGCAGCGGCTGGCGCAGCCTGGTCTATCCCGATCCGCATCGCTAAGCGCTGTAGCAGAGCACTTGATATTTCGTCATGGCCGGGCTTGACCTGGTCAAGCCCGGCCATGACGAGGGAAACGCACGAGCGTTGCTGCTTTCCCAAAAAACGCGGTATGCGTTTGATATGCCGCAGCCGCTTGCCCGCATTATCGAACAGCTGAAGCGCGAACCCTCGCGCACCGGCTCCATCGTCATCACCGTGTTCGGCGACGCCATCGTGCCGCGCGGCGGTTCGGTCTGGCTCGGCACGCTGCTCGAATTCTTCGAGGCGATCGACATCGACAGCGGTGTGGTACGCACCGCGATGTCGCGGCTCGCCGCCGACGGCTGGCTCGAACGTGACAAGGTCGGCCGCAACAGCTTTTATCGGCTGGCGGGGAAGGGACGACAGACCTTCGACGCCGCGACAAGGCACATTTATGATCCGCAGCCGCTGGAATGGACCGGGCGCTTCGAACTGCTGCTGATCGGCAACGGCGAAGACCGCGACGCCGCCCGCGAGGCGCTGAAGAATGCCGGCTTTGGCAGTCCGCTGCCGGGCGTGTGGGTCGCGCCGTCGGGTGTGCCGATCCCGCAGGAAGCCGCCGCCGCGATCCGTCTGGAAGTCTCTGCCGAGGACGACAGCGGCCGTCGCCTGCTCAGCGAGAGCTGGCCGCTGCACCGCACCGCCGACGCCTATCTGAAGTTCATGAAAACCTTTGCGCCGTTGCGGGCCTGGGTCGGTCGCCGCGAACCGATGTCGGATATCGACGGCTTCACCGCGCGTATCCTGCTGATCCATCATTACCGGCGGGTGGTGCTGCGCGACCCGCTATTGCCGCCTGCGCTGCTGCCGGCGGACTGGCCGGGACGGGCCGCCCGAAAGCTTTGCGGCGAGATCTATCGCGGCGTGCTTCCCGCGTCCGAACAATGGCTTGACCGTCACGCAACCAATCCGGCCGGGGCGCTGCCGGCGGCGGGGAAGGAACTGGGGCGCCGGTTCGGCGACCCGTAATTATGTTACATAAATGTATTGAATTTCGCCTATTTTGATATATTTTGAAAAGGAGGCCTCCAGGGAGACCCACCATGTACACGCAGGCGCTCAACACGTCCGACGCGGATGACCGCCACGTCGAGGACGCCGCGCATGCCGCCGCGTTTCAGGCCCGCATCGATGCCGAAGAGCGCATTGAGCCGAATGACTGGATGCCGGCGGCCTACCGCAAGACGCTGACGCGGCAGATCTCGCAGCACGCCCATTCCGAAATCGTCGGTATGCTGCCGGAAGGCAACTGGATCACCCGCGCGCCGTCGCTGCGCCGCAAGGCCGCGCTGCTGGCAAAAGTGCAGGATGAATGTGGTCACGGGCTCTATCTCTATGCCGCGGCTGAGACGCTCGGTGCTTCGCGCGAGGAACTGGTCGACCTGATGCTGGCGGGCAAGTCCCGGTATTCCTCGATCTTCAACTATCCGACCCTGACCTGGGCCGACATCGGCGCGGTCGGCTGGCTGGTCGATGGCGCCGCCATCATGAACCAGATTCCGTTGTGCCGCTGTTCCTACGGTCCCTATGCGCGCGCGATGATCCGGGTCTGCAAGGAGGAATCCTTTCACCAGCGCCAGGGTTTTGAAATCATGCTGACGCTGTCGCGCGGCTCGGATGAGCAGAAGGCGATGGCGCAGGATGCGTTGAACCGCTGGTGGTGGCCGGTGCTGATGATGTTCGGCCCGCCCGACCAGGCAAGCCAGCACGGCGACACCTCCACCAGATGGAAGATCAAGCGTTTCTCCAATGACGAGCTGCGCCAGAAATTCGTCGATGCCACGGTGCCGCAGGCGCAATTTTTGGGACTTTCCATCCCCGATCCCGACATGAAGCAGAATGAAGCCGGGAACTGGGAATACAGCGCGATCGACTGGGAGGAATTCAAGCAGGTGCTGGCCGGCAACGGCCCCTGCAACCGCGACCGGCTGGCGGCGCGCCGCAAGGCCCATGACGAAGGCGCCTGGGTTCGCGAGGCCGCGGCGGCCTATGCCGAAAAACGCAGGCACCGGCAAATGGCGCAAGCCGCCGAATAGGGATTGGAGACCGTCATGGCCACGCCGAACACGCCGCTTTGGGAAGTCTTTATCCGCAGCCGCAACGGGCTGGCGCACAAGCATGTCGGCTCGCTGCATGCCTCCGACACGACCATGGCGCTGCAGGCCGCACGCGACCTCTACACCCGCCGCGGCGAGGGGCTGTCGATCTGGGTGGTGCCCTCGAGCGCGATCACCGCTTCCGATCCGTCCGAAAAAGGCATGATGTTCGAGCCGGCGGAATCCAAGATCTACCGGCATCCGACGTTTTACGACGTGCCGGATGAAGTCGGGCATATGTGAGACGCGGAAGACGAAGCGTCGTGCAATAAATTCAGTCCTCATCCTGAGGAGCTTGCGAAGCAAGCGTCTCGAAGGATGGCGGTAAAATCGAACTCGCGGCCATCCTTCGAGACGCGCGCAAGGGCGCGCTCCTCAGGATGACGTCCGCGAGTGATGAGCAGGCAGGAGAACATGGCAATCGCTTCCATCACCGTTTCCGAAACGCCGCTGGTGCTGTACACGCTGCGCCGCGCCGACGATGCGCTGATTCTCGGGCACCGGCTGTCGGAATGGTGCGGCCACGCGCCCATGATGGAGGAGGACATGGCGCTCGCCAATATGGGGCTCGACCTGCTCGGCCAGGCGCGCGAGCTCTATTCGTATGCGGCCACGGTCGAGGGCAAGGGCAACGACGAGGACAAGTTCGCCTATCTGCGCGACGTCCGGCAGTACCGCAATCTGCTGCTGCTGGAGCAGCCGAACGGCGATTTCGCGCACACCATGGTGCGACAGTTTTTCTACTCGGCCTTCGCCGATCTTTATTGGCGCGCGATGATGAAATCCAGCAACGCGACGCTGGCCGCGGTCGCGGCGAAATCCGAAAAGGAAAGCGCCTATCATTTGCGGCATTCGTCGGAATGGATCGTGCGGCTCGGCGATGGCACCGAACAAAGCCACGGCCGCGCGCAGACCGCGATCGATCATCTCTGGGCATTCACCGGCGAAATGTTCGTGGCGGACGCCAGCGAGCGCGGCTTGATCGGCGCCGGCATATCAGTCGATCCGGCGAGCCTGCGTCCGCAATGGCTGAAAATCGTTTCCGATGTCGTGGGCGAAGCGACGCTGGCACTGCCAAAGAGCGACTGGATGCAGCAGGGCGGTCGCGAGGGCCGGCACAGCGAGCATCTCGGTCACTTGCTCAGCGAACTCCAGTCGATGCAGCGGACCTTTCCGGGAGCCACATGGTGACCGCATTGTTCAACGATGCCGAGCTGCGACAGCACGCCTGGAACACCGCCGCGGCCGTGGTCGATCCGGAAATTCCGGTGCTCACCATCGCCGATCTCGGCGTGCTGCGCGATGTCGCTGTAAGGGATGGCCAGGTCGAGGTCGCGATCACGCCGACCTATTCCGGCTGCCCGGCGATGAACATGATCACACTGGAGATCGAGCTGGCGCTGGAGCGTGAGGGTTTTCGCAATACAAAAGTGCGCACGGTGCTGTCGCCGGCCTGGACCACCGACTGGATGAGCGAAGACGGCCGCCGCAAGCTCCGGGAATACGGCATCGCGCCGCCGCAGGCGGCCGGCTCCCGTCGCGCGCTGTTCGGCGTGCAGCATGTGACGTGCCCGCAATGTGGCTCCGGCGATACCGAGGTGCTGTCGGAATTCGGCTCGACCTCCTGCAAGGCGCTGTGGCGTTGCAAGGGTTGCCGCGAACCGTTTGATTATTTCAAATGTCACTGAACACGTCCGCACCTCATCCGCGGTTTCATCGCCTCGCTGTCGACGATCTGCGCCGTGAATCGTCCGACGCGGTGTCGATGACCTTTGCGATTCCGCACGAACTCGCGAACGATTATCAGTTTGCTCCCGGCCAGTACCTGACCCTGCGCACCACCATGGACGGCGAGGAAGTGCGCCGCTCCTATTCGATCTGCTCCGGGCCCGACGACGGCGAATTGCGTATCGCGGTGAAGAAGGTCGATGGTGGCGCGTTCTCGAGCTGGGCGGCCGACGAATTGAAGGCCGGCGACCAGCTCGATGTCATGACCCCGACCGGCCGCTTCGGCATCGCGCATGCTCCCGGGGAGTCGCGGACCTATGTCGGCTTCGCCGCCGGCTCCGGTATCACGCCGATTCTCTCGATCGTGAAGGGCGTGCTGGCGCGCGAGCCGGACAGCAGGTTCTTTCTGTTCTATGGCAACCGCTCGACATCAGGCATGCTGTTTCGCGAGGCACTGGAAGAATTGAAAGACCGATTCATGCAGCGGCTCTCGGTGTTCCATGTGATCTCGGGCGAAGAGCAGGACATTCCGATCCTGCATGGCCGGCTCGACGGCGAAAAGGTGAGGGTGCTGTTGCGCTCGCTGGTCCCGGCATCCGATGTCGATCACGTCTTCATCTGCGGGCCATCAGGCATGAGCGAGGACATCGAGACGACCTGCTGGGATATCGGCATCGCTGCCGATCGCATTCACGTAGAGCGGTTCGTTTCGGAATTCGGTGGCAAGCCGCGTCCCAGGACCGTGATCGCCGTGGGTGCGCCACCCAAAGCGATGGCGTCGCTGATCATCGACGGCAAGCGCCGCGAGGTGCCGGTTGCGGAAGGCGAGGCCGTCCTCGATGCGGCGTTACGTGCCGGCATGGATCTGCCGTTCGCCTGCAAGGGCGGCATGTGCTCGACCTGTCGCGCCAAGCTGGTCGAGGGCAGCGCCGAGATGGAAGTCAATTATTCGCTGGAGCCGTGGGAGCTCAAGGCCGGGTTCATTCTGACCTGCCAGGCGAAGCCGACGTCGGACCGGGTCGTGGTGGATTACGACCACGTGTAAATCGAGGCACGTCATTCCGGGATGCGCCGCAAGGCGTAGACCCGGAATCCAGAAGTTGTTTGCTTGAGATTCCGGGTTCGCGCTGACGCGCGCCCCGGAATGACGGCTACAGCTTCGGCGGCGGCGCCGTGCCCAGAATGGCTTCGATCGACATCCCCAACCCCAGCAGTTTGGTATCGCTTCCGACGGGACCGTCGATCTCTATTCCGACCGGCAAGCCGCCGGGCGTCATGCCGGCGAACAGCGACAGGCCGGGGAGGCCGGCATTGCTGCCGGGGTCGGTGTTGCGGATCATGGTGTCGAAGGTCGGCACCGGCTTGTTGCCGTTGATCGACATCTCGCCCGATCCCTTCTCCGCGTCGATCGCGGGCGCCGGCGCGATGGTGGTGGGAAACAGGATGGCATCGAGATTGTTGTCGCGGAAATAGTCTGCATAAATCTTCTGCAGCGCCGGCCGCTGTACCGTGATCGCATCCTGGTAGGCGGCGCCGAAGGCGTCGGCGGTGATGGCGCCGAACGCACCCTTGACGTCGGGGCTGGCGATCTTGGCGGCGATGTCGGCCAGCGTAATGCCCTCGATGCCGGACGCCTTGAGCCAGGCCGGGATATCGGCGATCGGTTCATGCAGCGCGACCGGGAACGACACTTTTGCGTTTTGCTCGAACAGTCCGGGCATGTCGACATCCACAAGGACGGCGCCGGCGTCCGCAAGTTTTGTGCGCGCGGCCTTCGTCACGGCCTCGATGTCACGGTCGAGCCCGTTCCAGAAGGCCGCGGGAATTCCAAGGCGCTTGCCGCCCAGCGGCTGCGCCGTGGCCATCGCGGTCCCCGTGATCACCGAATCCAGCAGCGCCACGTCGGCGACAGTGCGGCCCATCGGGCCGACGGTGTCGCGGGTGTGGCTGATCGGGACCACCATGTTGGTGTCGTCGTAACGGCGCTCCGCGCCGCCATTGCCGACCGACGGCCGCAATCCGACAATGCCGCAGAGCGCCGCAGGCACGCGGGTCGATCCGCCAGTGTCGGATCCGAGGCCACAGCTGACGATACCGGCGGCGATCGCTGCCGCGGTTCCGCCGGAGGATCCGCCGGGTATCCGCGTCTTGTCGTAGGGATTTTTTACCGGACCCGCGAACGACGACAGATTGGTGCTGGTGATGCCGAATGCCAGCTCATGCATATTGGCCTTGCCGATCATGACGACGCCGGCCTTCAGGAGCATTTGCAGCGAAGGCGCGTTGCGGCCGGGCTGCGCCGTCTGCAGCGCGGGCGTGCCGGCGGATGTCGGCATATCCGCGGTATTGATATTGTCCTTGATGACAATGGGAAGGCCGGCGAGCGGCAGTTGGCCACGGCCGCCCTCATCGATTTCTGCCGCCGCGGCCAGCGCCGGGTGCTTGTTGACGATGATCAGCGCGTTGAGATCCTTGACCTCGTCGGCGCGGGCGAATGCGGCTTTCGCGACGTCGGTGGCGGTTATTTTCTTGTCCCTGATCGCGGCGACGATTTCGGCGGCGGACATCAGGCTGGGGTTGGCCATGGCTGGACTCACATGCCCGAGGGATGGAAGCGCCGCACCGGCGGCGATGGCAAGCGTTGATGTCAGGACATCGCGTCGTGATGGATTGGTGGTCATGGACTCCTCCCGATCTCGGTGTTGAGCCTATTCCTTCGGTCGCTTGTCGTAAACGCGCCGGGCCTTGCCGAGCGAGCGCTCCAGCGTCTCCGGCGCCACCGCGCGAATGCGCGCGGTGATGCCGATGGTGTTCTTGATGTAGGCGGTGACCCGTTCGGTATGCTCGACCAGGCCGCCGTCGTCCCAGTGCTCCGGCCGCGCTTCCGCCACCACCGTCATCTCGTCCATCCGCCCCTCGCGGGTCAGTTCGATGATGAAATGGCCGCCGCACCAGTCTGTGGCAAGAAGTACTTCCTCGATCTGGGTCGGGAACACGTTGACGCCGCGCAGGATGATCATGTCGTCGGAACGCCCGGTCACCTTCTCCATCCGCCGCATGCCCGGCCGCGCCGTACCCGGCAACAGCCGGGTCAAATCGCGGGTGCGGTAGCGGATGATCGGAAACGCCTGCTTGGTCAGCGAGGTGAAAACCAGCTCGCCCTTTTCGCCGTCGGGCAGCACCGCGCCGGTCTCGGGGTCGATCACTTCGGGATAAAAGTGATCCTCCCAGATATGCAGGCCGTCCTTGGTCTCGATACACTCCTGCGCGACGCCGGGGCCAATCACTTCGGACAGGCCATAAATATCGGTCGCGTCCATCTCGAACGCGGCCTCGATCTCGGCGCGCATCGCATTGGTCCAGGGCTCGGCGCCGAAGATGCCGATCTTCAACGAGGATCTGCGCGGGTCGAGGCCCTGGCGTTTGAACTCGTCGAGGATCGCCAGCATGTAGCTCGGCGTCACCGTGATGATGTCGGGCTTGAAATCGTTGATCAGCTGCACCTGCCGCTCGGTCATGCCCCCGGAGACCGGCACCACCGTGCAGCCGAGTTTTTCGGCGCCGTAATGCGCGCCAAGCCCGCCGGTGAACAATCCGTAGCCATAGGCGTTGTGCATGATCATGCCGGTGCGGCCGCCGGCGGCGCGGATCGAGCGCGCCATCACATCAGCCCACATGTCGATATCGGCCTGGGTATAGCCGACCACGATCGGCTTGCCCGTGGTGCCGGAGGAAGCGTGGACCCGGACCAGTTTTTCGCGCGGCACCGCGAACATGTTGAAGGGGTAATTGTCGCGCAGGTCGGTCTTGACCGTGAACGGGAATTTCGAAAGGTCGGCCAATTGCCGGAAGTCTTTGGGATGCACGCCCGCATTGTCGAAGGCTTTTTTGTAATGCGCGACGTTGTCGTAGGCATGCGCCAGCGTCCACGCCATGCGTTTTGTCTGCAGCGCCATGATCTCGTCGCGCGACGCACGTTCGGCCTCGTCCATTTCGGCGCTGTAACCGCTGCTGCTGGATCGGGGATTCGTCAAAGCCATTGTAGGTTTCCTGGCGCGTTTTCCTTGCGTGTTTTCCTGGCGTAGTTCGTCAATCAGCCGCCTATGTCGACCTGGTCTCGGGCTCGGTCGGCAGCCAGGCGCCGCCGACGGTACGGGAATGGCCGCGAAACTCGGCGATCACGATGTCCTCGACGGTGACGCTGATGTCGTAGATGCCGGAGCGCCCGCTGCGGGAAATCTCCCGCGCCGTCGCCACCAGCCGGTCGCCGAGCTTGCCGGGTTTGATGAAGGTGATGTCGCACTGCGCCGCGACGGTGCGCTCGTTACGGGAATTGCAGGCAAAGGCGAAGGTCGAATCCGCCAGCAAAAAGATAAAGCCGCCATGCGCGATGCGCTGCCCGTTGACCATGTGCGGCTGGACCGTCATCGTCAGGGTCGCCTGGCCCGGCCCGACCTGCGCGATCTCCATGCCGAGGCCCTTGCTGGCGTCGTCTTCCCGCCACATCGCGTCCGCACAGGCACGCGCGAGGTCGTCAGGCGACAGCGTGGCCTTGACGTTCAATTTGGTCTCCCCTCGGTCGGGATCGGACGCAAAACGCTCTCCCCGGGTCGGTGCGGGCTTGTTGGAACAAGCCTCTTGAACTAACCGATCAACCGGTTAGTCATGATGCGAAGCCACCATGGTGTCAACGATCCCTGCGGGCGTCAAATCGCTGGAAAACGTCACTCAATCGGAAGCGCCATGATACCTGCCCCCCCCAAACCGGATGGCCCGCCCGTTGCCGTGGAGGCGCTCTGCGTGCGGCTGCCGGCCAAGGTCGAAAATCCGGCTTCGCTCGCACCCGGCGTCGAGCGCCGTTCGCTGGCGCGGGGCGCGAACGAGCTGCTGGTCGAGGTCAAGGCCGCGGCGGTCAATCCCTCCGACGTCAAAGCCGCCACCGGCCTGATGCCTTACGCGGTGTTTCCGCGCACGCCCGGCCGCGACTATGCAGGGTTCGTGATCGACGGGCCGGCCGACTGGATCGGGCGCGAGGTGTTCGGCTCCTCAGGCGACCTCGGGATCCGCCGCGACGGCACCCACGCCACCCACCTCGCGGTGGAAACCGAAGCCGTGGTGGAGAAGCCCCGCAATATCTCGTGGGAGGAGGCCGCCGGGATCGGCGTGCCCTTCGTCACCGCGATGGAAGGTTTCAGGCGCGCCGGCACGCCGAAAAGCAATGAGACGGTGCTGGTGATGGGCGTCAACGGCAAGGTCGGCCAGGCCGCCGTGCAGATCGCAAGCTGGCACGGCGCCCGCGTGATCGGCGTGGTGCGCAAGAACGAACCCTATGAGGGGCACGCCAATGGCCAGGTTGACGTCGTCGACGCCTCGGTGACGGACGTCGCTATGCGTGTCCGCGAGCTCACGGATGGCAAGGGCGCCGACATTGTCTTCAACACCGTCGGCGATCCCTACTTTCAGGCGGCGCACCAATCGCTCGCTTTGCGGGGGCGTCAAATCCTGATCGCCGCCATCGACCGCATCGTGCCATTCAACATCCTGGAGTTCTATCGCGGCCAGCACACCTATGTCGGCATCGATACGCTGGGGCTGTCGTCGATCGCGACAGGGGCTGTGCTGCGGGAACTCGGCCCGGGTTTCGCCAGCGGGCACCTAAAACCGTTTCCGATCCGGCCGAATGCGATCTTTTCCCTGGAACAGGCGAAAGCGGCTTTTCTCGCGGTCGCCGGTTCTTCGCGCGATCGGGTGATCCTGCGACCGGCGGGATAGGCGAGAGCCGAATCTTCCTGAAATCGTCGCGGAAAAAATCCTCTCTTATTCCGCGTGAGAGCGATGGTTCTATTCCGCTTTCAGCGCGTCGCGCGATGGCTTCATTGCTTGTTACGGCGTGCCGTGGACGGGCCTATGCGAGAAGCGTTATAGCAGGCCCGAATTTGCATCTTATGTGAACCGTGCCGGCTATTGCGCCCGCGAAGCCCAGGGAAAAAGTCAGTGCAGGGTGTTGCCAACATCGTTGTCGTGAGTGGACTGCTGATCGGTCTTGCCTATGGCGCCGTCGCTCTGCTGAGCGGTTTTTGCCTGCTCTCCGGCCTGCGCGGCTGGTGGGCCAATGGCGACAGCCGCCTGATCCGGACCTACGCGCTGGCGCTGGGAATCGCGATCGCGGCCGCGCAACTGCTCGCCGCCGGTGGCGTCGTCGATCTCGGCAAGACGATCTACCTGCAGCCGTCGTTTTCCGCGCCGCTGATGTTTTTCGGCGGATTGCTGTTCGGTTACGGCATGGTGCTGTCGAACGGCTGCGGATCGCGCGCGCTGGTGCTGCTCGGTCGCGGCAATTTGCGTTCGTTCGTCGTCGTGATCGTGCTCGGCATATCAGCCCAGATGACGTTGAAGGGCCTGATCGCGCCTGGCCGCGTTGCGCTGCTGCAGGCGACGCAAACCTCGCCGAACGTCATCTCCTTGCCGGCGCTGTTGTCGACGTTCGGACTCAGCGAGACTTTTGCGCGCATGCTGGCGGCTTCCGCCATCTCCGGCGCCCTCATCATCTTTGCCTTCGCCCATGCGCCGTTCCAGCGCGCCTGGGGCCAGATCGCCGCGGGATTGGCGGTCGGCCTGCTGGTTACCGCCGGCTGGTTCGCCACCGGCTACCTCGGCGCCGACGATTTCAATCCCGCCGCCGTGACCTCGCTGACCTTCATCGCGCCGATCGCCGACAGCGTGCAGTATGCAATGCTGTCGACCGGGCTGACCGTGAATTTCGGCATCGCCATGGTGGCCGGCGTGTTCGCCGGAAGCCTGCTGACGGCGCTGATCACGCGTCGCTTTCACTGGGAAGGTTTTTCGTCGCCGCGGCACATGCTGCGCTCGATCGGCGGCGCCGCGCTGATGGGCGCGGGTGGCGCCATGGCCTATGGCTGCTCGATCGGGCAGGGCCTTACGGGGTTGTCGACGCTGGCGCTGGCGTCATTCGTCGCGGTCGGCGGAATCTTGCTGGGCACCGCCGCAGGTCTGCGCGGCGTGCTGCGGGTTCAGCCGCTGGTGCCCGCGCAGGACTTGAGGTCAGGCCCGCGCGCGTGACATCGATGCTCGTCAATCCGCCGCTGATGTCACGATGCGGATCTCCGATTTGAGCGTGCGATGGACCGGACACTTGTCGGCGATTTCCATCAGTTTCGTGCGCTGTTCGGCGTCGAGCGTGCCTTCGATCGATATCACGCGCTCGATCTGGTCGAGCATCCCGACCCTGGTTTCGCATTCGGCGCAATCCTCCGCGTGAATCTTGCGGTGGTCGAGCGTCACCGTCACGCGATCCAGCGGCAGCGACTTGCGGTCGGCATACATGCGCATGGTCATCGAGGTGCAGGCGCCGAGGCCGGCGAGCAGGTAGTCATAGGGTCCGGGTCCGCTGTCGTCGCCGCCGACGGCAATGGGTTCGTCGGCCACCAGGCGATGTGGCCCGACTGAAACCATCTGCTGGAATTTTCCGTTGCCGGTTTCCCGCACGACCACTTTGCGCGGTGCGTCAACTGGAGCGGCAGGCTGCTCGGGCAAAGCGAGATCGACATAGCGCTCCGCCCAAGCGGCGATGACATCGGCGACATAGGCGGCGTCGCGCTTGCCGGAGAGCAAATGATCGGCGCCGGCGAGCGAGACGAAGCTCTTGGGATGTTTGGCCGCGACGAAGATTTGCGTGGCGTTGTCGATGCCGACGGTGTCGTCGGTCGGCGAATGCATGATCAGCAGCGCCTTGTGCAGTTTAGCCACCCGCGCCATCAGGCTGTGCTCGGCGATGTCATCGAGGAATTCGCTGGTGATGTGAAAGGGACGGCCGGCAAGCTGGACTTCGACCTTGCCGTGCTGGCGGATGTCCTCGATGCGGTCTTTGAACAGGCCGGTGACATGGACGGGATCGGAGGGGGCCGCGATGGTCACGACGGCCTTGGCATCCGGAATTTTCCCGGCGGCGGCGAGAATGGCGGCGCCGCCGAGGCTGTGTCCGATCAGGATCGCCGGACCTTGGCGGGTTTCGCGCAAATGGTCCGCGGCTCGCACCAGGTCGGCGACATTCGACGAGAAGGTTGAATTGGCGAAGTCGCCCTCGCTGGAGCCGAGGCCCGTGAAATCGAACCGCAGCACCGCGATTCCCTTCGCCGCCAGCGCGGTCGCGATCCGTTTGGCGGCCAGCACGTCCTTGCCGCAGGTGAAGCAATGCGCGAACAGCGCATAGGCCAGCGGCGTTCCCTCGGGCAGATCGAGCGCTGCCGAGAGTTGGTGGCCTTCCGCACTGGTGAATTGAAATTGTTCAGTCGGCACGCGCGGGCTCCATCTTCACCTCTCCCCCCGTTGGGAGAGGTCGGCGCGAAGCGCCGGGTGAGGGGTTCAGGTCTATCGGGATATCATAACCCCTCACCCGAACTTCGCGCTACGCTCGAAGTTCGACCTCTCCCAAAGGGAGAGGTGAGGTTGAACGCTGGCGCCAAGGCTAGTCGCCCGAATACCGCTCTTCCTTCCACGGATCACCCCTGTTGTGATACCCGCGCACCTCCCAATAACCAGGCTTATCCTCGGCGAGGAACTCGATGCTCTGCAGCCACTTCGCACTCTTCCAGAAATACAGATGCGGCACCACGAGGCGCACCGGGCCGCCGTGTTCGACTTCCAGCGGCTCGCCCGACCATGCGTGCGCGAGCAGGGTGTCCTCGGCGGCAAAGTCTTCCAGCGAAAGATTGGTGGTGTAGCCGTCATGGGAATGCAGCACCACGAAGCGAGCTTCCTCGCGCGGCTGGCAAGCTTCGAGCAGGTCACAGGTCGAAAGCCCCTCCCACGCGTTGTCGTAGCGCGACCACGTCGTCACGCAGTGGATGTCGGTGGTGAAGTTTGTCTGCGGCTGCGAGGTGAACTGCGCGAAATCCCAGAACAGCGGGGTCTCGACCGCGCCATAGACATCGAGCCGCCAGCGCTCCCGTGAGATGTTCGGCGTCAGGCCAAGGTCGAGGGTGGGCCAGTCCCGGGTCAGATGTTGCCCCGGCGGCAGGCGCTGCTCCCCAGGGCGGGAAGTCTTGCCGGTGATGAAGCGTCCCTCCTGCGCCCATCGCTGCTTGCTGCGCGTCAGCTTTGAATCCGGAGGCGGTTCGTCTGGTTCGGCCATGCTGGACCTTTGCTTCTGATTTGGTCAGAGCCGAAAGTCTAGCATGGCAGCGTGCGGAGGCGAACGGCTCAGGCCGATTTGCCGAACAGCACCGGCAACTGCCGCGGTCCGCGTACGGTTCCCTCCGACCATGTGACCTGGCCGGCCGGATCGAGCCTGAAATCCGGAATCCGCTTCAGCCACTCCTCAATCGCGACCGTCATTTCCATGCGCGCGAGGTTGGAGCCGACGCAGCGGTGAATGCCGAGGCCGAAGGCGGCGTGGCGGTTTTCCTTGCGGTCGATCACCACCTTGTCGGCGTCGGGGAACATGGCGGGATCGCGGTTGGCGGCGGGGAACGACAGCAGCACCATGTTGCCCGACTTGACCGGGCAGCCGCTGATCACGGTGTCTTTCATCACCTCGCGCGCCATCGTCACCGGCGAATAGGCGCGCAGCAATTCCTCGATCGCCGTCGGCATCAGTTCGGGCTCCGCGATCAGCCGTTCGCGATCCGCGGGCGTTTTCGCCAGGTGCCACAGCGAGGCGCCGATCGCGCTCCAGGTGGTGTCGATGCCGGCGATCAGCAGCAGCCGCAACGAGCCCAGCACGTGTCCGTCGGACAGCGGCGCGCCGTCCTTGTCGCGGGCGTTCATCATCGTCGTGATCAAATCGTCGGTCGGGTTCTTCTTGCGCGCCTCGATGTGGCCGTGGAAATAGCCGGTCATCTCGCGCACCGCGCCCATCAGGGCGTCATCATCCTTGATGCCGAGCTCGAGAATCCCGTGGATCCATTTGATGAAGAGCTCGCCGTCCCTTTCGGGGATGCCGAGCATGTGGGCGATGGCGCGGACCGGAATGTGTTTGGTATATCGCGCCGCGGCGTCGCATTGGCCGTCAGCGATGAATTCGTCAATCAGTTCGTTGCAGATGGCGCGAACGCGCGGCTCCAGTTTCTTCATGGCGTCGGGCGTGAACGGCGGCAGCAGCAATTGTTTCGCCGGCTTGTGCTGCGGCGGGTCGGACGTGATCGGCGGCGCCGTATTGCTGATTTCCGGCCGGACGTCGCGCACGATCACCCGACGCGACGAGAAATGCTTGGTATCGTAGGCGATCTCCTTCACCGCCTGATAGGTGGTGGGCATGTAGCAGCCGAGAAAACGGTCGGTATGGATCACCGGCGATGCCGCCCGCAGCTCTTCCCAGATCGGAAACGGATCCTCCGTCCACTGCGGGTCGGTATGGTCGAAATCGTGCACCCAGTCGGTGACCGGGGGGTGATCGGTCAATACGGGAGCTGAATCGGGAATGGTGCGGGCGGGATCGGACATCAGCTAAATTCCTCCGGTTCGTTCGCTAGATTCTTGATGGCGCTAAAAAATCGGTCAGCACTTCAAATCGGCGTACCGGCGTGGATCACTCTTCAGTAACGTCGATCGCGATTTCCGGGCAGTTCGACTTGGCGAGCCAGGCCTTGTCCTCGAGCCCGGGCGGTACCAGGCCGTCGCCGGCCTCGTGCGCATTGCCGAATTCGTCGAGTTCGAACAGCTCGGGCGCCAGCGCCTTGCAGCGGGCGTGGCCCTGACATTTGTCCTGGTCGACGTGTATCCTGAGTTTTCCGGACATGAGTCGCTTCCTCTGGGTCACAAGCAGCCTGGCTGCGTGGATGGCGTTTCCTGGTGTGATTCTAATGGTGCGGGCCTTGTTGGCCGCGCCTTTAAATTATAGCCTATTACATTCGTGCCGCGGTTGTGGTGTCAAGTGAAAAGGCAGAGAGCCGTACCCAGATGCCGCCTCGATTAGCCCGCAAGCCGCTCAATACCTACCACCACGGCGATCTGCGCGATGCCCTGGTTCAGGCAGCCCTTGCCGAAGCCGAACAGGGCGGGCCGGAAGCCATCAGCCTCAAGGCGCTGGCGAAGAAGCTCGGTGTCTCGCAGCCGGCGCCCTACCGGCATTTCGCCGACCGCGAGGCCTTGCTGGAGGCGGTCACGGCGGAAGCGTTCCGGCAATTTTCCGCCGTGCTCCGGGAATCGATCATCAGGCCCTCGAAGAAATCGAAGCTGTCGCGGTTGGCGCAGGCCACGCTGGCCTTCGGTCTGCGGCGCAACGGCATCTATCGCCTGATGTTCGCGTCGCGAACGATGGCCTGCGCACCGAAGGGCAGCGAACTGCACAAGGCCGCCTTCGAGACCTTCGGCCTCGTGTTGGAGGCGCTGGAAGCCCCCGCCGTCGAACTTCTGCGCGAGCGGCAGGCTCTGCAGATCTGGGCCGCGCTGCACGGCGTGGTCATGCTGGCCGAGCAGGGCCTGCTCACCGGCCAGGTGGCCCAGATCAGCCGCGAGGAACTGGTCGAGGAAATCGTCGAGCAAAGCAAGCTGGCGCTGTCGGTTGCGATCAAGAAGGCGGGTGGCGCGACGGCAAGTTAGTCGTATGGGGCTTGGCAAAACGCCCGCCACAACAAGACTGTCGTCGCCCGGCTTGACCGGGCGATGACAGCGGTGTTTGTTTCATCCGACAGGGTCGACCTCAAGCCGGTCGAACTCGCAATGAAGACCTTACTTCGGCGCCCTCGGGTCGATCGGCGTGCTGCCGCTGATACCCAGAATATCCTCCAGCACCCTGGCGCCGGCGAGAAGCTTGGCCTCGCCGCGCGGGGCTGCCACCATCTGCAGCCCGACTGGCAGGCCGGAGGCCGTGAAACCGCACGGCAGCGACAGCGCCGGGCAGCACACCAGCGTGATCGCATAGACGATGCCGAGCCATTCGACGTAGTTGTCGAAC
>JBBQUA010000102.1:0-17354 GCA_038212905.1 Hyphomicrobiales bacterium
GCGCTGGCGAAGGAGACCAACAAGGCCGCCAGGCTGGCATTCACCGAGGCCCGCGCCGCCATATTGCTGTTCAAGCCCGACGCCACCGATGCCGAGAAGCTGGAAGCCATCGCCACCATCAAGGCGCGCGGCGACCAGGAGGCGATGGCGCTGCTGACCGGACTGGGTGGCGAGAAGCAGCCGCCCGCGATTGCGAGCGCCGCGGCCAGCGCGAAGGCGGCGATCCAGCGCAGCCTCGCGCTGTGGTCGATGGTGCAGAACGCCTGGTACGGGCTGTCGCTCGGCTCGGTGCTGCTGCTCGCAGCCATCGGCCTCGCCATTACCTTCGGGGTGATGGGCGTCATCAACATGGCGCATGGCGAGATGGTCATGATCGGCGCCTATGTCACCTTCGTGGTGCAGGAAACCATCCGCAGCAGCTACCCGCATTTGTTCGACTACTCGCTGTTGATGGCGGTGCCGCTGGCCTTCATCGTCGCCGGCGCAATCGGCATCCTGATCGAGCGCAGTATCATCCGCTTTCTCTACGGCCGGCCGCTGGAGACGCTTCTGGCGACATGGGGTCTGTCGCTGGTGCTGCAGCAGGCGGTGCGCACCATGTTCGGTCCCACCAACCGCGAGGTCGGCAACCCCTCCTGGATGAGCGGCGCGTTCGAACTGGGCCAGGTCACCATCACCTACAACCGGCTCTGGATCCTCTGCTTCACGCTGGCGGTGTTCGCCATTCTGCTGGCCATGCTGCGCTACAGCGCGATCGGGCTGGAGATGCGCGCGGTTACGCAAAATCGCCGGATGGCGGCATCGATGGGCATCGCGACCTCGCGCGTCGATGCGCTGACCTTCGGCCTCGGTTCCGGCATCGCCGGGATTGCCGGCGTGGCGCTGTCGCAGATCGACAATGTCAGCCCCAACCTCGGCCAGAGCTATATCATTGACTCCTTCATGGTGGTGGTGTTCGGCGGCGTCGGTAATCTCTGGGGCACGCTGGTCGGCGCCTTCACGCTCGGCATCGCCAACAAGTTCCTGGAGCCCGTCGCCGGCGCCGTGCTCGGCAAGATCGCCATTCTGGTGCTGATCATCCTGTTCATCCAGAAACGGCCGCGCGGCCTGTTCGCGCTCAAGGGCCGGGCGGTGGAAGCATGATGCCGCATGTGCTCACGCGTTCGCTGGATCGCAGCGCGACCGTCTTCCTCGCCGTGGTGGCCGCAGTCGGCATTCTGATCCCGCTGTCCAACCTGCTGCTGCCGGCAGGCTCGATGTTCCAGGTGCCGACCTATCTGGTGGCGCTGTTCGGCAAATATGTCTGCTACGCCATCCTGGCGCTGTCGATCGACCTGATCTGGGGCTATTGCGGCATCCTCTCGCTTGGCCACGGCGCGTTCTTCGCGCTCGGCGGCTACGCGATGGGCATGTATCTGATGCGCCAGATCGGCAGCCGTGGCGTCTACGGGAATCCGATCCTGCCGGACTTCATGGTGTTCCTGAATTACCCAGAACTGCCCTGGTACTGGTACGGGTTCGATATGTTCTGGTTCGCGGCGGTGATGGTGTTGTTGGTGCCGGGCCTGCTCGCCTTCTGCTTCGGCTGGCTCGCGTTTCGCTCCCGTGTCACCGGCGTCTATCTCTCGATCATCACGCAGGCGATGACCTACGCGCTGCTGCTGGCGTTTTTCCGCAACGATTTCGGTTTTGGCGGCAATAACGGCCTGACTGACTTCAAGGACATCCTGGGATTCAACGTGCAGGCGGACGGCACAAGGGCGGCGCTGTTCCTGCTGAGCTGTCTGGCGCTGATCATTGCCTTCCTGGTCTGCCGCGCGGTGGTGACGTCGAAACTCGGCAAGGTGCTGATTGCGGTGCGCGACGCTGAATCCCGCACCCGGTTTCTCGGTTACCGCGTCGAATCCTACAAGCTGTTCGTGTTCACGCTGTCGGCCTGCATGGCGGGCGTCGCCGGCGCGCTCTACGTGCCGCAGGTCGGCATCATCAATCCCGGCGAATTCGCGCCGGGTAATTCGATCGAGGCTGTGATCTGGGTCGCGGTCGGTGGCCGCGGCACGCTGATCGGGGCGGCACTCGGCGCCGTCGTGGTCAATTACGCCAAAACCGTCTTCACCTCGGGTCCGCTGGCGCCATACTGGCTGTTCATGCTGGGCGCGCTGTTCATCCTGGTGACGCTGCTGCTGCCGAAGGGCATCATCGGCACCTTCAATGCATGGTGGGAGCCGTGGAAAGCGCAGCGCATTTCGACCAATGCCGAGAGTGCCGCGCTCGAAGACGGCGTCAGCGTCAGCAAACCGAACCCGGCGGAGTGAACGCATGAACGCCACGGCAACCCGTACCACCTCGGCGCTGCTCTATCTCGACGGCGTGCACGTCTCGTTCGATGGTTTTCACGCCATCAACAATTTGTCGCTGACCCTCGAACCCGGCGAGATGCGCGCCATCATCGGCCCCAACGGCGCCGGCAAGACCACCATGATGGACATCATCACCGGCAAGACCAAGCCGGACGAAGGCGAGGTGCTGTTCGACGGGGTCACCGATCTGACCCGGCTCGACGAGACCCGGATCGCCGAACTCGGGATCGGCCGCAAATTCCAGAAGCCGACGGTGTTCGAGAGCCAGACCATCCAGGACAATCTTCTGCTGGCGCTCAATGTCGATCACAGCGTCAGGGGCACGCTGTTCTGGCGTGAGACCAGGGACGAGTCCGAGCGCATCGAGCGCGTGCTGGAAACCATCCGCCTGAAGGATGCGCGCCACAAGCTGGCCGGCAGCCTTTCGCACGGCCAGAAGCAGTGGCTGGAGATCGGCATGCTGCTGGCGCAGGACCCCAAGCTGCTGCTGGTCGACGAGCCCGTCGCCGGGATGACCGACGTCGAAACCCACCAGACCGCCGAGTTGTTGAAGGAAATCAACAAGGACAAGACCATCATGGTGGTCGAGCACGACATGACCTTTGTGCGCGAACTCGGCGTCAAGGTGAGCTGCCTGCACGAAGGCACCGTGCTGGCCGAGGGGACCATCGATCAGGTTTCGTCGAACGAGCGCGTGATCGAAGTGTATTTGGGAAGATAGGCGAGTAACGAATGGCGAATGGCGAATGGAAAGATAGTTCCTCCAACTATTCGCTATTCGCTACTTGCCATTCGCGCTCTTAAGGACGCGGCACATGCTCAAGGTCGACAACATCAGCCTCTATTACGGCGCTGCGCAGGCGCTGCGCGGTGTCTCGATCACGGCCGAGCCCGGCAAGGTGACCTGCGTGCTGGGCCGCAACGGCGTTGGCAAGACCTCGCTGCTGCGTGCCATGGTCGGCCAGTATCCGATCGCTTCCGGCTCGATCACCTTCGACGGCGACGATATTTCCGGCCTGAAACCCTATGAGCGGGCGCGCAAGGGCATCGGCTTCGTGCCGCAGGGCCGCGAGATCTTTCCGCTGCTGACGGTGGAGGAAAACCTCAAGACCGGCTTCGGGCCGCTGAAGCGCGACGACCGCAGCATTCCGGACGATGTGTTTTCGCTGTTTCCGGTGCTGAATTCGATGCTCGGCCGCCGCGGCGGCGATCTGTCCGGCGGCCAGCAGCAGCAACTGGCGATCGGCCGGGCGCTGGTGATGCGGCCGAAGCTGCTGTTGCTCGACGAGCCGACCGAAGGCATCCAGCCCTCCATCATCAAGGACATCGGGCGCGCCATCTCCTATCTGCGCAGCCTCGGCACCATGGCGATCGTGCTGGTCGAACAATATCTCGACTTTGCCTGCGAGCTCGGCGACAATTTCGCGGTCATGGACCGGGGCGCCGTGAAATATGCCTGCGACCGCAACGCGATGGATCCCGCTGAAATCAGCCGCCAGATGGCGCTGTAAACCGGTCGCGCGAGGATTTTGAGGGCGGATGCGGACCGATACCACGAGTGCTGCCTCGGCGATCTTCGCGGCCAACCGGGCCCAGGGCTCGGTGACGTTCGACGTGCACCAGGTCGAGGGCGTCACCCGTCGCCGCCAGCTGCATGAATCAGGCTCCTTGCGCGTCCGGTTTCCGTCCCCCGAGGCGGAAGGCCTCTCGGCCATGTTCGTCAATACCGCGGGCGGCATCGCCGGCGGCGACCGCTTCGATATCGACATCGCGGTGGGCGAGGGCTCCAGCCTCGCGGTGACCACGGCGGCGGCGGAAAAAGTCTACCGTGCGCAGGGACCGGCCGCGGAAGTCAACATCACCCTGAAGGCCGCTGCCGGCGCGCATTTGAGCTGGCTGCCGCAGGAAACCATCCTGTTCGACCGTGCGCGGGTATCGCGGCGGATCGATATCGATCTGGCCGAAGGCGCCTCGCTTTTGCTCTGCGAAATCGTTGTGTTCGGCCGCGCAGCCATGGGCGAGCGCATGCTGCAAGGCGAATTCGTCGACCGCTGGCGGCTGCGCCGCGGCGGCCGACTGGTATTCGCTGAAACCGTGCGGCTCGACGGCGACATCGGCGAAAAATTGACAAAACCCGCGGTTGCCAATGGCGGCGCCGCGATCGGCGCCGCGCTGATCGTGCCCGGTGACGAGATGCTGGTGGAGCGAATTCGCGAGGTTGCAAATTCGTTTGGCGCCGAAGTCGGCATCTCCGCCTGGAATGGATTTGCAATGGCCCGCTTCTGTGCCCAAGATGCGGCAAAGCTGCGCGCCGACATGATAGCGGTGCTCGGCCGCGCCTCGACCGTGGCGCTGCCGCGGATGTGGCTCAACTAGATCGTCGCAATTGAATAGAGTGTTCGCATGAATCTCTCCCCCCGCGAAAAGGACAAGCTGCTGATTTCGATGGCGGCGATGGTGGCGCGGCGCCGGCTGGAACGCGGCGTCAAGCTCAACCATCCCGAGGCTATCGCCATCATTTCCGATTTCATCGTCGAGGGCGCCCGCGACGGCCGCACCGTCGCCGAATTGATGAAGGCGGGCGCCGAAGTCATCACCCGTGCCCAGTGCATGGATGGCATCGCCGAGATGATCCATGACATCCAGGTCGAAGCAACATTTCCCGACGGGACCAAACTCGTCACTGTGCATGAGCCGATACGATGAGGCATCGTCATTCCGGGGCGGCGCAAAGCGCCGAACCCGGAATCCAGAAGTAATAGGAACGAGATTCCGGGTTCGCGCTACGCGCGCCCCGGAATGACGGAGAAAGGCGCAAAATGATCCCCGGCGAACTCTTCATCCAGGACGGCGAGATCGAACTCAATGCCGGCCGCAAGACCGTGACGCTGACGGTGGCTAATAGCGGCGACCGTCCGATCCAGGTCGGCTCGCACTACCATTTCTTCGAGACCAACCCGGCGCTGAAATTCGAGCGCAAGAAAGCCCGCGGCATGCGCCTCGACATCGCCGCCGGTACCGCCGTGCGTTTCGAGCCGGGCCAAACGCGTGATGTGCAACTGGTGGCATTGGCGGGCAAGCGCGTGGTCTATGGTTTTCGCGGCGAGATTCAGGGCAAGCTGTGAACGATACTCGCACCAGCACTTGCCACACCCACCAACGTCATCCTGAGGTGCGCGCTCTCTTGAGCGCGCCTCGAAGGATGGGCAGCGAGCGTTATCTCTCATCCTTCGAGGCTCGCCTAAGAAGGCTCGCACCTCAGGATGACGGCCTACTCCCGGGAGCACCAACATGTCCGTCAAAATAAAACGTTCCGTCTATGCCGACATGTTCGGGCCCACCACCGGTGATCGGGTGCGGCTGGCCGATACCGACCTCATCATCGAGGTCGAGAAGGACTTCACCGTCTACGGCGAGGAGGTGAAATTCGGCGGCGGCAAGGTGATCCGCGACGGCATGGGGCAATCCCAGGTCACCAACAGACAGGGCGCGGCCGATACCGTCATCACCAATGCGCTGATCGTCGACCACTGGGGCATCGTCAAGGCCGACGTCGCAATCAAGGAAGGCTACATCAGCGCGATCGGCAAGGCCGGCAATCCGGACATCCAGCCCGGCGTCACGATTGTCATCGGTCCCGGCACCGACGTGATCGCGGGCGAGGGAAAAATCCTCACCGCCGGCGGATTCGACAGCCACATCCATTTCATCTGCCCGCAGCAGATCGAACACGCGCTGATGAGTGGCGTCACCTCGATGCTTGGCGGCGGCACCGGCCCATCGCACGGCACCTTTGCCACCACCTGCACGCCCGGCCCCTGGCACATGGGACGGATGATCCAGTCGTTCGATGCCTTCCCGGTCAACCTCGGCATATCAGGCAAGGGCAACGCCTCGCGGCCCGCGGCACTGGTCGAGATGATCAAGGCCGGCGCCTGCGCGCTGAAACTGCACGAGGACTGGGGCACCACGCCGGCGGCAATCAACAATTGTCTTTCCGTCGCCGACGACTACGACGTCCAGGTCATGATCCATTCCGACACGCTGAATGAATCGGGCTTCGTCGAGGATACCGTCAAAGCATTCAAGGGCCGCACCATCCATGCCTTCCATACCGAAGGCGCCGGCGGCGGCCACGCGCCTGATATCATCAAGATCGCCGGGTTGAAGAACGTGCTGCCGTCCTCGACCAACCCGACCCGGCCGTTCACCCGCAACACCATCGACGAGCATCTCGACATGCTGATGGTGTGCCACCATCTCGATCCCTCGATCGCCGAGGATCTCGCGTTCGCCGAAAGCCGTATTCGCAAGGAAACCATCGCGGCCGAAGACATCCTGCACGACCTCGGCGCGCTTTCGATGATGTCGTCGGATTCGCAGGCGATGGGACGGCTGGGCGAAGTCATCATCCGGACCTGGCAGACCGCCGACAAGATGAAGAAGCAGCGCGGTTCGCTGCCGCAGGACAAGGGCAACAACGACAATTTCCGCGTCAAGCGCTACATCGCCAAATACACCATCAACCCCGCGATCGCGCACGGCGTCTCAAAACTGATCGGCTCGGTGGAAAAGGGAAAGCTCGCGGACCTCGTGCTGTGGTCGCCGGCCTTCTTCGGCGTCAAGCCGGACTGCATCATCAAGGGCGGTTCGATCGTGGCAGCGCCGATGGGCGATCCCAATGCGTCGATTCCGACGCCGCAGCCGGTGCATTACCAGCCGATGTTCGCGGCTTACGGCAAGTCGTTGACCGCGTCCTCGGTGGTGTTTTCCTCCAAGGCCGCGGTGGCCTCGGGCTTGGCCAAAAAGCTCGGCATCGACAAGAAGCTTTATGCGGTCGAAAACACCCGCGGCGGCATCTCCAAGAAGAGCATGATCCATAATTCCGCCACGCCGAAAATCGAGGTCGATCCGGAAACCTATGAGGTCCGCGCTGACGGCGAATTGCTGACCTGCGCGCCGGCCGAAGTGCTGCCCATGGCGCAGCGCTATTTCATGTTCTAAGGTCCAGCCCGGCATCCATAAGCCAAAACAAGCCCGGGAGGATTACGTGATCTACGTCGTCGCCACGCTGACCATCAAACCTGAAACGCGTGCTGAATTCATCGCCGCCGCTACCGCATGCATCGCGGGCACCCGCAAGGAGCCCGGCAATATCGCCTATGATTTGCATGAGAGCGTCACCGATCCCACCAAGATGGTGTTTGTCGAGCAGTGGGAAAACGCCGAGGCGCTGGTGCCGCATCGCGGCATGGAGCACATGAAGACCTTTGGCCGCGTCGCGGTGAAATGCATGGCGGCGCCGCCGAAGATCGAAATCATCACGCCCGCCGACGTCACCGTACGCTGACAACTAGAATAAGGAGAAGACCGATGATTTACGTGATTGCCACTACGCAGGTGAAGCCGGAGGGCCGCGGCGCTTTCATTAAAGGCCACAAGGAATGCATTGCCGAGACGCGCAAGGAAAAGGGCTGCGTCTCCTATGAAGGCCACACCAGCATTCACGATCCCAATCTCTACGTCGTGGTGGAACGCTGGGAAACCCGCGACGACCTCAACGCGCATGGCAAGGCGCCGCACATGAAGGTCTGGCGTGAATATGCCGCGCCACATCGGGCCGCACCGACGGTGATCGAGATCATCAGCGACGGCAAGGTCGAGAAGTTTTAATTATGATCCGCGCCACCCGGGTTGAGGGACAGCATTCCTGGAAGGTCGCGCCGGCCGATACTGTCGTGCTGGATTTCGACGACCGGCACCGGCGGCGGATGGCGATGACGGGCACGCGGGGGCTCGAATTCCTGCTCGACCTCGAGAACGCCGTGGCGTTGCGCGGCGGCGACGCGCTGGTGCTGGACGACGGCCGCCTGGTCGAGGTGGTGGCGGCGCCGGAGCCGCTGATCGAGATTCGCTGCAACGATCCGCAGCATCTGGTGCGCGTCGCCTGGCATCTCGGCAACCGTCATCTGCCGACCCAGATCATGCCGAAGGGCCTGCGGATCCGGCGCGACCACGTCATCGAGGCGATGGTGCAGGGGCTCGGCGCGCGCGTCATCGAGATCGAGGCGCCGTTCGATCCCGAGGGCGGCGCCTATGCCGGCGGTGGCCATGCCCATCCGGCGGAGGCCGATGCGCACGCCCATACCGCGCACGATCCTGCATCGCACGATCATGGCCATCATCACGGTGATCACGATCACCACGGTGATCACCATCATCACGACGAGCATTGCGATCACGACCATCACCGCGGTCATTCCGATGCTCATGACCACAAATAAGCCGCCGCCAGCGGACCATCCCGGCGAGATGACGGAGGCCGAGGGCGCCGCGCTGTACCGGCTGATGACCTGGTTGTCGCCGGCGTTTCCGGTCGGCGCGTTCTCCTATTCCAGCGGCATCGAATGGGCGGTGGAAGCCGGCGATATCGCCGATGCGGCTTCCCTGAGCGGCTGGCTCGCGTCGATGCTGGTCGACGGCTCCGGCTTTTGCGACGGCGTATTTGTGGCCCACGCGTACCGCGCTGCCGCCTCGCATGACGATGCACTGCTGCGCGAGGTCGCGGAGCTCGCGGCGGCCTTCCTGCCGTCGCGTGAGCGCCAGCTTGAGACTTCATCGCAAGGCCGCGCCTTCATCGAGATCGCGCGCTCGGCCTGGAATTGCGACGGGCTCGATCAACTGGTTACGCAATGCGACGGCGCCATCGTCTATCCCGTCGCGGTCGGCCTGGTCAGCGCCGCGCACGACATTCCGCTTGCCTCCACCATGCATGCGTTCTTCCATGCTGTGACCTCGAACTGGATTTCCGCAGGCGCGCGGCTGATCCCGCTCGGGCAAACCGACAGCCAGCGCGTGCTGGCGCAGCTGGAGCCGGTTGTGGTCGCCACCGCCAAACGGGCGCTGCAGGCTTCGCTCGACGATCTCGGCAGCGCCACTTTCCGTGCCGATCTCGCCGGCTTGCGGCACGAGACGCAGTACACGCGGCTGTTCCGGTCATGAGGGTATTTCTCAGCCTGTCGTCCCCGCGAACGCGGGGACCCATACGCCGCGGCCTCTCGTTCGGGCACGAGGGCAGAGACCCTCCTTTACGACAACCGCCGGTGGCTATGGGTCCCTGCGTTCGCAGGGACGACAAGAGAAAGAATCCCTGACATGTCCAACTCTCACGGCCCGCTTCGCATCGGCATCGGCGGTCCCGTCGGCTCCGGCAAGACCGCGCTGATGGATCTGCTCTGCAAGGCGATGCGCGAGCGCTACGACATCGCGGCGATCACCAACGATATCTACACCAAATGGGACGCCGAATTCCTGGTGCGCTCGGGGTCGCTGACGCCGGACCGTATCGCCGGCGTCGAGACCGGAGGTTGCCCGCATACCGCGATCCGCGAGGACGCCTCGATGAACCTCGCGGCGGTCGCCGACATGCGCGCGAAATTTCCCGACCTCGATCTGGTGCTGATCGAATCCGGCGGCGACAATCTCGCCGCCACCTTCTCGCCGGAACTCGCCGACCTCACGATCTATGTCATCGATGTCGCGGCCGGCGACAAGATTCCCTCGAAGGGCGGCCCCGGCATCACGCGGTCGGACCTGCTGGTGATCAACAAGATCGACCTCGCGCCGCATGTCGGCGCCTCGCTGGAGAAGATGGACACGGACGCGCGGCGGATGCGGGGCGAGCGTCCGTTCGTCATGACCAACCTGAAAAAGAGCGAAGGCCTCGATCGCATCATCGGCTTCATCGAGGCCAAAGGCGGCCTCAGCCCGGCGGCGCCGGCGAAGGCGAGTTGAATGGATTCGTTGACGCTCTTTGCGAGTGAGCCGTCTTTGGTGCAAACCGGATTTTGTCATTCCGGGGCGATGCGAAGCATCGAACCCGGAATCTCGAGATTCCGGGTCTGGTGCTTGCGCACCATCCCGGAATGACGGCGCATCGTGCGGGGCGCCGCAGAAAATCTTCCGGCTTGATCGGAACAAAACCGCGGCGCCGCGATTACCACTCTCTGGCTCCGATGGAAAACCCTGTCGGCAAGCTCCATTTCGTCCGCGTCACTAACCGCAGTTGCGTACCGATGATCGCTCCTTCATTATATGAGTCGGCTGGCTCTCATCCTGCTTCGGATTCTCGCCGCACCGGCGGACGTCAAATGTTTGATCTGCTTTTTTCACCAACGCCTCATCGTTGAGTACGCGAGTGGTCCGGCTTGGTTTCATCATCGGTTTTGTCGCATTGATCGGGGTTCTGTTCTCCGGGCTTGCGGCGTATCGCGTCCATGATCAGGAGCTGATGCTGGAGGGGATCGCGTTGGCGCGCGCGATCGACGTTCACGCCAGCCTGGTGCAGGACCGGCTGACCGAGCGCGAGCTGCTCGCCCGCGTCGCATCCGGCCTGTTCCGCGCGCCCAGCGTGATCAAGGCCGACATGCTGCAGCCGCTGCGCTCCTCTATCTACGCCTTCAAAACCGATTTCGTGGTCGCCAGCTGGATCGCGCGGCTACAGCCGAACGAACTGCCTGAGGCACGCACGGAACTCGCCGGCGCCGGCTTTTCGAATTCGGCGATTCGCGGATTCGATGACAAGCCGCTGGAGCCAGGGACGCTCGACAAGCCGATCGACGTGGTGATGGATGTTGAGCCGCGTAACGCGGAGACCAGGATTTTCCCGGGGCGTAGCCTCGACCAGGATCCGGTGCTGGGGCCGATGCTGGCGCGGGCGATGACCGAGGGCAAGCCGGTAGCGTCCGATCCGTTTCGGCTGCTGCGCGCTGACGGGCCGGTCGGCCTGGTGCTGGCAGCGCCTGTGCTGCAAGAGGGGAACGCTGCGCCCGCGGGCTTTGTGACGTTTTCCTACGAACTGGCGCCGCTGATGCTTGCCAATGACGATCTGTCGCTGTTCTCAGTGGTGCTGAAGGACCCGCGCAACGCCGATCAGGAGTTGATCGCCCTCAACCGGGACAACACCGCCTCGCGGGTGGTCGGACCGGAATCGGCCGCGCCATCGATGATCAGGAAGATAGGCTTCGGCGGCCGCGACTGGTCGCTCGCTTATTACGCCAAGACCAATGTCGTGATGCGCGCGCAACAGACCGCAGCGATCGTGGCCGCGATCGGCCTTGCGTTGACCGGCATCGTCTGCGGGCTGTTCGGCTACGTCGCCTACAACAACCTGCGGCTCAGCCGCGAGATCCAGGTGCGGATCGGTTTCGAGCGCCGGCTCACCGCGGTGATCGACGAACTCAATCACCGCGTGAAGAACATCCTGGCGGTGATCCAGTCGATCGTGACGCGGACGCTGCGCCATGGCGCCGACATCGACGTCGCCCGCGAACTGCTGATCGGCCGCATCCATGCCATGTCGAACGTGGTCTCGCTGCTGTCCGAAAGCCAGTGGCAGGGCGTGAAACTGAAGGGACTGTTCGAGGCGCGCGCGATCCCGCATGCCGAGCGCATCGCGGTCTCGGGTCCCGATATCGCGGTCAGCGCGCGCGCCGCCCAGAGTCTGTCGCTGCTGTTCTTCGAACTGGCGTCGCATTCCGACGAGGGACTCTCGCTGGTCGGCAAACATCCCCACATCGTCGCGCATTGGGAAGTGGCCGGCGAGGAGCCCGACACCATCTTTCATTTTCGCTGGGAGGAATTCAACACCAGCGAAGCGACCCGCCGCGCCGACAGCGATTTCGGCCTGATCCTGCTCGACCGCGTCGCGCCGGAGGCGCTGGGCGGCGCCTCCAAGCGGTTCTTCACCGATGTCAGCTACGTCTACGAACTGACCGCGCCGATGGAGACGGTCGTCGATATGACCGAGCGCGATCGCACCGAACAATTGTCGGGGCCGATCAAGCGGCGGTAGGGACAATTCCGGAATCCGCAGGGCGGGGCAAAGCGAAGCGTGTCCACCAGCTTCTGCCCACGAAAAAGCTGATGGGCACGGCGCAACGGTGCCTTTCCGGGCCCTGCGATTATACGCACAAAAAAAGGCGGCCCGACCGGGCCGCCTTTTCGTTATCGTACCGGGCTGCCGTTACCCCCCGCTGCCGCCGATCACGGCGCGAACGGTGTCGTCAGGGCCAAAATCGTCGGCGCCGTCGACATAGAGCAGCGCGCTCAGTTTCGACCGCGCGCGGTTGACGCGGCTCTTGATGGTGCCGACCGCGCAGCCGCAGATGGCGGCGGCGTCCTCATAGGAGAAGCCGGAGGCACCGACCAGGATCAACGCTTCGCGCTGGTCCTGCGGAAGCTTGTCGAGCGCCACGCGAAATTCCTCGAATTCCAGATGCGCGCTTTGCGCCGGCTGGGTTTTCAGGGTTTTGGCATAATTGCCGTCGGCGTCCTCCACCTCCCGCCGCCGCTTGCGATAGTCCGAGCGGAACAGGTTGCGCAGGATCGTGAACAGCCAAGCCGGCAGGTTGGAGCCGGGCTGGAACGAGTCGATATTGGCGAGCGCGCGCAGCAGCGTCTCCTGCACGAGATCGTCGGCGCGATCGCCATTGCCGCTGAGCGAGATCGCGAAAGCGCGCAAGGACGGAACCGACGCCAGGATGTCGTCGCGAAGTGAGTCTGTGAGGGGCATTAGTCCCTCCCGTCAGGTTTGGCAGTTTGTCCGCCGGTGTTCCCAGGTTCATCGAGCTTCTTGATCAGGTCCGCAAAGCGGTCCGGCACGCCTTGCCGTACCACGTCGTCATACATGGCCCTGAGCTGGTGCCCGATTCTGGATTGAATCTCGGTGCTGAGCCGGCCCGGCTTTCCCGGAGCGGCTGCCTTGCTGGCTTGAGACTTTACATCTTTCATGACCTGTTCCACGCTTCCCCGAGAGTTAAGTCTCTGTATCTTCAAGAATTATCCTTGATTCCGAGGCTTTTTCTGTCGTTCTAACGGGGCTAATTCCAATTGCGCCGGAAAGTTCCCGGAAAGGGGGAACTTTTCGCAGGCTGGAACGTAGTCCCGCACGTTTTGGGGGAACCGGGTCAGCCCCGTCGGGATGCTTTGGCCCAAGAGCAGAATAGATGGAGTGGGGATGTCGCGATCACAGCTTGTTGCTGAACATTTACCGTTATTGCGGCGCTATGCCCGTGCGCTGACGGGAAATCAGGCCTCCGGCGACGCCTATGTCGGGGCCATGCTGGAAGCCCTGCTGCAGGACCCGGCCTTGCTCGACGAGCAGCACGGCCCGCGCGCCGGCCTGTTCCGGCTGTTCACGAAAATCTGGAATTCGGTCTCGCTCAACGACGATTCCGACGTCGCGACCCTTCCGATGCCGTCGGAGCGGCGGCTGTCGAGCATCACGCCGCTGCCGCGGCAGGCCTTCCTGTTGCTGTCGCTGGAAGGCTTTTCCGAAGAGGAAGTGTCCTACATTCTCGGCATCGACGTCACCGAAACCCGCAAGCTGGCCGATACCGCCGGCCGCGAAATGGCTGCCGAGATCGCCACCGACGTGCTGATCATCGAGGACGAGACTTTTATTGCGATGGATCTCGAGAGCCTGGTGAAGAATCTCGGTCACAACGTGATCGGCGTCGCCCGGACCCATGCCGACGCCATCGCGCTGGCCAAGAACCGCAAGCCCGGCCTGATCCTCGCCGACATCCAGCTTGCCGACGGTTCCTCCGGCCTCGACGCCGTAAACGAACTCTTGAAGGTGTTCGAAGTGCCGGTGGTGTTCATCACCGCCTATCCCGAACGATTCCTGACCGGCGAGCGCCCCGAGCCGGCGTTCCTGATCTCAAAGCCGTTCCAGCCCGCGATGGTCTCCGCGGTCGCCAGCCAGGCACTGTTCTTCCAGCGCAACTCGCGCAACAGGGCGCCGCGCGTGGCGTAGAGCTGGGCGGGAAGCTGTTGGGTTGAAATGAATTCGGCGCGCTGCAAGGCGCGCCGAGTTTTTTGGTGGGAAGGGACCAGCGGAGGGTGTGGGGCACTAGTCTAGTGCTTTGGAGGCACCACAACCAAAATCAACGGCATCTAACGTACTGGGTTTCGGTGCCGTCCCTTCCGGTCCAAGTGAGATTTCCGTCGGTCACCGCCAAACGAATGGTGGCAGACCATTTTTCACCAGCATTGGAGCAAGTGGTCCCGATACTCCAGTATGACCCGAAAGGTTTGATGCTGGTAAATTCGCAAACGCCACCGGCCGTGGAAGTCGCACGCCGAGAGCTAATTACGATGTCTGGCTTTGATCTGGCGTCACAAGTCTCTTCTGACCGCGTTCTAGGCGCGGAGTTTTGGCTTCTTGCGCCTGGAGACCGCCTTTGGCTGCGGTGATACATCTCTCATCGATGTGATAATGACGGGAGCCCGCTTGGGGAAGCGGGCCACCAGTTCAAGCGAGCCGCCCATCGCTTCGATGTAGCTTCGCATGGTCGAAAGCATCATGTCGCTTCGTTTTTCCAGACGAGAGATGCTGTCCTGACCAATGTTGAGGGTCGCTGCCATCTGTTCTTGCGTCAGCTTCCGCGCCTTGCGGATATCCTGCAAGGTCAATTCCTCGGCAATCAGTTCCTGCGCGCGAGCCTCGATTTTCTGTTGCCTTGCAGCAGGAAGCTTGCCGATGACATCGTTGAGTGCGCGCATGCCGGTCTCCTATTTACCTTTTTTCAGCGTCGACTTGATCTTGCGCAGATGCTCGCTGAAACGAGCGTCGGCTACTTTGACGAGGCTCTTGTAAAACCTGGTTTGGTTTTCACCTTCTTTGTTTCCTCCGACGAGCACGATGGCTTGTTGAAGGCTGTCGAATGCAAAAGCAAAGCGCCATAGCCCGTCCTTTCGAAATCTGAGCTCCTTCATGTTCGGAAAGGATGAGCCGTTGAGCGTGTCAACATTTGGCCGTCCGAGCTGAGGACCGAACTCGGAAAGCACTTTCAATCGGGCCAAAAGCTCGTCCTGAATTTCCTCTGGAAATTCTTGAAGCTCGAATTCATCATGAAAGCGAACCAGCCAAGCCATGGCATAATAATGCCATAGGATACATATGGCTTCAAGGCCATATTTAGTGAATTGGCGGAGGGCGCCTGTCTCGGCGCCGGAGCCCCACCACCACTAACTCTCAGAATTCAGCCTGCCCTGTGGGGCGACGTCAGTTCACACACCACGCCGCCCGCCGGTAAAACGTCCGCACTTCGCCGCCGAAATCATTCGGCAGCACTTTTTCGATCAGGCGCGAACCAAAGCCGTTTTTCGCGGGCTCGGTCACCGCGGGGCCGCCGCTCTCGGTCCAAATGAAGCTGAAGGTTCCAACACCGTCGACCGGTTGATCTGACCATGCCACGGCGACGTTGCCGCGGCCCCTTCAGTTCAGCGACCGCGCACCATTATTCGGTGATGTCGCGGCAGATCGACAGCGGATGCGACGGCTTGCCGTCGGCGCCCATGATCGGGGAGACCTGCACATCGCAGTGGCGCGGGTTACCCCTGGCGATATTGGCCGGGCCCTTGAAGCGTCCGATGCCGCCGGCTTTTGCCAATGCTACCGCGCGCTTCGCGTCGGTGTTGCCGTCGCCGGCCCAGAACCGGGTTACGGCACATCAACAGCGGTTTGCGTCATCCGATCAGGCCGATGCGATTGCCGCAGGAATCGTTGCCATCCGGGCAAAAAGCAGGGCGCGACCGGCATCACCACAGTCGCGCCCTACGTCGCCGGTCAATGGGGCAGGGGGGAAGACCGGCTGTCTGGATGACGCACAGGCCCCGAACTCGTTCCCGCCGTCTGGAATTTTTTCGCACACGGTTAAGTGATGGACGGTTCCCAGAACTCCGCAGGTTCCCTCGCGTTGTTGGCTGCGATCGCCAATGGGGCGAGGGATCACCAACATGTCACAGATATCGAAAGCAGTTTTTGGCGCGATCGCCGCTTCGCTGATGCTCGGCGCCGTTCAGTTCGCTTCTGGCCACGATCTCGCTCGCAGCCAGCAGGCTCGCAATGACACGCCGGTGACCACCATCAATCGTTCGGCCAAGACCGATCGCGCCGCTGGCATCGTCGAATCGGCCGAGCAGACGCAGACCATCTCGCTGCGCCCCGCGAGCCTTTCCGATACCTCGGTTCTGGTCCGGGTGCCGGTCGCCAGGAAGCCCGAGACCGCCGCCCGCAATAGCCCCGTCGCACCCTCGCTGTTCAAGTCCGGCGACCGCCGCCAGACGATGGTGGCGTGCGAGCCCTCGGTCAGCGTGCTGACCGAAGTGGCGAAGCAGCTGCAGCCCGGCCGTTGCGTGACCTGAGCGGTTGCTGCGCGACACCCTGCTGTCATCCCCGCGAAGGCGGGTGACCCAGTATTCCAGAGGCGGCTGTAATCAATCGAGAGATCGCGGCGTACTGGATCCCCGCCTGCGCGGGGATGACGACCGGTGTTGATGCGGCGTAGCGTGCTATCCTGCGCGAGCTTGAAGGCGATCGCCCCCTTAGTCCTCGTCGTCCTGCTTCTTCCCGCCGCCGATGCCCTTCAGCTTGGCGAACACCGCATGGACGTTGAGGTCGTCGCGCTGTTTCTCGCTGGGCTCGTATTCCGGCTCCTTGCGGGCGGTGGTTTCCGAGGCCGGCAGCAAGGTGGCGCCGCCATAGGCTGACTCGATCGGCTTTTCCTTGGCGGCGCGCTGCACCTCGAAATCGAGCTCGATCTGCGAGCACAGGCCTAATGTCACCGGGTCCATCGGGGTCAAGGTCGAGGCATTCCAGTGGGTGCGGTCGCGCACGCTGGCGATCGTGGTCTTGGTGGTGCCGACCAGACGCATGATCTGGGCGTCCTTCAATTCGGGGTGGTTGCGCACCAGCCACAGGATCGCACTGGGACGCTCGTGGCGGCGCGACACCGGGGTATAGCGCGGGCCCTTCTTCTTGGCCTGCGGCGGCAAGGTCACCTTGCTCTCACCGAGCTTGAGCCGGTAATTCGGGTCTTTTTCGCCCTTTTCGATCTCGTCGCGGCTCAATTGGCCGGTCGAAATCGGGTCCATGCCCTTGATGCCCTGGGCGGCGTCGCCATCGGCGATGGCGCGGACCTCGAGCGG